>CANFNA010000049.1 GCA_947448395.1 Chthoniobacteraceae bacterium
AAGACCGCTTGGTCATGCCGGTCGACTCCGATTTGTGCCGTTGCGCTCATCCCCGCAATGAGTTTGCCACCCGCATTCTCAAGATCTGCCTCCACCAGCATCGTCCGTGTCTGGGGATCTAACAACCCGCTCACCCGACTAATCCGCCCCTCAAAGGCAGGCGCTCCAAGCGCATCCACCAGTACTTTCACCGGCTTTCCAATCGCTACCAGCGGAGTTTCCAACTCCGTCACCGGCACCTGACAGCGCATCTTAGCGGCGTCCACCAACCTCAAAAGCGGCGTCCCACCAATCGATACAAAAGCCCCGGGATCTACCGAACGACTCACCACCGTGCCATCAAACGGCGCACGGATCTGCGCAAAATCCACCAACGTCAGACAACGACTCAACACCGATTTAGCCTGCAAATATCGCGCTTCAGCATTGTCCACCGTTTGTGGAAGTACCAAATCTGGGGACTTAGACCGTGCCTCCCGAAGGCGTTTCCATTCCACCTCCGCAGCATCCTGCTCCGCTTTCGCCCTAATCCGGTCTGCTTCCAATTCAGGAACTTCAATGGTCGCCAGAACCTGACCTGCCTTCACAAGATCGCCCTTATCGACGGAAATCATTTTTACATACCCAGCCACCCGCGCATGAAGTTGCACCGATTGATTTGGGGCCAGACTCGCAGGCAATCCCACCCACCGATGAATCACTCCAGAAACCGGATGCACGCCCGCAAATTCAGCTCCCTGCAGTGGTCGGGCGGCCGTCAGAATTCCGATAGAAGCCAATGCCGCTGCTAAATGGTTTTTTGTCATCATCGATGGGGTTGGGAGGTTAAACGTGCGCCGCTTGGTTCGGTTCCAGAGTAAAAACGCGAGTCGGGATCATCCGGATCCAACGAAGAAGAAGCCGCTGATTTGCCAGCAAGTAGCGCATAAACCGCAGGCAGAATCAGAAGGGTGGCGACCGTTGCACATGTCAGCCCTCCAATCACCGCAATCGCAAGCGGACTAGACGCCGATCCAGCCGCCGCCATCGGCATCATCCCAGCCAACATCGCAAAGCTTGTCATCAGAATGGGTCGGACGCGTCCCCTCAGCCCCTCTACGGCAGCGTCCCTCCTGGAAAGCCCAGCGGCTTGCGCCTTGCGCGCAAAGGTGACCAACAAAATCGCGTTAGAAACGGAAACACCCACCGCCATGATCGCCCCCATGAAACTCTCAAGGTTCAGAGTGGTCCCGCTAAACCATAAAGCCAAAACAACCCCAACGAGAGCGGCCGGCACCGCGCTCAAAACAACCAGAGCAAGACGCACACTCTGAAAGTTCGCGGTTAGCAAAAGAAGAATGACAATAACCGCCGCCACCAATCCATTCCCCAGCCCTTCTTGAATCTCTCGAAGCGGTTGAATCTGCCCACGCAACGCCACATTGACGCCCGCCGGCACTGTCATCCCTCCCAATACCTCAGTCACCCAGCGCGAAACCGTCCCAAGATCGCTCCCGTGAATGTTAGCTGTCACCGAGACTGTTCGCGCCATGTTGTACCGGTCGTACTGCCCAACCATGGTCCCCTCACTGATTTTCGAGAAGTTCCGCAAGATCATCGTGCGTGCGCTTCCTGCCGAAATCGGGAGATTTAATAAATCTTCCGCACTCTTCATCTGCCCCTGCGGCACCTGAACCTGGAGGCTGTAGCTCACCCCAGTCTTGGTATCCGCCCAATAGTTCGGAACCGTAAACCGACTGCTCGCAGTCGCCGTTACCAAACTCCTCGTCGCATCCGTCATACGAACCCCAAGCAATCCCGCCCGCTCCCGATCAATCTGAACCTCCACACTCGGATAATCCAACGCCTGCGCAATTTGCACATCCCGAAGCAAATCGATCTTCTGCATCCCAGCACGCACCTGCTCCGCAAAATCTCGAGTCACCGCAAAATCCTTCCCACTGATTGCCACTTCCACCGGTGTACTAGACCCAAGCGACATCACCCGACTGACAATATCCGCGGGCTCGAATGACAAACGCACCGACGGCAGTTCCTTCTTAAAACGATCCCGCAACCGCTCCCTCAACTCTGACACCTTCACACTCGCTCCCTGTTTGAGCTGAATTTGCAGCACCCCCTCCTCGGGTCCGCTGTTCCACTGATGAATCAAGTTCACCGGATAATTCGACGCATGAACCCCAATCAACCCCATGCTGATCGCCACCTGCCCGCCACCCGTTTCCTGCTCAATCGCTTTTAAGATTTGCTGCGCAATTTGCTCCGTGATCTCCAAACGCGTGCCACTCGCCGCCCGAAACCGCAACTGAATCTGGCCCGCATCCACTTGTGGAAAAATCTCCAACCCAAGCCTCGGAGCAATCAGACCCGCAACAAAAAGCGCACCGCCAAGATACACTGGGACCGCTAAAAACCGCAGCGAGATCACCCCTCTGGACAGAGCCTTGATAAATCCCCCACGTCCCGCTCCTGAGCCTTCCTCATCTTTGGCATGCTGGACATTCCCCTCACGCAACCACCACACACTGAGCACTGGGAGCAGGGTGCTAGAGAGCGCATAGGAGGCAATCATGCTGAACCCAACGGCCATGGCTAACGGCGCGAACAAGGCCTTTGCCGCTCCTTGCATGAATAGGGCGGGCACAAACACTGCCACCACACAAAGCATCGCCAGTAACCGTGGAAGCGCTGTTTCAGTAATGGCATCCACCACCGCTCGAGCCAGCCCTGCTCCCCTCTGACGGTGCGAATGAAGGTTCTCCATAGCCACCGTCGCTTCATCCACCAAGATTCCCACTGCCAACGCCAGTCCACCCAGCGTCATCAAATTGATCGTCTCGCCCCAAAGCCATAACCCCAACAACGCTCCGGCTAAACTCGCCGGAATATTCAGCGTCACAATCACGGCACTGCGAAGGTCGCGTAAAAACAACAAGACCATCAAACCCGTCAATACCGCCCCAAGAACCCCCTCCTTGTACAAATCCCGGATCGCTCGCTCAATCCAAGGACTCTGATCAAATTCAAAACTCACATCGATGTCCTCAGGACACGCCGCCTTAAATTTCGGCAAATTCGCTTTCACCAATTCCACCACCCGCAACGTGGAGGCATCACTACGCTTGGTCACCGGCATGTAAACCGTCCGCGCCCCGTTCACCAATGCAATGCTCGTCACCAAGTCACTGCCATCACTCACTTCCGCAACATCACGCAACTCAACCGTCCCCTCAGAATTTACCCTCAACGGAACCACCGCCAGATCCTGAATATTCCTCACCACCGCATTGGTTGGAACAATCGGATAACTAGACGGCAAAGAGAGATTCCCACTCGGACTAATCGTGTTTGCCGCCGTCATCGCGGCAACCACCTCGTCCGGGGAAATGCCGTAAGCCCGCAACCGTTCCGGCTTCAAGCTGACCAGAATCGTTCTCGCACTTCCCCCAAAAGGCGGCGGCGCAGAAACCCCGGGCAGGGTCGCAAACAAGGGGCGCACCATGTTCAGGGCCGCGTCTTGCATCTGCCCAACCGTCCGATTTTTGTTTGAGCTCGAAAACACAAGGTTCCCAACCGGAACACTGCCGGAATCAAAACGCGTCACAAACGGCCCTGGAGCTCCCGCCGGCATAAACGCACGAGCCCGATTCACGTATGCCACCGTTTCCGCCATGGCATTGCTCATGTCGGTCCCAGGGTGAAACTGGAGCTTCATGATCGAAGCCCCCTGAATGGACTTCGACTCCACGTGCTCAATCCCAGTGATGTAGAGAAAGTGGTACTCGTAATAGTAAGTAAGAAAACCCTCCATCTGGAGCGGATCCATCCCCCCATAGGGTTGGGCTACATAAATGGTCGGTACCCCGAGCGAGGGAAATACATCCCGAGCCATTCTCTTAGAAGCCATCCACGCCGCTAAAAACAGTGCCAGCACCACCACAACCACCGTCCACGGCCGGCGCAGAGCGACCCTAGCCATTGAAAATTCAGACATAAAGTAAAAGGGGGGGAAACGCCTCGCCCACTTCTTATGGGAGATCACGAGACATCAAAAACGCACCGCGACCCTAGGGTCACAGCCCCAATCGAGCAAGCTCGTGCCCCCAAACGTCCTTACCCAATCCTCTCTGTCGCCTTAACTTCAAAAAGCCCCACGCCGTAGTGCAGGACGCAGACGGTCCATCCGAGCCGATAATTGGGAATCCTTCGCCCATCGACGCACCGGAAGCTCCACACGCTCACTCCAATTCGAATCCGCCACCGCCCCGGGAACATTGAACCGCTGGGTCGTTCCAAACAGATCCGTAATCATCGAGATCGCCAGCCACGAGTTGGACGCTAGCAACCCCCTCAAAAGCGGCTCATGCACTTGGCCAAACGGCAAAATACACGGCACCTCAAACCCAGCCCAAGCCCCTAAACGGCGCACCTCCCACCACACCCAGTCCCGAACCGATGCATCCTCCGGCCGACCAGATTCACCCGCCGCGATCAATTCCATCCACTTCTCCCACATCGAGCGCAACGGTTGATGGTCATGCGTGGCGTACGTAGCCACCGACAACGCCTCATAATGACTCCCCTTGAAAAGCGTCGTGTCCCAATCCAATTCCCAAATCGGCACCTTAAACCCAGCAACATTCAACCGCTTCAAACTCGGCCGCACATACTCCGGTACCGTCCCCAAATCCTCCGCGATCAATCGGTAAGGCCCTGTTTCCTCCAATAACACTCGAAGAATCGTCTCCCCATGTGTCTGATTCTGAATCCGATGCTCTTCCGTGTCGTCGTCGTGTTCGATGAAGTGCGGCAATTCGCCCCCAGTCCGCGCCGCAGCCTCCTCCCTTGAGAGATTCGCAAAGTCTCCATTCTGCTCCGGCCTCCACGGAAAGCTGTAAACCCGAAAGAACCCCAAGGCATGGTCGATTCGAAACAGATGAAAAACCTCCCGAACCTTTCGAACACGCTGTCTCCACCAGTCATAGTCACGCTTTTGAAGGACGTCCCAACGATACAAGGGCACCCCCCAGTTCTGCCCCCAGTTCTTCGTAAATGCATCCTGCTGAAAAGCAGGCTCAGGAGGAGCCCCACAGCTCCACCGCAAATCAAAAATCTCAGGGCACCCAAAGACATCCGCACTGTAATAACTCACCCCGTACGGAACATCCCCCATCAGTGCCACCCCTTTGGATTCGGCGTATGCCTTCGTCTCCATCCACTGGGTCCAAGCCACCCATTGAATCCACGCGGCCTCGCGCATCCTGAGCTCAAACTCCCTCTGAAACTCCGCCTTCTGTTTCGCCAACCACAAACGCGCCGAGCTCAACGTCCTCTGCCCTTCAGGCCATCGGTCCCAGTGCTCTGCTCCCCCATTGTAATCCATGAGCACCCGGAAAAAACAGTACCCCGCAAGCCATGCCTCCTCCTGCTCCATCCAACCCTCAAATAAACGAGCCCTTTGGTTCCTTTTCTTCCACGACTCCTCGTTAAAGCGTTCAAACGCCTTTTTCAGTAATCCCCGCTTCAACCCCTTCACAACCCTATACTGAACCGGCCCTTCCATCCTCCCCTCCGAAAACGCACGCGTCACCGCCTCCCGAATCTCCTCCGCACTCAATTCAGGGATCGACTCGGGCGTAATCTCAAGAGTCAGAGGATCCAACGCCACCGAGGAAATCGCATTGTAAGGCGAATTATCCCCTCCCGTTTCATTCACCGGTAGCAGCTGAAACACTCCAATGCCATGTTCAGCAGCCCAATCCACCGCCTCCCTCAAGGCCGCCACGTCCCCAATCCCCATATCTTGAGTCCCCCTCAGGGCAAATAAAGGGGCAAGAATACCTGATAATTTGTGGTCGGGACTCAGTTCCATAACGTCCCCAAGGTATCTCCTCCGCTCCCCTCCTTGGCAAGACACTCACCGATAAACCACTCTCAGCCCAAGCATCGACAGCCGCCCTTGTCCGTGAAAAAGTTTTCCTATGAAAGATGAGATGATTTTGGTGGTTCCACGGACCTCGCTAGATGCCCTCGGCAGTTTCCAAGGACTCCACTTTGAGGTCGACCGCTACCTCCAAGCATTCTTCACCCCGCCCACTCCGCGCTTCATGGAACGCCCGCTGGCCGAAGAAGACCCCAATTTCAAACAAATCATCCCCTACGCCATCTTTACGCACGCCGGACGCATCCTCTCCTACGTCCGCGGTTCTAAAAGCGGGGAACAACGCCTCGCAGCGAAACGCTCCATCGGCATCGGCGGCCACATGAACGATACCGACACCGACCACGCCGGGTTCGATCTCACCGCATACCGCAAGGCTCTCGCTCGCGAAATTGCAGAAGAACTCCAAATTAGCACCCCTTACCAAGAGCGCCCCGTGGCGCTGCTAAACGATGATTCCACGGAAGTGGGCCGGGTTCATCTTGGCGTCGTTCATGTATTCGAGTGCGAAACCGATTCCATTCAGTGCGGCGAAGCAGTCATCACCGACCTGCGCTTTCTTTCCCGAAGCGAACTTCAGGAACAACGAGACTCTCTGGAAACTTGGTCGCAAATCTGCTTCGACCATCTGGACACGCTCCTCGGTTAAGAGCCGCACGCCCTTCCTCCCGCTTCATGAGCGCCTCCATCCACATCTTAATCATCAACGAAGACGGGGAGGAAATACGCCACTCCGTCGAGCCTGGCTCCTACATCGTAGGACGCGAATCCTCCTGCAGCCTCGTTCTCTCCTCCCCAGGAATCTCTCGCAAACACGCTCGGTTAACGCTCACCGAGGAAACCATCGAAGTCTCCGACCTCGGCAGCAGCGCAGGCACCTGGCTGAATGATGTTCAAGCATCGAACCCGCTCTCCGCCGACCTTCCAGCCACCGTCACTCTTGGCCATTTGCTGCTAAACGTTTTTTCCGAAACAAGACCTGCCCAAGCGCAAGAATCGTTCTTCCCACCCTCAGATTCATCCGCTCAATTCTCCGATCTAGACGGAGCCATCGGAATGACAATGAGCGCCTCAGTGGCCGCTCCTCCCCCCCTTCAAGGAGTCTCTGAGCAGGAACGCAAGCGCCTCGAACTTCTGTACGAACTCCCCCTTCAACTTGCCGCAGAACAAGATCTCGATCGGCTTTTCCAACTCATTCTAGACCGCGTCATGGGGCTCATCCCAGGCGCCGTTCGAGGCGCACTTCTCATCAAAGAACACGGCACGGGTAAACTCGGCATCCGAGCCAGCGTCCCCACCAATACGCCTCCCATCAGTCGCACGCTAATCCAACGTGCTGCCTCAGAACACACCGGCTTCATCTGGGGCGATACCGATTCGGATCAGGAAAATCTCTCTGCAAGCATGGCCGCGATCCAGATCCGCACAGGCATGTACGCCCCTCTCATGTGGGAAGGCGAGAGCATTGGGGTTCTCTTCGTCGACAACCCCAATCGACGCCAGGCCTTCAACGCAGAAGATCTCCGGTTCCTCCTTTCCGTCGCTAATTACGCCGCCTCAGCTGTCGCAAACAAACTTCTCCAAGCAGAAATCGAACAAAACAACAGGACCCTCGAAAACCTCCTCACCAACTTCTCCCCAAAAATCCGCAGCCGCCTGCTGGACAAATCCCGCGCCGGCCGCCTTCAACCCGGAGGCGAGAAATCCACCGTCACCATTCTCCTTTCCGATCTTCGCGGATTCACCAAAACCAGCACATCGCTCGATGCCCAAGTTGTCGTCGATATGCTCAACGATTACTTCCAGGCACTGGGTCAGGAAATCTTTCGTCACGACGGCACCATCGATAAATTTATCGGTGATGCAATCCTCGCTGTGTTTGGAAGCCCTGAACCCGATGAATACCATGCATGGAGGGCCGTCCAAGCCGCGGTCGAAATGCATCGCCAAATGTTTGCCGTCAATGAACGCAGAAAAAATGACGGACTCCCATTCTGCGAACTCGGCATCGGAGTCTACACTGGTGAGGTGCTCCATGGATTCATCGGAGCCGAAGACCGACTCGAATACACCGTTATTGGCGACACGGTGAACAAGGCGTCCCGTTACTGCGACGGCGCTCAGGGCGGAGATATCGTTCTCGGCCCCCTCACCTACGAATGCCTGCGAGGCCACATCCTCGCAGAACCCCGCCACATCCCCACGAAACACGAGGGACAACTCCCTGCCTTCGTCGTCGATTGGCGCAATCCCGGCCTCCCAAGCGCTTAGTTGAAAACCCCGCTTCAAAAGTCCCTCCAGCCACGCAGCCACTCAAGACGACGCTGTAATTTCTCACGCCGATCAGAATTAGGATTCGGATAAAGTAACGGATACCAAGCCGTCATGACAGCAGCTCTAGCACACCAGCACTGACGTAGAGTCTCCTCTTCTACCGACCCTCCAGCGTGTCGATACGCCCCAAGGACACTCTCTACAAAAGCGCCATCGTTCTCCAAAAACTTCGCATTCCATAATACCGACGCCAAATCCCACTCCACGGGCCCAGAAAACGCATCTTCCCAATCCGTCCATAACAACCCCCTGTCCGTATTCATCAGATTTCCCAAGTGCGCATCACCATGTAACGCCTGATGCCGCCCTGCCTGTAACTCCGTGGTTGTTCGCTCCAGATGCCCGCAAAGGAGCTCAAGATCTTCGCTCGAAAATAGGGATCTTCTTTCCAACATCCCAAACATCGCTCGGGTTTCATGGAGAATCCCCAATCTCGGCAACGGACACTCGAGACTTCTTAGACTTTTGTGACATTCAAACAGCGTCCGTCCAATGTCCTCCGCAGCAGGCTTCACCTCGATCACCTTTACAAACTCCCAGAAATTCATCGGATACCCGTCCCGGACATGCGGCCCCGCCGGGAGGCCCCAGTGCAGCGGAATCACGGGGGCTTCCTGTTGCGTCAAATGACTCGCCACCGCATTTTCACGCTCAAACCAATCGGTCCCTTGCCGAGGCCCATCACAGTCCTGAACGACTCGAGCCACCAACGACTCACTCAACCGCAAGACTAGCGTGCTGCCATTCTGCAAAATCTCGCATCGATCCACCTTCAACCCGTGGGCAATAGCCACTTCACGTGCCGAGCGCGTCGGTCGGAAAAGAGATTCAGAGGAGGCAAAACCGAAAGACATCAACCAAATGTGAGCCATTCAAATCACAAATTACGAGTCCATCCGTAAAACAGAAATCAGACAGCCCCAGACAACCGCTCCGTTGTTTTCATTCTTAAACTAATCCCAAAACACGAATAATGTTTCCGCCCCCCTTCCAAAACACTCTTCCATGAATGCCTATTCGGATCCCTTTCGCGACGCTCGCAATAATAGTGGAGTTTTAAAATGCCCCTTCCACGGCGAAGAGATCACCATGCTCCTCCGGCACGAAGACGTCCGCTTAGCAGCAAAGAACTGGGAATCATTCAGCTCCGACGCGCCCTTCCGAGTCCCTGTTCCCTCCGAGGAAGATGTTCGCACTATGCGACAACTGCCCATCGAAACAAATCCTCCAGAACACACTCATTATCGCGATCTGGTGGAACCTTTCTTCCTCAGGGCCAAAAACCCCGAGGTTATCGCCAAAGTCGAGTCGCTTATCGAAGAAATGCTCATCGATGCGCTCCACAAAGACTCTGTCAAAATCGTAAGCGACTTCGCCCTCCCAATCCAATCACGCGCGCTGACTTACCTCCTCAACGTCCCAGAATCCGAAGCTGACACTTGGATAAAATGGGGAATCCACGTCTTTCGAGTCGGAGAAGGCATGAAAAAGGGCGTCGAATTAGAACAATATCTCCATGCCCAGTTTGATCGCGGAAGCCTTCAAAAGGGCGACGATTTTTTTAGCACCTTAGCCCACGCCCAATACCTAGAGCGGCCGCTCACCCGAGAGGAAATGATGGGATTTGCAAATCTCGCATTCGCCGGCGGTCGCGACACCATCATCCACACCATCGCCTGCGCAATCGGTTATCTGGCCGAGCACCCCGAGGATTTTGAATTTCTCCGCGCCGACCCCAAAAGAATCACGCTCGCGAGTGAGGAGTTCTTTCGTGTCTTCATGCCGCTCACTCAAATAGGCCGTGTCTGTCCTACCGAGACCGAGATTCACGGCGTCAAAGTGGGAGCCAATCAACGCATCTCCCTCTGCTGGTCATCCGCGAATTTTGATGAAACCGCCTTTCCAGAACCCATGAAGGTGCGACTCGACCGCAAACCAAATCCACACTTGTCCTTCGGATTTGGAACCCATCTGTGCCTCGGCGCACCCCACGCACGACTCCTTCTCCGCACCTTGCTCAAAGTTCTCTGCCAACGAGTCAGTACCATCACCCTCCTCAAAGCTGAGGAGCGCGTGGAACGCGAAGCCGTCTACAACCGCACCCTCGGCTACGAGAGTTTAGAGGTCCAATTCTCCGCCTTTTCCTCTCCGTAGAATCCTCTGGATCGCATCCCGCGCCCACGCCTCTAAAAACGGGCGCTTCGCAACCAGACCGGATTCCCTACGGCCCAACAATTCGAACCCTCTCAACATTCCAGCGCTTCCTTAAATTCAGGGGGTCGCGCAACCTTCAAAATGCGTTTACGAGCACCACCAAGACCGTCAGCGCCATCATCGTGCCCGCCGGAACCGCCTTCGCCGCGGGATCATTAACCTTCACGTGCATAACAACCGCACCGATCATGAGCGCTATCACTAGCGCAGCAGCAGGCACCACCAGAGCTGGCAACCAAATCCCAACAAGCAGACAGAAAGCGCTAATGATTTTGGCCCCGCCGATCATCCAAAGGCTCCATCCAGGAAGACCGTATACTGCAAACTCCTCCGACATCGAGCGAGCGCTTCCCCCGCGATAAGGCGTCGGCTTGTTGAAGCGAAGCAGCCATACATTGAGAAGACCGAAAGCCACAATGATCTGAATAATAAGCGATACAATTTTCATTTGCGGTTCATCCTTTGCTTTACAGGCGGAGTCCTACAGCCGTTGCCGCCGCTCCTCACGCACTGAATGAATCACCTTTTAGAAACCGCCCAAGCCATTTCTGCAATCGGTTTCCTATGCTACGGAATAGCCTGCCTCTTCCTACCGAGAATGAAGAAAGAGTTTCTTCGTTATGGCCTTCCTAAAATGCGTGTGCTCACCGGCTCTCTGCAGGTCGCCGCAGCCATCGGCCTTCTAGTGGGATACGCATACCCGTACTGCGCCATCTTAGCCTCTCTCGGATTGAGCCTCATGATGCTGGTCGCCCTCGCAGTGCGTCTGAAAATCAAAGACCCTGTCGCTGGATTTTTGCAGGCGCTCTCATGCTTCATTCTCAACCTATTTGTGTTCGCGGGTTATGTCTTTGTTTTGATCAAAAAAACCTAACCCCGAAAATCATCCTCAAAACTAATCGGCTGGAGGAACAATCCAAAGTTCCGGACGCCCAACGTTGCAGTGAACGCACCGCCCCAGAATTGTCAGGGTCGCTAAAGAAAGAAACAGGTTCGTGCGGGCCAAGTCCCCTAAAACCCGTAATCGGCCGCCAGCATGCAGCTGACTCAGCCGCTCTGCAGCTGATGGAATCGGATAAAAAACCCTCTGCAAAACGGTCCGAGAGCTTCCATCCTCACCCGTAAGATTCGGAAATCTGCGAATCCAGTCGCCCGCACTCCCTCCGTTCGCCGCAACTGCCTGATCGGCACCTAAAACAGCAGTTCGACTCAAGGATGGAAGAACGAGCAGTCCTAGAAATGTCCAAAAAGTCATCCAACAGCATTGCAACAGCATTGCTGTCTCCACGGACCGACTTGGCATTTCGAAAATTACCGAACCCGTCTCACATCCCACCAGATTCCAGACCACCAAACATGCCAGTGCGCGCGCGGGCAGATTTTTCGCAATCGCCCAAAGACGTCTCTGAATCAATGACTGCATCTGGTCACTCCCTAGTTCCTTTCGCCACAACTCCGGCACTAAAATCATCGCGTTCCGTCCCAACC
The DNA here is from genome assembly GCA_947448395.1 of Chthoniobacteraceae bacterium. Lineage (GTDB taxonomy): Bacteria > Verrucomicrobiota > Verrucomicrobiia > Chthoniobacterales > Chthoniobacteraceae > Chth-196. The sequence continues at coordinate 11,978 of CANFNA010000049.1, forward strand.
CAACCACTCCGCCGGTAAAAGAGGGATCTGCCGCACAAAAACTCCAACACGATGATCCCTCGAGTTTCAGTGGCTTAGCGCACGTCCCCGCAACAAAGCGCAATACGAACCGCCTAAGAAGAAACAACAGCGCAACCCCAATCCCAACACTGGGGCAGAAACTCTTAAAAAGAGTAAAACTCCAGAAGTGCAACGAACCGACCCCGCACAGGAGTAAGCTATGGGTAAAAAAACCTCTTCCCCAGAGGCAAAGGAAAGGCACTGCCGACAATCCACCGGTTGGCATCAAAATACGCCCACCCACAAAATCAAAAAGGGACTGAATCGCTAAAACCGAAACCAAAACCATCAAAACCCGACTCACTCCCATTGGTTGACTCGGAAAAATGGAAAGCCAAATCAGCCCGGAAACCGCCACAACAACCCAAAACCCGACATTCGTGATTCCTAAAATTAGTCTGCGCCGCGCGATCTTAATTTGCTCGTCCGTCATTGCCAGACGATCGTTACCTTTACCAATCTCGTCGAGCGCCGAAGCCATGCTTGCCGCTCTATCCCGATGCTTTCTGACCCCTTTTATCCGCTTTGCAAGCGACTCCAGCTCGGTGCTGTATTGCCTGAAAACGGATCGCATCACGCTTCGCTTCGTCAAGCCTCGCGAGGTTCTTCAACTGCATCGACATTCTCGGATTCAATCGCAGCACAGACTCGTGTCGCAAAAGAAAATCCCAGTAAAGCGTGGTAAATGGACACGCCGATGCGCCGGTACTTTGAGCGGGATCAAATCGGCAACCGGAACAGTAGTTGCTCATCCGCTGGATGTATTTTCCAGTGGCTATGTAAGGTTTACTCGCCATCAAACCACCATCAGCGTACTGCGACATTCCAAGGGTGTTAGGCAATTCCACCCACTCCACTGCATCCACGTAAACCGCCAGATACCATTGATGAACCTCGCGCGGATTCACCCCGAACATCAACGCATAAAGTCCCGTGACCATGAGACGCTGAATGTGATGCGCGTACCCCAATCGAAGCGTCTGCTCCAGTGAATCACGAAGGCAAACCATCTCCGTCTCTCCGCTCCAGTAAAAGATGGGCAAGGAATGTTCCGCACCGAGCGCGTTCAACTCCACATAGCTCGGCATCTTCAGCCAGTAAATTCCCCGCACATATTCGCGCCACCCTAGAATCTGCCGAATAAAACCTTCCACCCCTGCTAGTGGGGCAACACCGGATCTCCACGCACGCTCCGCCGCCTCGATCACTCGAAGCGGATTCAGGAGCTTAAGGTTCATAGCCGCACTCAGACGCGAATGAAAAAGCCACGGCTCCAGAGTCCACATCGCGTCCTGCCAGTCCCCAAATTCAGAGAGGCGATGCACAATAAAATCGTCTAGGGCCCGATTCGCGTCTTGGGCAGTCACCGGCCAGTCAAACTCAACGATTTCCCCTGGATGAGTTCCGAAACGCGCACTCACCATTGTCATCACCTCCCGTGTGATAGAATCCGGCTCAAACCGGCACGGCGGAAAATGAAGGGGCGGCCCTTCTTTTCCGAAGCTCTTGCGATTTTCAGAATCAAAATTCCAGATTCCTCCAACAGGCTTCCCACCCTCCATCAGAACACCATGACGCTGGCGCATTTCGCGATAAAAGAACTCCATCCGCAACTGTTTCCGTCCATTCGCATGCGTCTCAAACTCCGCGTGACTGCAAAGGAAGTGGTGGTCCTCGCGATTTTCCAACGGAACGCCCGCCTGAATCGATGCCTCATTGATCTCGCTTCTAACACCCCATTCGCCGGGCTCGACTATGATCCAACGCTCGGGCCTCAGTCGCTTCGTGAATTCACAGAGCGCCGCAGCCAAGGTCTCCTCGTGATCCAGCATCCCGACCAAACCCAATCCCTGCCACTTGGCCCCCGTGTCGGTTAGTTCCCGATAGAATACATTCCACCCTTTCGATCTTAGCTCCCCAGCGAAATGCCGCATCGCCGATAAAAAAACCGTGATCCGTTGCTTGCTGCTCCACACTTTGAGGCTCTCCTGCTCCACCTCTGCCATCCAGACCGCGTCACACTTTGGATCAAACCCATCAAAAGCTCCGGAATCGGCGTTGAGTTGGTCGCCAAGAATAATGATCAGGTTACGCATAAAAAAAGAGCCTGCCGGGTAATGGATTTTTGCACTTTCGCATCGCATTTCAAAATCTCCAAAACCTCACCCTTTAGCCCTGTGCATCGATCAAAAGAAGCAGTCCGCGAGACGTCCATGCGACCGTACGAAACCAATTAGTAGCCACCAGACGCTGGTGAACTCCCACATCAAAACCTGCCTCCAACTTCGTGTGAATGGGGACTTGTATCCTCCAAGTCGAAAGCCAGTTGCCTGCTAAAGGCACCAGGCTCCCTACTAGCCACCACCCGCTTGCGCCGTTAGTCAGCAACCACACCATCGTCGAGAGCTCGATGAACATGAGCGGCGCGACAATCCAAGTTATCTGAGTGGTGTGACGCTGATGAAACCGCCTGAATGATTCAGAACCAACCTGAGCAAACAACGGGTAATGCACTAACTGAACGGTCCAGATCAATCCCACTAGCGCCCACGTCACCGCAAAATGACAGATGAAAAGCAGGCTCATGAGTTCGCTGGAAGTATCGCCAGTGCACCATAGTCGGGCCGCTGAGCAGCATTGCTGTGAAGGTATCGTCGCACGATTCGCCCCTGCCAAATCATAAAAACCCCAGGCATTTGAGTTCCATCGCCTTCCAAAGCCCCAGGTCGATGGCCCGCGAGCAACGATTTCAGCCCCCGCCACCAGACGCCCCATCCAAACAACTGAACGAACGTACCGCGCTGTAAACCAAGCCCTCGATAGAGCCGACGTTCTGGGTCAGAAAACGCCGGAACATCGCTGAGGCCGTAACCCTCCGTGAAGGCCGAAAACGAAGACGCCGTCCCCATATGAACCAAAACAAGTCGCGTTCCTCCCCCTTCAATTCTCTCACGAGCAAAAGAGAGATCCGCCAGTGCCTCCCGGCAAAATGTGCAACCGGAATGGCGCAAAAAAACAACGAGAACCGGATGCTCCTGCGAGATCTCCGCAAGACTCCTGCCGTTAGAGGTTATTGAGTCTTTCAACAAGATCGACTCATCTGGAGATGCCTCTAAACCAGAGTCCCGCTGATACCGCTCCCATGCGTGTTTCAAGATCAGAAAGAATGGCACCCACCAAACCAAATCATTGGTCACGCAGTTGAGCGCGAAACCCCAAGGAAGCTGTCCTGTCCATAATGCTTGAGCCATCCCGAGTGGACCAAAGACTTTTCCAAGAAAGCCAACCAACACAATCGGCCAATGCCTTGCAGGGTCAAAAGCCGCGATCGCATAACCAATTCCATAGACGCCTACGATCATCCCGATGCACTGCCAAAACTGCGGGTAGTTTGGCTCGGGCATCTGGAGCCATCGGAAAATCGCCCCCGGAAACAACACAGCAAATGCGCCCCAAAGCACATTGTAAAACCCAGCACACAGGAGAACCGTTCGCATCCATGGAGGTGAGGACCTTGCTTGATTCATGAGATTCATTTCATTGCTTCGACGCCTCTTTAACAGCCCCCTAGGGATGATTTGTCCCGAGTCAGCTGGATCACGGCCTCTGCCGCAGCCCAACCGGACAAAACGGCGCCCTCAACCCGAGGACCACAAAAGGCGTCTCCAGCCAATACAAGCGGCGGATCCGAGCAAACCACAGCACAGGATTCAGGGTGCGTTGCCATCGGCCTACTGAAACGCCAGCCGTGGATGCGAAACGACTTAACCTGCGCTCCGATCCAGTCTTTCGCCTCCAGAAGCAAACGTTTCGCTGTCTCCTCGCGATCCCGATCCCAATGCTGAACGCTGAAAAAGTGGGTGGCATGGAGCGTCACCGCAGGCGCAACAGAAACACCCTTCAACTGATTGTCCGCAATCCAAGAGATGGCCTCGTGAGCAGGCGTAAAACCTCCCAGAGGCGGTAATCGAGAGGGGCCATCTAGCACCGCCATCACGGCAAAACACCGCTCATAATCGATCGCGGAAAGCTGTTGTTTGAACTCGCTCTCAAGTGGCACCTCCCCAGCCTCAAGGAGCATCAACGCCTGAGGAAGCGGCGCTGTGATAATCAGAGATTTTGCAGACCAAACTTCCCCGTCGCTCATGCACACAATCCAAGAATCCGAACTCCGCCGCACTAGGCTCACTTGCGCCTGCTGGATCACATCCAAACCGCTCCCCATATGCTTTGCGAGGGAGGACATCCCCGTTAAGCCCCTCCAACGCAGGTGCCCATCCGTTTGAGAATCAAAACCCCGACACCATTCGACCGCAACTCCTGCGGAGCGCGCACGCTCGAGCCATCCAACGAATCGAGAATCCCGCGCGGTCACAAACTGTGCGCCATGGTCAAACGTGGCGTCGCCCTCCCTCCGAGTCGCCATTCGACCACCCACACCCCGCCCCTTATCAACCACCAAGACCTGCCTTCCGGATTGTTGCAAAGCCGCAGCGGCCGCCATTCCTGCCATTCCCGCTCCAATCACGAGAAAATCTGCGGTCCGCTTCTTGGCGCTATTCATCTTGGGAGCCAGTTGCGATCGGTTCATTCTTGATCCAGCGATCCGCTTAAGTGCCTCTCAAGTAACCGGCGATGCTTAGTGACTCTCCCGCAAACACGCTTGCGCCATCTTTTAAAACTGGAGGGCTTCAGCTCACGACGCATCACTTCAATCACCTGTGCCTCCGAAAGCCCAGTGCGCTCCTTGATCTCCTCAAAACTAGTCCGATCCTCCCAGGCATAACGAATGACTCGGGAGACTATTTCAGCCGGCTCGTGTGATTTCATGAAATATAAAGTTCGTTAAGGTGCTGCCGCATTCTCTGCCAAAAGGGAAAGAATCCACCCGTGACAAATGAGAACGCCGTTGCATCGGACCCTCGCCGAACGAGTGTGAGCCGAATGCCCAACATTTCGAGGCGCTTCTCGAGACGCTGAAGCATGTCATGAATCGGCCCCACCATCGGAGCGAATGCGACGACCTCTCCAAGTTGATGTTCCATGGCCCACGAGCAAAGTGCCTCCACTGGATCTTCACTGTTAAGCTCAAGTGCGGGACATCCAAAGTGGGCCGCCGCCCTCTCGAGCCCATCCTTCAGCACCGCTTTCAGTGAAATAATCCGCCGACTGCTCAACTGAAATATTCCGCGATAAACAGGCTCACTGAAAACTGTGGCGATGCTCCTTGGAGCAAGCTTCGCAAGCGGCCCTATTTCAGGCGTCAAATCGTCGTGGTGCAGCCAAATTCCAATGCTCTCGGCTGTCTCACTCAACGAAGTCGGATACTGGCGAAGTAGCATGCTCTCTATAGCGTCCTGCTTTTCAAACACCCTCGCAGATACGCCCCCCTCGGCGAGGCGTTCACTCCCAACGATCGAGCCACCCAGGTAATGAGGCGCGTATTTCTCAATATTTGAAAGCCGAACCAAAT
>CANFNA010000050.1 GCA_947448395.1 Chthoniobacteraceae bacterium
CAGCCCTCAATTCAAAGAAATCATTGATGCGGTCCAAACAAGGCAGCTTGAGGGAACTCTCAAAGACAAGGATGAGGCGCTTGCGTGGGTCACTCAGGAGTACGCGTTGCCGAGCCCCAATCCCCACCAAGCACCCCGACCAACCTAGGGACTAGTTAGTCGGTTCGGTCAGACTGACAGGAACGCCCGCTGCTCTAAAGTCTGCGGGAAGCGGACTCGTAAATTGAATCCAGTCACCGGTTCGCGGGTGCGAAAAGCCCAACTGCCAGGCGTGCAACATTTGGCGATCCGCCCCCGCTCTTTTTCCATACACAGCATCCCCAAGCAGACCATGCCCAAGGTGCGCCATGTGCACTCTAATCTGGTGGGTTCGTCCGGAGTGCAGACGACATTGAACCAGGCTCACCTGCGCTCCCTTAAACTCCAACTCCCCCAAAATCCGCCAGTCCGTTCGCGCCTCCCGCCCCTTTCCATCCGTCAAAACAGCCATCTTCTGGCGATGAACGGGATGACGGCCGATAGGCGCATCCACCGTCCCACTGGCACCTCGAAAAGCGCCCAATGCAAGCGCGAGATAGATTTTACGAACCTTTCGATCCGCGAACTGGGCTGAAAGCACCCGATGCGAAAAATCCGTCTTGGCGACCACCAAACAGCCGCTGGTTTCTTTGTCCAAGCGATGGACGATTCCCGGCCGCTCCTGCCCCCCTGTCTCGGAAAGGTCTTCACAATGATGCAGGAGCGCATTCACGACTGTGCCAGACCAATTGCCAACAGCAGGATGGACCACCATGCCAGCTGCTTTATTAAGCACGAGCAGCTCCTCATCCTCGTAGAGCAGCTCCAGCGGCAAATCTTCCGCTTGAGCCACCATCGGCACGGGTGCGGGCTCTCGAACCAGGATGGTTTCTCCCCCTCGCAAGCGTTCTCCGGGTTTCGAAGGAATCTCGCCGTCCACTAAAACGCACCCTTCCCTCACCCAATCCTGGAGCTGGGAACGGCTCTTTTCAGGGATTTGAGTACACAGAAACTGATCCAACCGCACTCGAGTATCGGTTGCAGGGACTTGAAATTCACGGGATGGAGCGACTCCAGACACTCGCTCCAAATATCGCCCCACATTAAATTTGCAAGAGGCCTCACCTCATTTGGGTTTGCTCAAGTGCCTCGCTTCCTCTTCGCTGCCCGTTACAACGCTATGAATTGGTTCTACGAGTCCGATGGCAAACCCCAAGGGCCTATTGCAGAGGGCGCGCTGCGCACGCTGCTAGCCGAAGGAAAAATCTCCGATCAAACCCTCGTCTGGACCAAGGGCATGACCGACTGGCAACCGGCTCAGGAGGCACTCAATAGTTTACTTACTTTCCAGCAGGCCGCCACTCCCCTCACAGCGGAGTCGATTGAAACTGAGCCACAGCAACCGATCTCCAATCCAACCCCAGCATGGGAACACAGTGAAAACTCTGCTTGGCCCACCGTCTTCATCGAGACCGTCCTCCAGGTTCTGACGCACCCTTTCAAAACATTTGCAAACCTGTCACCTACTCCAGGATGGGCCAGACCTCTCGCCTTCTACATGATCTGCGCGATTACAGCGACGCTGTTCTCTGCTGTGAATCTTAGGCTTGCACCACCTGAAGAACTGCCATCGATTTTCTCAAATTGGTTTGCACAGTTCTCCGCGCAGGCAACTCAACCGCCTCCTCAACCGGGCGTTGTCCCATCGATTCTTGCCGGGACTTTGCTCTCGATATTGCTAGCACCGATCCAAGTCGCTTTGAGTTCCTGCATCCTGCACTTTTTGCTTTGGATGACTGGGGCTGCCAGAAAGCCGCTGGACATGACATTCCGAGTGGCCTGTTACGCGACGGGATCCGCTTCGACATTACTTGTTTTGCCAGCAATCACCGCCGTCATCGCTTCTTTTACTGGAGACAAAATGCTCATCCACAGCGCAACGATTCTCGCTCAGATGTGTGTCGGCGTTTTCAGCATTGCCTTGGTCAATATTGCCATTTCCAGAGCCCATGGACTCAGTCTCCTCCGAGTCGCTTTCGCTTTTATTGGAGTGCCCGCGCTATTCATCGGATTTCTGAGTTTTATCGTCATCCTGTTGGGAGAACTCGCCCTGCATTAACCTCCCCCAAGAATAGAAGCAGAGATTCCCCAATTTATCGCTTATGGTTCGCGCCCTCTATCCCGGCTCCTTTGACCCTGTCACCAACGGTCACCTTGACGTCTTAAAGCGGGCCTCCTCCCTATTTGACGAGGTGCTCGTTGCCGTCGCTCAAAATGACTCAAAAAGCGCGCTTTTCTCCACGGAGGAGCGCATTCGGTTGATCCAACAATCCACCCAAGACCTCCCCAATATCAGGATCACGAGCTTTCAAGGACTCCTCGTCGACTTTGCTCGCAAGCAGGACGCCCGGGCGATCATTCGCGGTCTCCGAGCGATCTCAGATTTTGAGTATGAATTTCAGATGGCGCTCATGAACAGGAGCTTGGAGCCGAAGTTGGAAACCCTGTTTTTGATGCCATCCGAAGAATACACTTACCTCTCATCGCGGTTGGTTAAGGAAGTTTCGCGCTTGGGTGGCGATATCTCCCGTTTTGTGCCACATTGCGTCGTGGCCGCACTAAAGGAGCGGAACGCCCAGACGGGCCTCACCCCCTGAGCAATCGCTCTTTAGCCATCTAGAAACTCGGATTTTTATGAAAATTCACATCCTTCAAATCCCAGACGAAGGCAAACACATTGAGGGAGAAGACCCAGCCTCGGTCTTCGAACTTGAAGACGGCACGGTCGAGTCCATTGCCCCCCTCTTTTACTCCTTGGACGTCGGACTCAGCGAAGGCGGATTATTCGCCACCGGCCAATTGCGGACAACCTTCCGGATGGGATGCGTTAGTTGCCTTGACCCGTTTGAACTCCCCATCGAAGTGAACGATTTCGCGTGCCAAGTTGAATTGGATGGGCGTGAGCACGTGGACTTGACAGAGTCTCTCCGCGAGGACATCCTCCTCGCCCTTCCGCCCCATCCGCACTGCGACGGGAACGGTCAGCGTACTTGCCCTGGGCCTCCTCAAAGTGGTTCAAAAAGCACGCCAACCGAGTCTCAACGAGATGTGTGGGGGGATCTGGACCGTCTAAAGCTTTAACGAAAACCGCACCGAATTATGGGAGTCCCAAAGAGAAAAATGTCGAAGATGCGCCTGCGCACCCGCAAGGCCGCCAACCGCTGGCACGCCCCCCAGCTTAGCCGCTGCGTTAATTGTGGTTCTGCCTCCCGATCCCACCGCGCTTGCCCAAGTTGCGGTTATTATCGCGGACGTCAGGTCCTGACGGTTGCTTCAGTCTAAACTGTCACGCTTTTCAATCGCTTTAAGCATTGTGACAGCCGCCCGTCCAAAAGACGGGCGGCTGTTTCTTTTTGAGAGATCCGCCAAAAATCCGCTCCCGACTCTCAAGCTGTACTCTCGAGTTTCCATCTCGCAACCTGGTTCAGCCTTGCTTAGCTTCCTCCTCAGACCGTCTCTCCAAGCTTTTTAAGGTCCCCACCACCACCATGAGAATTGCACTCGACGCCATGGGCGGCGATTTCGCCCCGGCAAATTTGGTTGAAGGAGCCGTTCTCGCTCTCCGCGAGTACGAGCATATCCAGAAGCTTATTCTCGTGGGAGATACCGCAAGCATCGAAGCAGAATTGCGGCGCCTTTCTTATTCAGATTCTCGAATCGAGATCTGTCACTCTACTCAAGTCGTCACCATGAGCGACGCCGCCACCGATGCGGTTCGAAGAAAGCGTGACTCGTCCATCAGCCGGGCCGTGGATCTTGTAAAATCGGGGGACGCGCAGGCTGTGGTCAGCGCAGGGCATACGGGAGCGGCCGTCGCCTGCTCACAAATTAAGCTCCGCAATCTTCCCGGAGTCGAGCGCCCCGCTATCGGAGCGGTCATTCCCACCGAAACGAATTACTTCCTGCTAATCGACGCTGGAGCCAATACCGACCCGAGTCCAAAACAGTTGGTCCAAAACGCGATCATGGGCGCTGCCTACTCCAAGCATGTGTTGGGTTATGCAAACCCTTCCATCGGCCTGATGTCGATTGGCACCGAGGATGAAAAGGGCAACGAGTTCACCCGCGAGGTGTTCGAATTGCTCAAGAACTCCAATCTGAATTTCCGCGGAAACGTCGAAGGCCATGATCTTTTTGAAAACCCCGTAGAGGTGGTCGTCTGCGATGGTTTTGTCGGTAACGTCGTCCTTAAAACCTGTGAGGCCATCGCCAAAGCCATCTTCCATTGGCTCAAAAGCGAGTTGATGAAATCTCCCATCCGCATGGCTGGCGCTTGGCTCGCAAAAGATGCCTTCCGGAGTATCAAAAATAAGACCAACGCGGATGAATACGGCGGAATGCCGCTTCTAGGCGTCAACGGCAACTGCATCATCGCCCACGGCGGCAGCTCCCCCATCGCTGTAAAAAATGCCATCCGTGTCGGAGCGGAATCCATCCGTCACGAAATCAATCCTCACATTATTGAAGAAGTGGCGCGTTATAACGAGATCCTCGCGCCCAGTTCCGTTTCGCCTTCTAACCCCTAATTCGCCCCCTCTCCATGCTCCGCTCTGCTTCCGTCATTGGCACTGGCTCCTACGCCCCCAAACGGGTTCTCACCAACTCCGAACTGGAACGCATGGTGGATACCAACGACGAATGGATCGTCACCCGCACCGGAATTCGCGAAAGACGCATCGCTGATGCCGGCGAGTCAACAAGCGACCTTGCCGCCGCCGCCGCAAAGGCCGCCATTGAAAACGCAGGGATCACCCCAGAGGAAATCGATCTCATCATTGTTGCGACGGTCACTCCCGACATGTTTTTCCCGTCGACCGCCTGCTTTGTTCAAACCAAAATCGGCGCCAAAAAGGCCGCGTGCTTCGACGTCAGCGCAGCTTGTTCCGGCTTCCTTTTCGCCATGGACATCGCGCGACAATTCATCGCCACCGGAACTCATAATACGGTGTTGGTGATCGGCGCAGACAAGCTCTCTACCATCGTCGACTGGAAGGATCGAAATACTTGCGTGCTATTTGGAGATGGCGCTGGAGCGGCTATTTTGCGGCACCGCCCAGGCTCCCGCGGAATTTTGGCCACCCATATGGGAAGCGACGGATCGTACGCGGATATTCTCTACATTCCCGGAGGAGGATGCCTGCATCCTGTCACTCCCGAGACCACGTCAGAGCATTCAAACACCATCAAAATGAACGGCCGCGAGACCTACAAGCAGGCCGTCACCTCGATGCTCTCCGCCGCCAACATCTCCATGGCAGCCGCGCAACTCACCAGCGACGACCTCAAGTGCATCATCCCCCACCAGGCCAACCTCAGAATTATTGAGGCCATTGCAGACCGCATGGAAGTGCCCCTGGAACGCTTTCTCGTGAATCTCGACCGTTACGGAAATACAAGCGCGGCCGCAGTGGCCATCGCCTTGGACGAAGCCAACCGAACGGGGCGCATGCATGTCGGAGACACCATCCTCTTGGTGGTTTTTGGCGGAGGCCTCACCTGGGCTAGTTCCGTCATTGAGTGGTAACCTCATCCTCTTCAGAAGACTTCCGATTACATGCTGACGGATACGCACGCACACCTCGACTTTCCAGAGTTTGCGTCCGAGGTCCCTAACGTTGTAACTCGAGCGCAGGAATCTGGTGTTTCTCGCATCATCACGATCAGCACCACGCTGGAGAGTGGCGCTCGCGCGATTCAAATCGCAAAGCAGTTCGAAAATGTCGCCGCATCCGCAGGAATTCACCCCTGCTATGTCGACGAAACTCCCGATGACTACCTCCCTAAACTCCGCGCTTTAGCCATCCAACCAGAGGTGGTCGCTCTCGGGGAAATAGGCATGGATTATTATCGGGCAAACACACCGCCAGAAGATCCTGCGGAAAGATTGTCATGGGAAAATAAACGCCAACGCCAAGGGCACTTTTTCAAGGAACAGCTCGATCTAGCTGTGCAACTTGGACTGAACGTTGTCGTCCACCAAAGAGACTCTTGGGAGGATACCCTCCGAATTCTTCGGCCCTACTCGGGGATGCTGCGGGCGGTCTTCCACTGCTTTGGAGGAACCCTAGCGCAAGCGCACGAAATTCTAGAATTGGGCTTCCAAGTTTCATTCACCGGAATTGTTACATTCAAGAATGCATCGTCCGTCCACGAGTGTGCTGCCAAACTCCCCAGCGGCTCATTCTTTCTGGAAACAGACTGCCCCTTTCTAGCCCCTGTCCCACACCGCGGGAAACGCTGCGAACCAGCTTATACCCGACTGATCGCGGAACACATTGCGGCCCTTCGCGGTGAAACGCTGGAGCAACTGGCTGCCCACACCAATCAAGCCGCAACCGAGTTCTTCCAACGGAAAAAGCCCGTTGAGTAGACCTCGTTATTTTGATCAAGCACTCGCCTTCCGCAAACGATCGTTGATAGCAACCCCGAGCCCCTCGTTGGGTACGAGTTCCGCCACAATCGACTCGAGCCCGCAATCATCCAATCGGCGCATTTTCGCAAACAAGGTCGCAGCAGCCTCGCGTAAATCGCCAACAGAACTCAGGACCTCAACCTGAGCAAACCCTGCGACCGCACTCCGCCACGCTAGCAGCCCGCACTTTTCTCCAGTTACTTCGATGCCCGCAGAAGGCTTGGCGAGCACCATCCGCGTGCGTGGAGCGTAGTGACTTTTAAGCTGCCCAGGTGCTTCCGGATGCTCCAACACGGTACCCTCCTCAACGCGCACTTCCCCATATAACTCCAACTGCTCCCTCGTCACCGGCCCGCTCCTCAGAACCCGCAACATCCCACCAACCGCATCCACCGAAACAATCGTAGACTCAACTCCGTGAAGCGTTGGTCCTCCGTCTAAAATCATCGGAATCCGGCCGTCCAACTCCTGCCGAACATGCTCCGCACGAGTCGGGCTAATGCGTCCGAATCGATTCGCGCTTGGAGCCGCTAGCGGGCGCGCAAAGCGCTCCACCACCATCGAAAATAAAGAATGCGCGCTTTGGCGCACGGCAACCGTCGGAAGTCCCGAACTCACCAAGTCGGGAACCTCAGCCCGTCGCGGCAAAACCATGGTCAACGGGCCAGGCCAAAATCGCTCCGCCAATGCGTGAACTAGAGTCCGGGCGCCTCGAGGCACATTCGTAAATCGATCCAACCACTCTAAACTCGGCAAATGGCAAATCAGCGGGTCAAAAAACGGACGCTCCTTAGCCTCAAAAATGCGAGCGGCCGCTGACGCATTCATCGCATCGCCTGCGAGGCCATACACCGTTTCGGTTGGTAGCGCCACGACCGCACCCTGTTCTAAATACTCCACCGCCCTTGCCACCGCGTTCTCAATCGAAGGCGTACTCCCGTCAGGCAACAATAGCGTCTCCATAAAATCCAAAGACTCGCTATTCCCTCCCAAGGACCGCTCTCGCTTTTCGCACCGATTCCGCTGCAAGATCCGCCGTTCCGCCGAAAGCCACCAAATGCCCCATTTTCCTGCCGGGACGAGCTTCTGCCTTTCCGTAAAGATGCAGCTTTATCTCGGCCATGGACGAGACGGACAACCAGTCCGGCTCCCCTTTGGCCCAAACGTCTCCGAGCAAATTGGCCATCGCCACCGGACGCAAAAGTTCCGTCGATCCCAAGGGCAGTCCGCAAACAGCCCGGAGCTGTTGCTCAAACTGGCTGGTAACGCAGGCATCAAACGAAAAGTGTCCAGAGTTATGCGGACGCGGAGCGAGTTCGTTGATCACGATTTCCCCGCTCGGAAGTAAAAAGAGCTCCACAGCCAAGACACCCACCAAACCGATTGCGTGCGCCACCTTAACCGCTAGCGACTCAGCCGCAGAAGTCACCTCCAGCGGAATTCTCGCTGGGACCATCGTCACATCCAAAATATGGTTGGTATGGACGTTTTCACACACCGGATAGGTCGCCGTCTGCCCGTCCACCCCACGAGCAACAATGACAGAAATCTCACGCTCAAACGGAACCCACGCTTCCAATACAGATTTCTGCCCCTGCATCGAAGCCCAGACCTCCCCTAGATCCGCACTGGGCAACAACTTCCGCTGTCCCTTTCCGTCATATCCAAACGCAGCAGTCTTCAACACCGACGGAACCCCAATTTTTTCCACAGCATTTCTCAACTGCGACTCCGTTTCGATCGCCTCAAAATTTGCGACAGGAAACCCCCCGCCACGCAGGAACTCCTTCTCTCTGAGCCGGTGCTGGCAAATATGCAAAACCGACCCTGCAGGCCTTACAACACAGTGCTCAGCAGCCCAGTGCACGGACTCGACCGGGATGTTTTCAAACTCGAAGGTTATCACATCCACTCCTTTTGCAAAGGCTCTCACCGCGGCCTCATCCGCATAAGAAGCACTCACTTCCAAATCCGCAACCTGACCGGTTGGCGTATCTTTTTCAGGACTGAAGGTATGAATCCGATACCCCATGCGCCTCCCCGCTATGGCCAACATTCGCCCTAATTGCCCGCTCCCCATCACTCCGATGGTACTTCCCGGGAAAAACACACATTGCGCAGATTCGCTCATACTCCCTTCTCCTGCGGAAGCTCAGCAGACAAAACTTCCGAGGTTTGCTTCTGCCGGAACGCCTCAAGACGCCCCTGCAAAACAACATCCCCGAGAGCCAAAATCGAAACCGCCAGCAAAGCGGCATTCTTTGCCCCTGCGGCGCCAATAGCCAGTGTCGCCACTGGAATGCCTGCAGGCATCTGTACGATCGACAACAGCGAGTCCACTCCGCGCAGCACTCGGCTTTCCACTGGAACACCAAGGACTGGAAGTATCGTGTGAGCCGCAACCATCCCCGGCAGATGAGCGGCCCCGCCTGCCCCCGCGATAATGACCTTCAAACCGGACTGCACTGCTGAGCGTGCATACTCCGCCATCAATTCCGGCGTGCGGTGGGCAGAAACAACCCGAGCCTCATGCGAAATTCCAAACTGCTGAAGGATATCAACGGCGTGCTTCATGGTTTCCCAGTCCGATACGCTTCCCATGATGATTCCCACGAGGGGGCGAGCTTCTTGCATAGGCCGACCATTCAACCCTTCCCAACGCCAGACGCAAAATCCAAAAACTCGATTGATAGACTTCCCTTGGAGGCGAGCCTCACCACGAGTACTCTAAAAGAATCGATTTATCGCCTGTGTCTGCATCCCGTGTTCTCCCATCCGCATGCGTTCTAATCGCGCTGCTAGTGCCAAACTCACCCGTTCCGGCAAAGGCGGTCTCCATTTTTGGAGGCAAACCAAAGGAATCTTTTCAAGGCGCCCCGCCACTTCCAGCACCCGCAAACATTCAAGTAGACCGAAAGCAACCCAAACGCATCCCCCTCCGTGTCCTCGGACCACAGTCAGAATCCATCACATTTCTCCTGCGCACCCCTCCAAGCCACGGACGACTCAAACTCCTCACCAACACCGCAGGAACCGAGGCTTGGGTAGAATACTTCCCTCCAGAAGATCGCTCTTTTACCACAGACCAATTTGGATTCGCCGCCTCCAACTCCAAAGGCGTCTCAGCAGAAGCCACCATCGTTATCCAGATTCTCGATAAAGCTGGGCGCATTGACCTTCCCCAACGCATCGATTTTCCGCCAACCAAAGTTGGGCTCGTTTCAGAACAAAAGCTCCCCATCAAAAACCTCGGCGACACCGCTCTGTCAGCATCCATCACGGCCCCAGCGGGCTGGACCTGCAGACCAGACACCTTCCATCTTGAACCCCAACAAGGAATTGTTTTGGAGCTCATCCTGGCGCCGAGCATCGCTGGAAATCTCAAAGGCGACCTCGTCTTCTCTCACCAACCAGAAAAGCCAATCAAACTGTTCGCAACCGCCGAAGACTGGATTCAAGCCGAGCCAGATCCCCTCAAACTCTTCGCTGTCTCGAACTCCGCCCAAAGAGAGACGCTTCTCAAACTCTCAAATCACAACCTCACACCCGAAGTGGTGCTTCTTTCCTCGATCCCTCCGCTCGACCACCCCGAAGAGGTCGCCCTCAATCCCGGCCAGTCAAAGCAAATCACCGTGCGCGGCGGAAAACTCTCCAAGGAACCCTCCTCCGGACTGCTCAAACTCACTCGAAAAGGATCTCCCGAAGATCTCGCTGTCTCCCGTCTGTTGCTCTGGCACGCCGAGGCCTCTGCTCCTTTGCTCCGAATCACCAGCAATCTCGCATCCCCTACCATTGTCCCGCCCAATAAACATCTCTTCACCCCAATCACCCTCGAAAACGCAGGGGGTAACGAAGGCGTCTGGACCATCCAAGTTCCACCACCCTTTGCCGTCGATTCCACGGCCCTCAGAATCCTCCCAGGCAAATCCATCGACCTGCATGTATTTACCGTCATCACGCCCACCGAGCGCGCTGAAGGTCTGCTGAAAATTCAGGGACTGGGACAATCCTTCGAAATTCCCCTGCTCACGAAACCGGAATCGCCCTCCGTGGCAACCACACATCCCCCGTCGCGCTCGGGCCAATCCCAAACTCACACAACCACCGCGACGAATCGCCCCCAGCGCTCATCCGCAACGCCACACGGAGCTCCGGACTCAGAATCACCTCTCCCATTGCCACCAACGGCAACCACTGCTGCTAAAAAGCCCGCCCCCTCAGTCAACGCGGCACATATTCAACTCGCTAATAGAGCCTTCCTGCCAGGCATCGCCATTGCAGGAAGCAAATTAAGAAACGTAACGGACCGCTCTGCCATCCTCGAAGTTCCAGATAATCCAGCCATTCCCATCGAGAAACTCCTTGTGGAAAGCCGACTCCTTGTCCCCGATCCACATGGACCTCTGCGCGTTTCTTGGCAACCCTTGCCGAATGTTCAGATCTCAAGAGACCAATCGAAGCACCTTCTCTTTACCTTCCAGAAGCTTGAACCCAACCTCACTTACACAATCCGTGTTTTAGGCCCCATTCTCCCAAGCGGCAAACGCGTGGCCCTGCATCAATGCGACATCGCCACTCGACCCAAAGCGCCATGGTTAACTCTTGGAAAAACCATCCTCCTCATTGGAGGACTCGCCGCAATCCTCCTCCTTAGAAAACGCGCTCAGCACTGAGGGTTCCCTTAAAAAGGCGGCCCGCAAACCAGCGAGGCTCGCGCTGCAACACCTCACGGATAATCCATGATCACCTGTCAGGATCCGAATCCGGCTTCGGCCTGATAGAAAGGGACGGAATCTGTTCCGAACCACTCCGAACGGACACCAGATTCGATTGCTTGATCCGCTGGTAAACCTCCTCCCGAAACACCCCCATGTCTTTCGGCGCACTCACCCCGAGCTTCACCATGTCATGGTCAATCCGAGTTACGACAACCTCGATATTATCCCCAATCATGATCTTTTCACCTTCGCGCCTGCTGAGAATGAGCATCGGAAAAGATTGGGTTAACGTTCAAACTTCCTCAAAACGACGCATTCTACTGCGCCCCAGCCTCCCCGCGGTTGTCCACTAGGACATGCGATACCGAGTACCGCTCGCTCCCCGCTAAAATCACCTGCTTGCCGAGCATCGTTTCGCGGTTAATTACAAGAGGCGCCACCAAATTCACCGTCACATACTGCGGATTCAGGGAATGAATCGCGACGATGTTCAACACCAACGGCTGACTGCCTTCATGGATATCCAAGTCCAAAGCGTCTTCATCGCTGATCTCCATGGAATAACTCTCCAAGAACTGACTGGGTTCCAAAACGACTAATTCAATCGGCTCCTCACCCATAGCACGGATACGATGAAACGGAGGGCTGTCCTGAATAGGCTCCATTTCAAATTGGGTCAGGGTTTTGAGACCAATGAGTCCAAAAGGGATCTCGAAAGAAACTTTCGGAGCGGGTTGTTGAGAATCAGACGTATCCATGATGAGGGAGGATTACAGGAAACACCTGCAACAAATGTAGTTTGTCAGCAATGAAAGAATTCCACCATCCCTGTTTCTAATTCCCTCAAAAGCAAAAAAGGCACGGAAAACCGTGCCTTTTTCACTACGATTGGGACCGTCAGAAAACGGCGGCCGAAACGACGACCAAAAACTAGGCAGCCGTCTTCTCTTCGATGTACTTCACGACATCGCTCACCGTCTGGAGCTTTTCAGCGTCCTCATCCGGCACTTCCACTCCAAACTCGTCTTCAAAAGCCATCACGAGCTCCACGGTGTCCAAGGAGTCCGCTCCTAGGTCCCCAATAAACGAGGCGCTGGAGGTGACCTGCTCAGGATTGACTCCGAGCTGCTCAACAATGATGTCCTTCACTTTCTCTTCGATCGATTTTTCCGACATAAAAAACAGGCAATAGGTTGGTGATTGGGTTCGTTAGAGGAGGTTGCTTTAGGGGCGGGGCATATCGCTTGGCAATCACGTTTTACTTTTTCTTCACCCCGCTCCTAGCAACTTTAAGTCCAGTTTTAGCTCAAAAGCTCGCTGACCAAGTCGCGCTCTTCTTTCAATTCCTGCACTGTAGCATCGATTTTCGACTGCGAAAAAGCGTTCACCGAAAGCCCCTGCACCACCTCAAGCGATCCATCCGCGTGCGTGCGAATCGGGAAGGAACTGATCAGCCCCTTCTCCACCCCATAATCCCCACGCGAACAAATCCCCACACTGTGCCAATCTCCCGGAGGCGTCGTTGTCTCAATGGACCTCACCGTGTCCACCACCGCATTCGCCGCCGATGCCGCTGAAGATGCCCCGCGAGCCTTAATAATAGCCGCTCCTCGCTGTTGAACCGTCTGGATAAATTCCGACTCCAACCACCCATGATCCGAGATCACTTCAGGAGCCGGCTTGTTCCCTATCCTCGCATGAAAAAAGTCTGGGTACTGAGTCGCCGAATGGTTCCCCCAAATCGTCAAATTGCTGACCTCCGACACTGCAACCCCCGCCTTCTGCGCCAACTGTGACTTCGCCCGATTTTCGTCCAAGCGCGTCATCGCAAACCAACGGTCCGATGGGATATCCTTCGCGTGGTTCATCGCAATCAAACAGTTTGTATTGCAGGGATTTCCAACAACCAAAACCTGAACATCCGATGCCGCGTTGCGCTGGATGGCCTCCCCCTGGCCCGTGAAAATCTTCCCGTTAATTCCAAGCAAATCCTTCCGCTCCATCCCAGCTTTCCGAGGAACAGACCCGACCAAAAGCGACCAGTTTACACCCGAAAAACCCTCGTTCAAATCCGCCGTCGGAAGAACCTTTTTCAAAAGAGGGAATGCGCAGTCCTGCAATTCCATCGCCACCCCCTCAAGCGCCCCAAGTGCCTGAGGCACCTCCACCAAATGCAACTCAACCGGCTGCTCCGCGCCAAACATGGCCCCAGATGCAATCCGGAATAACAACGAATAACCGATCTGACCGGCAGCGCCGGTCACCGCAATACGAACAGGATGTTTCATGTAGATAAGTCAAAAATCCCAGGATCTCAAAATCTGGAACCCTCTACGTTTGGCTCATTTGAATGCCCCTCGTCCAGCCTCCAGAACCTTTCCCTCCATCTCCGCAATCTCCCAACGATCCCGAACCATCCCAAAAACATCCCCTTCCTCCCTACGGCACGCTCTTCCCCCCAATTCCTAAAAGCCGCTGACTCTCCTGCAGCAACCACTCCGGCTGGCTAAAAGGTTGATACGAAATATTCTGCCACCGGACCCTCCCGTCCCCATCAATTAAAAACAGCCCGTGCAGCGGCTGTCCCTCAAAGTCGTCGTACGCACCATAAAGTCGAAACGCCGCTAATTCGGGATCCGCCAGAATCGGAAACGGAAAACCACCGCCCGATTTCGCCTTGCTCATCGTTTTTGAAAGGTCATTTCGGTTGTCCACACTCACCGCAATCAGTCGAATCCCCGCCCTCTCGAAGGCATCCGAAAACGGCGCGAATGCATTCAACTGCTCGATGCAATGCACGCACCCGCTCCCTAAGTAAAACATCAGCAAAATCGGCTTCCCCTTCCAATCCAACGACCGCATCCAAGCCCCTGTTTCCGTTGGCAAACCCCACGCCGGAGCCACCGGCGGCTCCCATCGAAAAGGCCCCAAACTAGCCAATGGAGGCCGAGTCCCCACATCCTTAGGCAACGCCTCGTCCATTCGCCAATCCTCTGGAATCCCGAAGGCCTTCCGCAATTCATTCAGCCGCCCAAATGCAGCCAAATCAAGATCCGCCTGCCTGCCAAGCCTCCTCAATTTTTCGAAAACCTCCCGCGCCGCGTCTCCCTTCTCAGCACGATTCAAGAGATCCGCTTGCACTGCCAATCTTAAGACCTGACCTCCATCCTTATTCGCAGCCTCTTCGATCGTTCTTAAACTCTCCTCTCGGTTCCCCACCGCCCACTCAGCCAGCGCCTTGCGGACTGGGGACAGCTTCTTCGCCCCCAATAACTGCACGGCGGCCTGATCCACCTCCCCTTCAGCCAAAAAGACACTCATCCGGGCCGCGGCAAGCCATGCATCGGCTTGATCCACCTTTTCCCGCCGATTCTGCAACTCCTGCTGAGCACTCTTTGCAACCTCCTCAGCTCCTTTGGAAGCCTTCCTCGCTTCCGCCTCCGCCGCATCTGCGGCTTCCACTCGCTCCGCGTGCACACGCCGGACCGCTTCTTCCATCCGTTTCAGACGTTCCCGAGCCTCCTCAATCCTGCCAAGTGAAGCGTACGCTGTGGTTACTCCATAAAGTCGAAACGACTCCTCTAACGACTCCTGTCTAGAAACCAAATAACGCGTCGATTCCAAAGCCACCAAAGCCTCCCATTTTTCGCTCTCAACAAGAGTTTCAACCAAGGCGTGCGAACCTAAAAAGTAACTCGACCGATCCTCCACAAACTCTTTTCTCCCGATCACTTCCGTCCGAGGAGCCAACTGCGGCAACTCAATCATGTTCTTTGCCAATAAAACCGCATCCCCAACCCGTCCCACGTGCCTAAGGTTACTCACCAACCAAGCGTTGTTGTGGGCATAATTGTGAATCTGGTCGGGCATCAACCGCTTCTGGATCATCCAACTATGATCCGTTCGCGCAGACGCTTCCTGCTGCCATGCAGCATCCGAATACCGCTTCAACCCACTGAAGGTATGCCCCGACATATGCCACAAATGAGCCACCCCAGGACCCGATTGCCCGCAGACGGCCGCAGATTTCAGCGCCCGTCGGTCGTCCTGCTCATACCACAAATGAATCCTCAGATGATGCGCCCCAGGATGCCACTCCTGCTTCAAAAGCACCTCTCTTAAAAGCGCGTCTAATCCCTCCCGACTCCCAATTGGAATGCCATGACTTGAGTTCTCCCAAACATGCAAAACCAAGGCCACCTTCACCTCCACATCCTCGGGAAAATCAAACGCAAGCGATTCTAAAGTCTCCACCATCTTCCGCCTTGCATCGCTACTCGGCGGTCCGTCCTTTTCAAAAAAAGCCTGATAGGCCTCCAGCCACCGCTTCTCCTTTGCCGTTACTTTGCCCATCAACGGCTTGGCCTTCTCCAGAAATTCTCGAGCCCTTTTCGGATTACTCCGGTTCGCCACCGCAAGCCCCCAGTAGGCCATGGCGCACGACGGATCCAACTGTAGCACTTGCCGAAACGAACGCTCCGCCTCGTAAAACCAAAACCCATGCAATTGAGCGACCCCTTGATTGAAAAACTGCTGCGCCTTCGGCAAAGCCGTACTAATGAGGAACTCCACCCGGCCCACCTCCTCCGGCTCCAACAAGGTCGCTGCCTGCCTCGGGCCCTCGTTAAAAGCAGCCCCTGCAACGGAATGCCCCTGCTCTGAACCGTCCCCAAACCCAGTCAAAGAACCCGCTAATCCCGCAAGGATTACCAAGTACGGCAGCCAATGAATTCGTGTTAGGGATTGGGGAGGATTCATGGGGAAAACAACATCTGAAACCGTCTCAATCCGAGTTCACTGAGAATTGGGCGACGAACCAGACTCAGGATCCAGCGCCCCGAGCGCCTCCCACGCAGCCCGCTCCTCGTCCTTAAGCTCCTCCGGAAGCCGTACCTTGATCTCCAAGTACAAATCCCCGCGCTCCTTCTCTCGATCCCACAGTCCACGCCCTCGAAGCCGAAACCGTCGATCTGCCTGAGTCCCAGCGGGAATTTTAAGTCTCACTGTCCCCTCCAGCGTCTCCGCTTCCACCTCCCCTCCCAACACTGCCTTCCATGCTGGAATGGTCACCTTCCGAACCAAATCGAATCCATCCACAGCGTAATCCGGATGCGCGACCAACGACACTTTGAGCAGCAAATCCCCACCATGCTCCCCCTTGCCCGCCAATCGGATCTTTTGCCCCTCAGCCACTCCTTTGGGAATCCGCACCTCAAGCGTCTCTGTCGAAGCCCCACCGCCCCCTTCCGAACGACGAAAACTCACCCTCTTTTTGGCTCCCTGTAACACCTCCAACAAAGTCACTTCCACTTGGGCCTCCAAATCACGCGACACTGCACGCCCCCGCCCCGCAAACGGATGCCGCGCACCTCGAGCCCCGCCCTGTCCCCCCGGAAATGCGCCACCTCCACTAAAGCCTCCCGGCATTCCTCCCCCAAAAAACGTCTCGAAAAAATCGCTGAAACCATCCCCTCCAAATCCATTTCCAAACCCTCCCCCAGGACGCCCTGCGCCAGGCCCCTGTTGGAAACCTCCCTGCTCCCACTGAGAACCCAATTCGTCATAACGACGTCTTTTCTCAGGATCCCCGAGAACCTCATTCGCCTCATTGATCTCCTTGAATTTGGCCTCAGCCGCCTTCTTGTCCTTTGCGACGTCGGGATGGTGTTCTCGCGCCAAACGGCGATAAGCCTTCCGAATTTCATCCTGAGAAGCGCTTTTAGAAACCCCCAGCACCTTATAATAGTCCTTGTACTGCACGGCCATGTGCCCCCAAGCGTAGCCTGCTCAGGGCACGCTGGCAACCGGACTGGATTCCTCGCGAAACCCGAGACAAACCCTTTCAATCCCCCTATCCTCCCTCCTCATGCTTCCCTTTCTCACCAGACGCCTCCTCGCCATGGCCGGGGTGCTGTTCTGCGTCATTTCCCTCACCTTCTTCCTCGTTCGTCTCTCCCCAGGAGGCCCTTTCACCCGAGAACGAAAACTACCGCCCGCCATCGAAAAAGAACTCCTCTCCCGCTATCACCTCGATGGCTCCCTCTGGCAGCAGTACCGCGAATACCTCTCAGATGTCCTCCACGGAGACCTTCGCCTCTCCACAAAATACCGCGACCGTTCAGTCAATGAGTTGCTCGCTCAAAGTCTCCCTGTTTCAGCACTCCTCGGAGC
>CANFNA010000051.1 GCA_947448395.1 Chthoniobacteraceae bacterium
CGGCCTTTGGGGTGGGCTCTTTTATTTTGGGAATTTTGCTTTTGGAATCGTCGGCGCTTGTTTGGGAGGTGTTGGAGGGGATGCCTGCCGGGCGGGTTGCGGACGCAGGTGCGGGGGAGAAGGTTCGCGCATCGTTCCGGTTGATTGGGCTTACGGGGGCGCTGGGGGTTGGATTGCTGACGTTGGCATGGCAGCGGTTGGTTCGGGAGGCGCGTCGCATCAAGGTTTCGCTGGCCGCATTGCGGCGCAGCGAGTCTCGATTGAGGCTGACCTTGGATGCGGCTCGAATTGGGGATTGGGAGATGGATTTGAAGACAATGCAGATGGAGGGTTCTGTGAGGCAGAACCGGATTTTGGGTTTTTCGGAGTCGTGTCATTGGACGCTGGAGCGGTTCTTGGAGCGTATTCCGGTTGGGGAGAGGCAGAAGGTGGCAGAAAGTTTTCAGCGGAGTGTTTCCGAAAAGAGGGATTGGTCGGCGGAGTGTCCATTTTTGGCGGAGGATGGGAGCCTCAAGTGGATTTGGATCTACGGGCGTATTTTTGAAGATCCTTTCGCGGGTGTGAGAGCCCATTTTCGGAAGACTCGGGGGGCGACCATGTTAGGGGTCACAAGGGAGACTACTTGGCGGAGGAAGACGGAGGCCCTTTTGGACTGGGAGTTGAAGGCCTTGGAGCTTTGCCTTGGGGAGAAACCATTGAGGGAATTGCTGCAGTTGTTTTTGCAGAGCCTAAAGGAATTAGATTCGGGGACCTTGTATGCCTTATTTTTGGTGGACTCGGGTAGGGAGTCTTTGCGGTTTGGAGCCGCCCCAGGATTGTCAGAGGAGTGGATTCGGTTGATCGAAAAGAGTGATCTTCGATCAGAAAACTTCGTCTGGAATCAGGCGGTATCGCAGCGCCGGCAGGTGATCGCAGAGGATATTGCAACGGATCCTCGCTGCGAGGCGGTCCGAGGTTTGGCGCTTCGGAGCGAAGTGCGGGCTTGTTGGTCGACTCCGATCTTTGCGGCACCCGACCGGGTTTTGGGGGTCCTGTTAGTATTTTTGCGTGAACCGCGTGTGCCGACACGGATGGATCAAGATTTGATGGCGCGTGCGGCGAGCATGGCGGGCTTGGCGATGGAGCGGAGGAGTTCTGAAGATGTGGTTCGCAGGATGGGAGATACTTTGGAGGAGCGGGTGGCGGAGCGGACTCGGCAATTGGAGCAGGCGAATGAGGAGTTGGACGCGTTTTCTTATTCTGTATCGCATGATTTGCGTGCGCCGCTGCGGGCGGTGGACGGCTTTTCCAGATTGCTGCTCGAGCAGGAGCATTTGGTAAGCCAGTTGAACGATGAGGATCGGCGGATGCTGGGGTTGATTCGGAGTGAGGCCCAGCGGATGAGTCGGTTGATTGACGATTTGCTGACGTTCTCGAGGATTGGGCGACAGCAGCTGCAGCCTGAGGCGATTGACATGCGGGCGATGGCACAGTCGGAGTTTGAGTCGATCGCTTTGACGGAGCCGGATCGCAAATTTCAGTTTCGGCTGGGACCGCTTCCGGAGGCAAAGGGGAGTGCGACGATGATCCGGCAAGTTTGGCAAAACTTGATTGGGAATGCGGTGAAGTTTACCCGAGGTCGGGAGGTGGCAGTAATTGATGTGAGTGCGAGCGTTGGAGAGTCGGGAGAGCCGGTCTATCGGGTGCAGGATAACGGGGTAGGTTTTGACATGCGGTATGCGGGGAAGCTGTTTGGCGTCTTTCAGCGGTTGCATGACGCGCGTCAATTTGAGGGGACTGGGGTTGGGCTTTCGTTGGTTCGCCGGATTATCAAGAGGCATGGGGGTGAGGTTTGGGCGGCTGCGGAACCTGAGCGTGGGGCGACGTTTTTCTTCACTTTACCGAGGTTAAAAGCATGAAAAGACAAACCGACATTCTGCTAGTGGAGGACAATCCGTGCGACGCAGAGTTGACCATTCGGGCGCTTAGAAAAAACAACATCGCCAATGAGATTGTGCATGTTTCTGATGGTGAGGCTGCGCTTGAATTTTTAGGAGGGAAAGGGCCGTGGGCTGCGTCGAGTGGGGGGGCGCATCAGAATCCGAAAGTGGTGCTCCTTGATTTGAAGATGCCAAAAGTGGATGGCGTGGAGGTTTTACGGAAGATTCGGTCCGATCCGGTGACGCAATTTTTACCTGTGGTGGTATTGACGTCTTCGAGGGAGGACCGGGATGTTGTGGAGAGTTACAAGTTAGGGGCGAACAGTTACATTGTGAAGCCGGTGGATTTTGAGAAGTTCACGGAGGCGGTCCGGAGCTTAGGACTTTATTGGCTTTTGCTGAACGAGGCCCCGGTGTTTCGAAGGGAACCTTCTCCAGAGGATGCAGCGTGAAAGGGGAGCGTTTAGAAGAGGAGCTCAGGTTGGGCGACTTGAGGGGAGGGAATTTAAAGCTGTTGATCTCAGAAAGGCAGGACCGTTCTGGGACCACAAAATTGGTTTGCTCCGGGGAGTTTGGGAAGCAACTGCTGCGGATTCTTTTTTTGGAGGATTCGCAGGTGGATGCGGAATTGATAGCTGCGGAGTTGCGGACCGGGGGGGTTTGTTACGAGTCCCGACTGGCAGGGGATCGGGAGACGTTTGAGCGGGAGATTAAGGAGTTTCGTCCAGAGATTATTTTGGCGGATTATAGCCTTCCATCGATGAACGGAGCGGATGCTTTGGCTTATGTGCAGTTGGTCATGCCTGGAGTGCCAGTGATTATTGTTTCTGGTGCGGTTGGGGAGGATACGGCGGTGGAGTTGCTGAAGAGTGGGGCGACGGATTTCGTGTTGAAGGATCGGTTGCCGCGTTTGGTGCCTGCGGTGCGGAGGGCGATGCGCGAGGTAGTGGAGCATGAGGCGCGGCGGGGGGCAGAGGCAGCGTTAGTGGCCTTGAATGCGAAGTTGGAGCAGTTGGTGGTGGAGCGGACCTTGGAGTTGCGTCACAAGAACAGTGTGATGGAGGAGGACTTGGCGATGGCGAGGGAGCTGCAAATAGCCATCTTGCCTCATCATTTTCCAGCACTCCCAAAGGGGGCTTCGGATGCGGCGAGTGCGTTGAAGTTTTGCAATATCTTCCGCCCTACGAGTTTTGTGAGTGGGGATTTTTTTAATGTTGTCCGGGTGTCAGATACAGCGGTGGGCATTTTGATTTGTGACGTGATGGGGCACGGGGTGCGAGCGGCCCTTGTATCAGCGATGATCCGAGCCTTGGAGGAGCAGTTGTATGAGAGGTCGAATGATCCTGGTGGACTATTAACGGAGATCAACCGGGCGCTGTGTTCGGTGCTTCAGCAAGCGGGCAGCACCATTTTCACGACGGCGTTTTATATGATCATCGATATTGGCAATTCCACGATTCGCTTTGCGAGCGCTGCGCATCCGAGTCCCTTGCGCGTTCAACATCGGCCGGACGATGTGCTACCGATCAGTGCCCGCGAAACAACGGGACCTGTTCTTGGGATTTTTGAGAAGGCGGAATATCGGACGTACTCACACCCGATGGCAAGAGGAGACGTTATTTTGCTTTTCACTGATGGTCTATTCGAGGTGGAGGGGGAAGACGGAGAGACCTTCAATGAGAAGCGTCTTCAGGACTTGGTGTTGAAGCATGCAGATCTGGGGCCTGCGGAGTTGATGCAGACGGTCTTCTCGACGATCGAGAATTTTGCGTCAGAGAAGGTTTTCTCGGATGACGTTTGTTTAGTGGGAATTGAGATTGCGCGCCTTGCTGGTGATTTCTGAGAAGGCGGGGCGGTATCTTTGGGAGCGGGGTGATCCCGATACGATGCGAAAGGCAGAGGGACGCTAAACCGGAGGGGTTGGTTAGCTGTTAGCGGCCGAGGTGCTGTTTATAGGCTGCAAGGGAGGCATCACGTTCACGGGAGTGGTCTAGAATGGGAAGCGGGTAATTTGGGGCGAGACGAATTCCTGGGGTGGGAGGGGCTGTGAGGCGTTTGGCTGGGACGGCCGCAACTTCTGGGATCCAGCGTTTGATGTATGCGGCTTCGGGGTCGTAGCGTTCTGTCTGGGTCCAAGGGTTTTGGATTCTGAAGTAAGGGGCGGCGTCGGTGCCGGTTCCTGCGCTCCACTGCCAGCCACCATTATTGGATGCGATTTCGCCATCGAGGAGATGCTGCATGAACCAGCGCTCACCTTCTCGCCAGTCGATATGGAGATCTTTGGTGAGAAACATGGCGACGATCATCCGAACTCGGTTGTGCATGAATCCGGTTTGGGTGAGTTGACGCATGCCTGCATCGACGATGGGGAATCCGGTTTGACCTGAGGTCCATTGTTTGAATGCGTGAGGATCGGAGACCCAAGGCATTCCGCGGAATGGTTCGGAAAACTCGTGTTCTAAAACGTGGGGCCAGCGCCAAAGGACTTGGAAATAGAATTCACGCCAACAGAGTTCGTTGACGAAGGTTTGGAGGGAGCGCCGCTGTTCGAGCGTAGCGGAAGGCATACGAGCGATCGCTTCGCGGTAGACAGATCGAATGGAGAGTAATCCAAATCGGAGATCTTGAGAGATTCGTGAGGTTCCCTCTTCAGCGGGCAGATCGCGGCGTTGAGCGTAGTAGAGGGCGGAACGGTCGAGGAACTGGGAGAGTCGTTTTTGTGCCGGTTTTTCTCCGGCTTCGGGCAAGGTTGCTCCGCTGCTCGCGAGATTCCAGTAAGCTAAGGTGGGGAGGGGAAGGGAGGCGACGGACGGGGGTTGGAGGCGAGTGACCGTGGGGAGAGGTGTTGGCTTTGGGAGTTTGCCCCATGCTCGAGAATAGGGAGTGAAGATTCGGAAGGATGTTCCGGCGCCAGTGAGGACTTCATCGCGTTCGTGAAGAGCGGTATCCTTGAAGAGATGGAGGGTGATGCCGAGTTTAGAGGCCAGAGAGGCGAGGTCCTTCTCGGTGTGTTGACCGAAGGGATCAGGGTCTCGGTTGGTGTAAATTGAAGAGGCTCCGGTTTCTCTGACGAGTTTTTCGAGTTCGTCGAGCGCGTTCCCTTTTCTAATGATCAACTGGGATCCGGCAGATCTGAGGGATCGGTCGAGTTCTGCGAGACATTTGCAAAGGAACTCCTGTCGGATGGGGCCTGTCCAACGGTGATCATTAGTCCATTGGCTGAGGATATAGACAGGGAGGACCTGCGAAGAGGCTTGGGTTGCAGCGTAAAGAGCGGAGTTATCGGTGAGACGCAAATCACGCCGAAACCAGTGGATGGCGAGCGACATTAGGAGGAAGAGGAAGGCGAGGGAAAGTCGCTAGGGTTGCTTGAGTGCCTCTTGGACTGCGGCCTCCCATTTGGCCCAATCGGTCCCATAATTTTGATCCAGCAGAACGCTCAGGATGGAGGTGGCAGTTTCTTTCATGGGATGTTTTGAGAGCCTTGCGGTGGCGAGAAGGACTGGCAGTTTGACTTCTTTTGGTCGGTTGAGACTCTCGGAAACGACAATCTCCTGAAAAGCATCGGCCAGCTTTGGATTTTGAATATAAGGAATGACGTCGAGGTAGTCTTTATCCGCGATGAGGTTGGTGATGTGTTGGGCGGCGGCGTGCTGGCCTTCAGGGGGCATGAAAGGGACTTGTTGGAGGAGGACCTTGGCGATGGTGCTATGTTCGGCTTGCGACCGGAGGGCCTCATCAATTTTCAATTCCCAAGGGGCAAATCCAGTGCGCTCTGGTCCTGGAGCCGGCTGAGTTTTCCCGTTTTTGGGCATCGCCGGTGTCTCTTGAGCTTTCTCAGGAGCTGGGATGGGGGAGGGTTCGTTGATAGTGGGAGTGGAAGGCTCCGGAGTTATACTGCCAACGGTGATCGGGGCGCTTGGGTTAAGAAGGTACCAGGACAGGAATCCCAAGAGGGCGATGACGAGGGCGAAGAGGGTTTTTTTAGAGCGCATGGGATCGAAGATGTGGGATGTGCCAATTTGGATTAGATTCCGGCCCTTTCCAGAAGGGAGTGGACCACCTTGGTTGCCTCGAAATACTCTGCAGCGATCTCGAATGCGGCCCGACAATGGGTGTCGTAATCAGAGTTAATGGATTCAACCGCGGCTGAGATATCCTCGAGGGTTTCGAAGGCGAGCAGGCCTTTTTTCCCTCCGTAAAGTTGGGTGAACTGGGTTTGCTGAGTGATGACAGGACGGCCACAGGCTAAGTAGCAGGCGGTTCGGTCACTGAACCATCCGGTTTTGAGACGGACATACTGGTCTTTTGCGACCGTGAACTCTCCTTTGGAGCCTTGGAGGTATTCGCGATACTTGTGGTGGTCGATGGAGATGGGGGCTGGGTCGGTAAACTCCCAATGGTTGGCCTCAAACTTATGGAGGGCGTGAGGATCGTTGATACCGGTGGCGAGCTCAAAGGATTCTCCAGAGCGGGTGGGGGCTTCGACGAACTTCAGGAACTCGAGTGATTTGCTCCAAAGATAGGTGCTTTTGCGCCAGACCACGTCTTTGCGACCGCTGGTGTTCCAATTAGCGACGGAGGTAAAGCGCGCATTGGGGCGAGGGGGGGCGTCGGTTTTCCAAAAGTCGGTAACGACCGGTTGGCGGGTGGGCATCCAGCGAACATTGTGTGTGGGTACGATGAATTCGGGGGTGCCGACAAGTTCGCCAAAGGTAAACAACGCATGGTGTTTGCTGAGATAGTCGGGAACTTTGCCGTTGGCGTTGTCGATGAGGACTTGTTCCAAGCCAGGATCGCTTTCGACGTAGAGGAGGCGCTCGCTCTTATCGAGGTCCTCGTTCATCTCCTGAGTTCCGCAGACGTTCAAAATGGCGTCTGCTTCCTTATAAAGTTCTTGGAGTTTTGAGCGAGAGAGCCCCACGCACTCTGGTTTTGCGAGGTATCTTGCGCAAAAGCCCCAACGTTCTTCGAAGCCGAATTCGCGGCTGAGTTTATCCAGGATGAATGCGGCGTATTTGTAGCTTTCGTTGACCTCGTATGCGACGGGATCATAAGGCAATCGGGCTGAGTCTTCGATGTAGTAGACTTCATGTCCGAGGCGCTGGAGACCGACGATGTAGTGAATGTGTTGCCAAATGACGCCTGCAATTGGGCAACTGGCCATGAACCCCATCACAATGATCTTCTTCCGCTTCATAGGAAAATGAGTGGTTGCTGAATAAAAATTTAAGCCTCTTGCGGGAGTTCTTTTACCACAACGGCAGGGTTTCCGGCGACGATGGTATTTGCCGGAATACTTCTGGTGACAATGGCGCCTGCAGCGACCACGGAATTATCGCCGATAGTCACGCCTTTGAGGATGACAGCTCCCATGCCGATCCAGACGTTGTTCCCGATTTTGACGGGCGCGGTCTTAATTTTTGGGCGCTCTGGACGGTTGGGATAGTAAGGGGACAATGCGAGTGCGTCTTGGCGGCGCTGCGCGGGGTCGATCGGGTGAAAGTCGCTGTCTGCGATCCCGACATTCCATGAAATGAGGCAGTACTCGCCGATCTCGACGGACTCCTCGGCCATAATGAGAGCGCCATTGAGGAGGGAATAGTCGCCGACTTTGACTTTGGCATTCTCGCCGAGTGAAAAGGAGCAACCGGCGTAACAGGAGACATAGTTGCCGATTTGGAGGGCGTTTTCTTGTTTGGCACGAAAGTGTCGGAAGACTTGGGCGGACTCCATGTAGATCCCTTCGCCGAAGGTCACATTGTTCGGGATCGGTTTGGGCCACCAATCATGTTCGACGCGGCGATCTGGAAGAATATTGCTCATAGAAAGAGAGGGGGGCTTGAGGGGAGGCGAGGGTTAGGAGGGGCGTGAAAGTTCACCTAGATTGGCGGACTGATACAAGTTGGCGTAAAAACCGCCGCGGGCTACCAGTTCTGGACCTTTTCCTTCCTCAACAACGCCGCCGGGACCGAGAACAACGATTTTGTCAACGTTGTGAACGGTGGCGATGCGGTGGGTGATGATGAGGGTGGTGCGCCCTTTCATTAGTTCCTCGATGGTCTGCATGATGGCCGATTCCGTGGTGGGATCGAGTGCGGAGGTGGGTTCGTCCAACAGGAGAATGGGCGCATTTTTGAGGAAGGCGCGGGCGATTCCGATTCGTTGCCGTTGACCGACTGAGAGGTGGCCGCCGCGTTCGCCGACTTCGGAATCATAGCCGTTTGGCATTGCCATAATGAACTCGTGGGCTTGCGCGCGTTTTGCGGCCTCGATGATATCAGCTTCGGTGGCGTCTGATCGACCGTAGGCGATGTTTTCGCGAACGGTGGAGGAGAAGAGAAGAGTGTCCTGCAAAACGATGGAGATTTGGTTTCGTAGCGATTTCTTCTCAAGATCGCGCAGGTCGACGCCATCCAGAAGAATGCGTCCGTCTGTCGGGTCGTAAAACCGGGGCACGAGAGAGAGGAGGGTGCTTTTTCCTGCGCCGGTGGTGCCGACAAAAGCGACGGTTTGTCCGGGGATGAGATGGAGTTGGACGTTGGAGATAATGTTCCGATCGGGTGTGTAGCCGAAGCAGACGTTTTCAAATACGAGGTCTCCGCTGGTCCCGGTGATTCGGATTGGATTGGGGCGTTCCGGGACCTCATCGGGTTGATCCAAGATTTCAAAACAGCGTCGTGCTGCACCTGCGGCTCGTTCGAGGTCCCAGCCGACCGAGGTGATTGAGTCGATGGGGGTGTAGAGCATGTTCATGTACTGGGTGATGGTCATGAGACTCATCACCGAGAGGGTTCCGCTGAGAACGTGTTGTCCTCCCATCCAGCAAACTGCAGCGGTGCTACTCATGAGCAGCGTGGCCGTGATCAGGGAACTGTACATGGAGGTGAACTGCATATGCACCTTGGCATCCAGGCTTTGCCTTGCGGCAAACCCGAATTGTGAGATTTCGTGGGGTTCACGTCCAAAAGCCTGCACCATTTTTACGGAACTTAGGCCCTCTTGGGCGAGGCTGAGAACGGCGCTTTCACGTTCTGAAATGCGAGTGGACTGATCGCGAATGCGTTGGGCAAAAATTCGAAAAGTCAGGATCATCAAAGGGATGACCGCCATAGAGAGAAGCGTCAGTTTGACGTCCAAGAGCCACATGGCGGTGATATAACTCAGGAGGTCCTTGGCGCTCTGAAAGAGGAAAATGAATTTTGAATAGAAGGCTTCTAGCGACATCGAGTCGTAGGTGACGCGATAGGTGGAGTCGGTGCTGCGCCGGGAATCGTGAAATTTGAGGGGGAGGGAGTGGAGATGGGTGTATAGGTCGGTGCGCAGGGAGAGGAGTCCCTGAAGTCCGACGCGGTAGTAGAGCATCTGGGAGGCGACATTGATCCAAGCTGCCAGGAGGTGGAGGGCGACGATGGAGAGACTGCAGGCCGCGACGATTTGAGGCAGGGAGTAAGGAGCGAGCGAGAGTTTGTAAAAGTGGATGGAAAGCGGGGAGAACGATTCGATTCCAGTGGGGAGTGAGAGACTGAGGCCGTGTTCTGGTTTAGTCATCGAGGGCAGGACCTCGGCTATCAAGAAAGCGACTGGAAATGGTTTTAGGAGATTGAATGGCGTTTGAAGAACCGTGAGGACCGTGGCCACGAGCGTTGGCCGCCAGTAACGCAAATAGTACGAAAAAACGCGGATGTAGATTTGCAGCATGAGGTGGCGAAGAAGGGAGCTTGGATGCCACAAAAACGAGCCTCCAAAGGTCGGAGGCTTCGGAGCGAAACTGTTTTTGAAGAACTATCAAAGGATACCGTTCCGATGGATCGATTCAATCCTTTGCATCTGTTGCTTTGGGGGTTAGCCCAGCCAGACCCGAGCGTTCCGGAACATCCGAAGCCAAGGGGCGTCTGGTCCCCATTCCGGCGGCGCCCAACTGTGTTGGACGGTTCGAAAGACCCGCTCAGGATGAGGCATCATGATGGTGACTCGGCCATCGCGGTTGGTTAGCGCGGTAATGCCGTGCGGGGAGCCATTCGGATTAAAAGGGTAGCGTTCTGTGACTTCTGTGGAGTTGTCGACAAAGCGGGCTGCGACAAGTCCGGAATTACTGAAGGTACGCGCGGTGATTGAATCCTCAAATTCCGCATATCCTTCGCCGTGAGCAACGGCAATAGGGAGAACGGCTCCCTCCATCCCAGCAAATAAAATGCTCGGACTCTTTTCGATCCGGAGGCTCGAAAACCGCGCCTCGAAACGTTCGGACTGATTTTGAACAAAGCGCGGCCAATGGTCGGCTCCCGGAATGATGGAGTGCAGGTTGCTCATCATTTGGCAACCGTTGCAGACGCCGAGCGCAAAAGTATCTTGGCGCGCAAAGAATTCCGCAAACTCAGCTCGGGCGCGGTCGTTGAAGAGGATACTCTTGGCCCAGCCTTCGCCTGCACCAAGAACATCGCCGTAGCTGAATCCACCGCAAGCAACTAGTCCTCGGAAGTCTTTGAGCGAGACAGTTCCGGAAAGAATGTCCGTCATATGGACGTCGATGGCTCGGAATCCGGCTCTTGTAAACGCGGCTGCCATTTCGACCTCACCGTTGACTCCCTGTTCGCGCAGGATGGCCATGGCGGGCTGAATGCTGAAATCCTCGCCAACCCAAATCTCAAAGGGAACGTGTGGCTGAATGCCTTTATCAAAGGGGTCGAGTTTTGCAGAAAACTCCTGTTCTGCGCATTCAGGATTGTCGCGCATCCGTGCCATTTGACGGGTGACGTCGGACCAAACGACTCGGAGGACGGAGAGATCTTCTTCGATGATGCACTTTCCAGACTGAGTGACGCGGAAGACGTAATCGTTGTTGATTGTGCCGATGCGACGGGTGATCCCGCCGAGGCCATGGGTTTCAAATGTCTCGAGGACGGAGTCCAGGTCTGTGTTCCGGATTTGGAGGACGGCGCCTAACTCTTCACTGAATAGCGGAGCGAAGGCGTGGGCCTCGTTTGGGCCTCCAATCTCCAGGTCCACTCCGAGATGGCCGGCAAATGCCATTTCCACGGCGCATGCGAGGAGTCCGCCATCGGAGCGGTCGTGATAAGCGAGGATGCGTTTTTGCGCGCCCAAAGTTTGGATGGCATTCCAGAAGCCTTTGAGTAGGGCCGGACTATCGACATCGGGCGGTTCTTGGCCTGTTTGGGAAAGGGTCTGGGCGAGAATGGAGCCGCCGAGTCGATCTTTACCCGCGCCCAAGTCGACTAGCAGAAGGCAAGTTTCAGGGTCATGAGCGAGTTGGGGAGTGAGCGAAAGGCGGATGTCGGAGCATGCAGCGAAGGCGGTGATGATCAGCGAGACGGGTGCCGTCATTCGCTTTTGGGACCCGGATTCGTCCCAAACGGTACTCATACTCATGGAGTCTTTGCCGACTGGGATGGTGATGCCCAAAGCCGGGCAGAGTTCCATTCCGACCGCGTGGACAGCGGAGTACAAATCGGAGCCATCGCCTTCCACTGCCGGAGCGGCCATCCAGTTTGCAGAGAGGTTGATTTTTCCGATATCCCCGATTTGTGCGGCGGCCAAGTTGGTGAGGGCCTCACCCACGGCGATGCGAGCGGAAGCTGCCGCGTTATTGATGGCAAGGGGAGTGCGTTCTCCCATGGACATGGCTTCGCCGGTGAACACGTCAAAGGAGGCTGCGGTCACTGCGCAATCGGCGACTGGGACCTGCCATGGGCCCACCATTTGGTCGCGGCAAACGAGGCCTGTGACGGTGCGGTCGCCAATGGAGATCAGGAAGGTTTTGTCGGCAACCGTGGGGTGACTGAGCACGCGGTCCACGGCTTCTCGGAGTGAGAGGGTTCCGAGGTCGAGGGATTTGAGCGGTCGTTTGAGCGAGGTGCTCTTGCGATGCATGCGCGGGGGTTTCCCAAGAAGCACGTCGAGGGGAAGATCGATGGGTTTGTTCTGAAAATGGGAGTCTTCGAGGACGAGGCGGCGTTCTTCGGTGGCCTCGCCGACGACTGCAAAGGGGCAGCGTTCGCGTTGGCACAAAGCTGAAAATTGAGCGAGTCGATTGGCTGGAACAGCGAGGACGTAGCGTTCTTGGGACTCGTTGCACCAAATCTCGAGGGGGCTCATTCCGGGCTCGTCATTTGGGACTTTGCGGAGCTCGAAACGTCCGCCGCGCCCTCCGTCATTAACGAGTTCGGGAAGCGCGTTGGAGATGCCTCCGGCCCCGACATCATGGATGAAGGAGATGGGGTTTTCGTCACCGAGGGCCCAGCAACGGTCAATGACCTCCTGACAACGGCGTTCCATTTCAGGGTTGTCGCGTTGAACGCTTGCAAAATCGAGGTCTTCGGCTCCTGAGCCGCTGGCCATTGAACTGGCAGCTCCGCCTCCGAGACCGATCAGCATGGCCGGACCACCAAGCACGATGAGTTTATCTCCCGGTAGGATCTGGCCCTTTTGAATGTGTTCTTCGCGAATATTGCCGAGGCCGCCGGCAAGCATGATGGGTTTGTGATACCCACGAAGTTCTGGTCCGTTTGCGTTCGGGACTTCTGCTTCGAATGTCCTGAAGTATCCGGCAATGGCAGGGCGACCGAATTCGTTGTTGAAGGCCGCGCCACCGAGTGGCCCGTCGAGCATGATCTCGAGGGCCGAGACGATTCTGCCAGGTTTGCCGAATTCATTTTCCCAAGGCCGTCGTGCGCCTGGGAGTTTGAGATTTGAGACCGTGAATCCGGTCAGTCCGGCTTTGGGCTTTGAGCCGCGACCGGTGGCGCCTTCGTCTCGTATTTCTCCGCCGGAACCGGTGGCCGCTCCAGGGAAGGGAGAGATGGCAGTGGGATGGTTGTGTGTCTCAACCTTGCAGAGGATGTGGATGGATTGATCGTGGGCCGCGTATTCTCCGGAGCGTGGATCGGCGTAGAAACGTCCGCCTCGGGTGCCTTCCAAAACCGCAGCGTTATCTTTGTAGGCTGAGAGAATTCCGTCTTTGTGGAGGTTGTAGGTGTTCCGGATCATTTGGAAGAGCGAGTGGTCGGCGGGTTTTCCGTCGATCTCCCAAGTGGCGTTAAAAATTTTGTGGCGGCAGTGTTCGGAGTTTGCCTGCGCGAACATCATCAATTCGACATCGATGGGGTCGCGATCGAGGGTTTGGAAGCTCTTGAGGAGGTAGTCCATTTCGTCCTCCGCCAATGCGAGGCCAAGCGTTCGATTGGCGGACTCCAATGCGGAACGGCCCTCGGAGAGAACCGGAATCGAGGATATGGGCCTTGGGGAATGTTGTTCAAAAAGGCTTTCGAGCGATTTCCAGTCCTCGAAGACGACTTGGGTCATTCGATCGTGAAGTTTTGCATGCAACTGAACGAGCTGCTCCTCAGAGAGCTCGGGAGCGTTTGCGGGCAGGGTGAAGGCGATCACCCGCTCGATTCGTTGGATTTGAGTGAGCCCGCAGATGCGAGCGATGTCTGTGGCTTTGGAGGACCACGGTGAGATGGTGCCGGGTCGTGGGGAGACAATCAGGAGACGGCCTTGTTCCGGTTCAGAATTTCGGCGGGGTCCGTAAGTGAGCAATTTTCCAAGAATGGCAGCGGCTTCTTCGGGAAGTTCTGTGTCTGGATCGGTCTGAACGAGATGCGTGAAGTGGGCGGCGAGGGAGAGAATGGGAAGACCGGCTTCGCCGAGTTGGCGGAGGAGGTTTTGGAGTCGGAATTCAGAGAGCGCTTGGGAGCCGCGGAGGATCAACATGGCAAGAGAGGAAGTCTTTGGGACGAGAGTGGAAGTTTAGGGAGGGCTGGCGAGGATTGCCAGAGCGCACACGCTATGCGGGTTGGGCTCCGGAACGGCGCTGTTCGAGCTCCTCCCAGCGGGCGTACAACACGGGGATCTCAAGGCGTTTCGCCTCGAGTTCATGCTGGAGGATAAGGGCTTCATTCCCATGTTTGGCGTAAAAATCAGGCGATTCGAACAAGCCCTCGATGCGTTTCACCTCGTCCTCAGCTTCTAGAATCTTGGATTCGATGCCCTCAAGCTCCCTTTCCTCCTTGTAGGAGAGTTTTGCTGATCGCTTGACCTTTTGAGGCTCTGGAATGGGCTTTTTTGCGGATGCATACCGGGCTTCTAGGGCGCGGAGTTCTGCATCCTTCTTTTCCTTATGGGCGAGGTAATCCTCGAAGTTTCCAGCATCGAAGACAACGCGGCCGTCTCCTTCGAAGGCAAGCATGTGGGTGCAGATGCGATTGAGGAAGTAGCGGTCGTGACTGACGACGATGAGTGTTCCTTCGAAGAGGACGAGAGCTTCCTCCAGCATTCGGAGGGTGGATAGGTCGAGGTCATTGGTGGGTTCGTCCATTAGAAGGACGTTGCCGCCGCGCTTGAGGATCTTGGCGAGCAGGACCCGGCTGCGTTCCCCGCCGCTGAGTTGCCCGATATTTTGAGTGATCCGATCCTCGGTGAATAGGAATCGCCGCAAGTATCCTCGGAGCGAGAGGTCTTCGTTTCCGATTCGGACGGTTTCGCGGCCCTCGCCGACTTCCTCCCAGACGGTTTTATTGGGATCAATCTGAAGGCGATGTTGGTCGATCAGGTTGAGTTCTGTTCTTGCGCCGCATTCCACGGTGCCGCGTGTGGGTTGGATTTCTCCGGTGATTAAACGCAGGAGCGTGCTTTTCCCGATTCCATTTCGTCCCACAACGCCGATGCGGGTTTTGCCCGGGATATCGAGGGTGAGGTTCGCGATGAGGGGACGGCCGTCGAGTTCGTAGGTGACGTTTTTGAGGGAGATGACGCGGTTGCCGAGGCTTGGAGCTGGGGGGAGGATGAGTTCAACGTCGCCGGTTTTTTCTGTGGGTTTTTGTGCGGCAGTTTCGAAGTAGCGTTCTACTCTGTCCACCGATTTGGTCCTTCTGGCGCTCGGGGCGCGGCGGACCCATTCGAGTTCACTTTTGAGGAATTTTTGGCGCCGATGTTCCGCCTGTTCGGAAATGGATTCGCGTTCAGCCTGTGAAATAAGGAAGTCGGTGTAATTTCCTGGGAAGGAGAAAAAGCTGCCGTTGGCGATTTCCACGATGCGATTGGAAACGCGATCGAGAAAATACCGGTCGTGTGTGACGAAAAGACAGGTGCCTTGATACCGAGCCAGAAAGTCCTCGAGCCACTGGATGGATTCTGTGTCGAGGTGGTTGGTGGGCTCGTCTAGAACCAAAAGGTCTGGGCGGGCGATCAGGGCGCGGCAGAGAGCGACCCTGCGTTTTTCTCCGCCGCTTAAGGATCCCACGATGCGGTGCGGGTCTGGGGCGTGGAGATTGGTGAGGAGCGATTTGGCGCGAGACTCGAGGGTCCAGCCGTCGAGTTGTTCGATGCGTTCCAGCAGTTCAGAGGCGCGGGATGAATCGGCGGGAGCGTGTTCGTATTCGTGCAAAAGAGCTTGGACGGCGGCGGCGCCGCGGAGAACGGCGTCGTGAACCGAGGCGTCGTTTTCAAGTTCAAACTCTTGGGGAAGATAGCCACAGAGCAGGCCGCGTTTTTGGGTAATTTGGCCAGAATCTGGGGCGATGACTCCTGCCGCGATTTTGAGGAAGGTGGATTTGCCGCAACCGTTGCGACCGACGAGTCCGACGCGTTCTCCTTCGAGAATGGCGAGGGTACCCTGATCCAAAAGGGGGGTGCCACCGAAAGCCACGCTGATTTGGGTGGCGCTGAGGATAGCGTTAGGAGGAATAGGGTCGGCCATAGAGATGCAAGAGTCGGGTTGTGGACGCTACCCCATCTTGGTCGTTTCTGGAAACGTCTGGCGTCGTAATTTGAGAGATCAGTACACGGACACGATCTCGACACTGATTTAGGAGGGGGAACCCCCAGAAGGCGGAGATGATCGTACGTGCCTCAAATCTGAGGCCAAAAGCCTTGGGGGTGAACGGTCCGAGAGAAAATTGAGAGCCCTTTGGAACAAAACTGGAGATTGGAAGCGGTGGCGACTTCTCAATAGCGCTGCCTTTTTGGGAGTCGGAACGAGTGAGGGAGGAGTTCTTCACTCGCGTGAAGACCGAGGCGGAAGCGTTGCCTGAGTTAGTCAAGCGGTTGGATGCCAGGCTGCTGCCCGCGCTGGGAACGGATGTGCTCCTGAGCAAGATTGAGTTTGCCGGTGGGGAGTGGGAGCTCGATCTGGGAGCAGATGGGCATCCGGAGTTGAGGCAGACTAAAGAATTCGAGCAGAGGGATGAACACCTTGTAGTAACGCCTTGTAGTAAATGTGAGCAGGAATCAGGTGAGGGAGTTTTGCGTTACGGGCGGATTTTTGTGCCGGAGGTCTCGTCAGACAAAAAAGCGGGCGGCAAAAGTAAGGATTGCGGAAAGAGGAGGGCATGGGGTTCTTAGGAGGTTCCCAATGAAGCGTGCCTTCTTGGGAGTTCGTCTCATCCCAATCATGCGTATCGTTCTGAAATTCGGATCCGGAATTCTTGCCTCGTCCAAGGGTAACACTTTGGACAAAAAGCAATTTGCACGCCTTAGCCGCGACGTGTCTGAACTCGTTCAAGCCGGCCATGAGTGTATTGTGGTGTCCAGCGGGGCGGTTGCGGCCGGCCTGAGTTCATTGGGGCTGAAGTCCCGTCCCGAGGAATTGGTTTTGCGGCAGGCCTGTGCAGCGGTTGGGCAATCGAAGCTCATGCAGCAATACGCTGAATGCTTTGGATCTCAGGGGCTTAGCGTGGCGCAGTTGTTGCTCACCCATGGGGATATTGACAGTCGGACCCGATGTGAAAACGTGCGGAGCACGCTCTCCAGTCTTTTGAGTCGGGGCAAGGTGGTGCCGATCATTAACGAGAATGATTCTGTGGCGACGGAGGAGCTGAAGTTTGGCGACAATGACCGGCTTTCCGCCGAGGTCGCCATGTTGGTGGGGGCTGATTTACTGATCCTGCTGACGAGTGTGGAAGGATTGCTGGATGCGAAAGGAACGCGAGTGCCGAGGGTGTTGGAGGTGGAAAAGGCTTCCGGACTGGCGCGGCAAGACAAGGGGCGGTTTTCGGTTGGGGGCATGGTTTCAAAGCTGCAAGCCGTGAAACTTGCGGTGGATGCTGGGATTGAGACGGTGATCGCGAGTGGTCGGAAGGCGGGGCAAATCCGAGCGGTGGTTTCTGGAAAGGATGTAGGGACGCGGTTCGCAGCGGTTGGCGGTGGGAGTCAGGAGCGGAAATGAACGAAATACAGGGAGGATTTTTGAGATGAGTGGGTTACAGCAGACAATTTTGGAATACGGC
>CANFNA010000052.1 GCA_947448395.1 Chthoniobacteraceae bacterium
AGAGACGGTTAGGAGGTTTTTCGAAAGGGATGCTACAGAGGATCGGAATGGCGCAGGCCCTGGTGCAAAGTCCGCGTCTGCTCGTATTGGACGAACCGACTGCGGGAGTCGACCCTGCGGGCTCGCGGGAGATTCGGGATTTGATTCTCGAATTCAAGGCGCAGGGAATCACGGTGCTCTTGTGTTCCCATTTGCTCGGACAAGTGCAGGAGGTGTGCGATCGAATCGGAATTTTGCATCACGGGTCTTTGCTGCGGGAAGGGAGAATTGACGATTTGGTGACTGTTGAAGACCAGACACAGCTCGTTTTGCAAAATGCGACGCCGGAGCTGTTGGCTGAAATTGAACGCATCGCGAGGGAGCGTGGGGCGCACATTTTGATCGAGGGTCAACGCCACACCGATCTGGAGCAGTATTTCCTCAAAGTCACCCAGTCAGGGCGCTAGATTTTCAATTGGTGAAACCCTTCTTTGTGGAGTTTTAGTCTTAAAAACGCGTTGCTGATGAATCCCTCCGCTCCTGCTCACCGTCTCTTTTCTGCGCATCGTGTCGCGGCACTGGCTCAAAATACGTTGTTAGAGTTGGTTCGCATGCGGGTGTTTTATTTCCTCCTGCTGTTTGCGATGCTGGTGATAGGCAGTTCGCTCTTTACGGTTCAGTTCAGTTTTCAGGATCAATTCCAAGTCTTGAAGGATGTCAGTCTTGGGGCCATTAGCATTTTCAGTTGGCTCTTGGGGCTTTTGTGTACGGCCTTGCTTCTACCCCAAGATCTTGAGGATCGAACCCTCTACACCATTCTAGCGAAGCCCGTGCCACGATTTGAATATTTATTGGGCAAAATAGCGGGCGTTTTTCTGCTGCTGGCGATTGCGGTGACCGCCATGGCCCTTTTGTTTTTGGGTGTGCTGGCACTTCGGGAGCAGCAGGTATTGATGGAGATTAGTCGCGAGGCAGCTCGAGGCATGCCTGCAGTCGAGGCTGCGAAGATGGCGGCGGACGTCAAGGCGGCGGCATTTCAGTGGAACTTACTTCCAGGGATTGCAGTGATTTATTTGAAAGCCGTCTTGTGCGCCTCTTTCACTTTACTCATTTCGACTTTTGCGAGTTCTACGGTTTTCACCGTGCTCGTGTCCGTCGTGGTGTATTTGATTGGCCATGTGCAGGGGATTGCGCGCGAGTACTGGTTGCGTGGCGGAGATGCATCGTGGTTGTTGAAAGTAGCGCTCGCCTTGGTGGCCCTTGTTTTTCCTGATTTGCAGCTCTTTAACGTGGTTGATGAGATTGCTGTGGGAACGGTGGTGCCAGCGCTCTTGTTCTGGCAAATTGCAGGGTTTGGACTGCTGTACACCCTCGTGTATGGTTTGCTCGCGCAGTTGATTTTCGCCTCGAAGGAACTCTAGGGGCGGGTGGAGGGGTCATGAAACTCAACGCCACACGAGCCTCATGAAGTTGCGCGTTTGTTTTGCGGTGCTGCTGCTTGCTTTCGGTGTGCCGAAAGTGTTCCTCGAACAGCGCCTTCTGGAGACTCAAAGGCTTCATGGTTTTCAAGTAGCGCAATGGAACAAAGGTCTCCGCGGGCAGATCGGACAAATGGGTTTTGTGGCTGCGTTGAGTGGATTCCGAGCAATCATGGCGGATGTGGTTTGGCTGAAGGCATACAGTGCCTTTGAGCGCAGCGAATGGGGGAGAATGAAATTGCTCCTGGACTCCGCAACCCAACTGCAACCCAAAGCCATTTTGTTTTGGGAGATGGCTCATTTTCACATGGCCTATGACGCCGCGATGTCGGTTCGGTTGAATGAAGATTTGCAGCCCAGTGATGCTCTCCGTCGTCGCGCGGAGAGGCAGTACCTGCAGATCGGTGAGCAATTCCTGTTGGACGGGATTGCTTTCAATCCCGATAGCGCGCGTCTGCGAGAAAGGTTGGGAACCCTCTATGCCAATAGATTCCATGATCCCTCCCGAGCCGCAGATGCGTTCCTTGAGTCATCGCGCAAGGTCGGTGCAATGGATTACGTTCGGGGCTTTGCTGGATATCAAATGGCAAAGGTTCCGGGACGTGAACGCGAGGCTTACCAGTTGCTGCGTGAAGTGCACGCGAACAAGGCAGCGCGTGGATTGCAGTTTCCGCCAACGCTTCTGCACGTCTTGGCAGATTTGGAAAACAAACTAGAGGTTCCTAAA
Source organism: Chthoniobacteraceae bacterium (assembly GCA_947448395.1). Classification (GTDB taxonomy): domain Bacteria; phylum Verrucomicrobiota; class Verrucomicrobiia; order Chthoniobacterales; family Chthoniobacteraceae; genus Chth-196. Next base: position 2,185 of record CANFNA010000052.1, read on the forward strand.
GCCGACCGAATTGGGTCTTCAGCTCCAGCGCAATGAGGCGATCGGGTAGCGGTGGCGGTGTCCGAAATGAGCCGTGGGCAACGGTCTCCTTTGAGAAAAAACAAACTTTGCTCCAGTGGTTAGCTGGCCTAATTTTCGGGGACTTGCTATGCGGCCTCGGAGCGGGGCCGTGTCACTTTGGACCTCCGAATCATGAAACACTCCAGCTGGCATTCCGTTTTGTGGAGGCTTCTTTTGGTTCTGCTGCTGGGTGCGCCTGTCCGAGCGGTAGAATCGGGAGGTGAAACCATCCACCTCAAGCCGGGTCTTGCAGCGAAAGGCAAACAGACTGTGCCGGTGCAGGGTGCTCGGAAGCAGGATTCTGGGTGGAGACCCATTCTTTGGCGGGTGAGTGGGAAAGGCATCGCCGCAAACTACCTTTTTGGGACTATCCACCTTCCCTCGCCCCTCACGACCGTCCTTCCAGCGGAGGCACAGGAGGCTTTTTCGAAGGCTGGAGCGGTATTTTGTGAGATCCCATTCGACGCAGAGTCGTTGCAGAAAGTCACCACGCTTGCCGCGACTGCCAAGACGCCCCTTTCTTCTGCCATTCCAGTGGAACTCTATGAGAGAACAAAAGCCGCACTGCGGCGCATCGACCGGAGGATCGACCTAAAGCAGCTCGAATCATTCGAGCTATGGAATCTTGCGATCCAATTAACGATCCTCGAAGACCAAATTCGTTATCCGGAGGTCATCCCTTTAGACCTTCGTTTGTATTCCGAAGGGAGTGCCGCGGGCAAACGGGTCGGGGGCTTGGAAACGGTAGAAGAGGAGGTGTCCGTGATGCAGATGCCTGTGGAGGATCAGATGCACTTGCTGGAAGCTGCTCTCGATGAACTCGACGAGGCCGCCCAAGCCGGCGAATCGCTATCGGCTCCGCTCTTAAAAGCTTATTTTTCTGGAGAACTTGAAAGCCTGCAGACCCTTCTGCACACGACGTTGTCGCGTTATTCCCCGACCCTGCGGACGCATTTCGAGAGCTCGCTTTTGGATGGGCGTAACCGGACCATGGCGGAGCGGATCGTTAATCTGGTGACCAAGTCGCCAGAGACCTGTCACTTTTTTGCTGTGGGGGCCATGCATTTCGTTGGTGAAAACAGTATCCCAGCTTTGATCGAGAAAGCGGGCCTCAGCGTGGAGCGCATTCCGAATCCGGCTGGAGCGTCCAAAAAAATGGACAGACAGCCTGAATGAACGAGGCTCAGACGGGGCTGGGATTGAATCTGGGGGCGTAAGGAGGTTGGGGCGGCGTGAATGAGGGATGGGCAGTGGGATTCGAGGTTCTTGAGCCTGCGCTTGCACCGATCCTCTGGGTGGGTTTATCTAAAAGAATCAGACGGTCAGAGTTCCCCTTTCTCCCATGCGTTACGCGATTTTCGGCGATATTCACGCCAATCTAGAAGCCCTTCAGACAGTTTTGGCCGATGCGGCGGCTCATGGAGTAACTCATCACGTTTGCCTTGGGGATGTGGTTGGATATAACGCGGATCCGTCTGCCTGCATGAAGATTATCCAGGATCTGGAATGTCCTGTGGTGAAAGGAAATCATGATGAGCAGGCTTGCGAGGACACTAACCTTGCCTACTTCAATCCACTGGCAGCCCATGCGATTCAGTGGACGCGAGACCAGCTCACCCCTGAGCAGAAGGACTGGCTCCGCAACCTCAAGTTTTCGAGGTTGGTTCGCAATTTTACGATCGTCCATGCCACTTTGGATTCTCCGGGAAGCTGGGGGTACGTGATGACGGATCTCGATGCGACCGCCAGTTTTGGATATCAGCACACGCAACTCTGCTTTTATGGGCACACGCATGTTCCTCGTGCATTTGTTCGCGAGTCGCGAGCCGTGGACTTGGTTCCCGATCAAATTACGCTGGAGAACGGGAAGAAATACTTTCTGAACCCAGGCTCTGTTGGACAACCTCGAAACGGAGATTGGCGGGCAGCATACATTCTGTACACCCCAGCCACTCAAACAATTGAGTGGAGGCGGTTGGAATACGACCTGCACACGACGCAGCAAAAGATTCGCGCAGCTGGCCTTCCTGAACGGCTCGCATTGAGACTCGCGGAGGGCTGTTAAGTTTCGTGGCAAGCGTGGAGCCGGTGTTTAGGTCCGATCGGATGCTGAGTCCTGAGTGTCCGCCCCATTCCGTTTTGATTCTCAAGCCGAGCTCACTGGGGGATGTGGTTCACACCTTACCCGCCGTGGCGGCCCTCAAGCGTCTCTGGCCGCGCTCGTGTTTTCGTTGGCTGGTAAACCCCGAATGGGCGCCTCTGCTGCATGGCAATCCGGGTGTGGAAGAGATCCACCTTTTCCCTAGGAACTCTTTCCGTGGCTCGCTTGCACCGCTCAAGCTTTTGGCTTGGGCTCGCCAATTTGCGAGGGTCGGGGCTTCTGATTTAGTCCTCGATTTTCAGGGCCTTCTCCGTTCTGCGTTGGTTGGAAAGCTTTGTCGGAAGCGAGATTTTTATGGTTTATCCGACGCTCGGGAGGGGGCGCGTTATTTTTACGACAACACGGTGTCTGTGGCACGGGGACAACACGCTGTAGATCGCTATCTCAGTCTGGCTTCTGCTCTCGGAGCCTCCATTGAGCCAGCCCTGGAATGGCCGCTTCCAAGCGCAGATCTTCCCATAGGATTTTCCCTAGGGGAGCCGTATGTGGTGTTGCATCCCTTCTCTCGAGGCCATGGCAAATCTCTGAGTCTCGATGATCTGGCGGCGCTTTCTCGTTCGCTGTCGCCCCTTCGTGTTGTGTTGGTGGGGCGTGCGGAGCACACGCCTCCGACATCCCCTCACGTGGAGAATTGGCTTAATCGGACAAGTCTTCGCGAGCTTTGCGGGGTTTTACGGCATGCAGCTTGGGTGGTCAGCGTCGATAGTGGTCCCATGCATATTGCTGCGGCGCTCCATTCACGGTTGGTTGCGATTCATACGTGGAGTGACCCGCAACGAGTGGGGCCATATGACCCTTTGGCGTGGGTTTGGCAGCAAGGGCAATCGGTTCTTTTTCAACGTGGAACACCCGCTAAGTCGCAACCCGTGTCTGGAGCGGAGGCGCTTGGCGCTTGGGTGAAGGCGCGGGTGGTGACTCTGCAAGGTTTTACTGAGTCAAATTCAGGAGACGTCACGAAGCATCGCTTGATTTAAGGGCGGAAGTTCCGGAAGCATTGGAGATGGAACAACCCGAAGTCCCGCTAGAAAACGTTCAGGAGCACTTGGAACACCACGCCCATCACTCCAGTGATGGATTCATTTCCCTCGTCGCTGTCACAACCGCGATTCTTGCGGCCTTTGCAGCCGTAGTTTCCTTACTCGCCGGCGGCCACGCGAACGAGGCCATGATTGAGCAGATTCAGTCCTCCGACCAGTGGGCTTTTTTTCAGGCCAAAAGCATTAAGGCCTCCATTTTAGAGACCAAGATTGCAGTGCTCACGGCTCAGGGGCAGCCAGCCAATCCAAAGGATCAGGAAAAGCTCACGAAATACAAAGAGGAGCAGGAGGAGATTAAACAAATCGCAGAGTCGAAGCATCACCACGCCGAGCAGCACTTACACCGACATGAGCTTCTGGCCAGCGGTGTGACCTTGCTCCAAATCGCAATCGCGATTGGTGCAATCTCAGCGCTCACCAAAAAACGAGCCTTCTGGGCAGGAAGCATCGTCGCAGGACTCTGTGGAGTCGGCTTTTTGCTCCGCGACATTTTTCTGCACTAAAATGCGATCCTGCAGAGAGCCCTTCCACGTTTAAGGACGCTGGGAATGCATCCTAATGGCTTGCGTGATTTTGGAACCCAAGGCATTACGAAGCATAATTGCGCTCCTTACTCAGGCCAAAAAACCCGAACCACCCATGTCTCACGTTCCTTGCTCATTGCGGGCCCTGATCCTACCCCTTTGTTTTTCCACACTGGTTGGTGCATTCACGGCGCTTTCCCCATCGCTTCAAGCTCAAACGGACGCTCCCAGCGATCGGTTTGGACTGACCGGAGATTGGGGCGGGCACCGTTCCTCACTCACTAAACAGGGCGTCGACTTCTACGGATCGTACGCAGGAGAATGGTTCGGAGTGGCTCGTGGTGGAAAGTCGACGGGGTCGGTGGTGGATGGACTGCTCAAGCTTCAGCTTGATCTCAGGATGGAGCCCCTGATCGGCTGGGAGGGAGCCAGTTTCAGGATGAGCTTTCTAGCACCACAGGGGACTAGCGGGTCGGTTCGGCATGCTGGTGACCTGTCCGTTTTTTCGAATCTCGACGCCTACGACACCTTTCGTCTCGTGGACCTTTGGTTGGAGCAACGTGTTCTCGAAAACAAGTTGTCGATCAAAGTCGGTCAGATGCGGGTCGATGATGAGTTTGGGGTGACTAACTCGGCGGCGATGTTTGTAAACAGCTCCTTTGGCGTTCCCAACCTGGCCGTCACTCGCATGCCCTATGCGAGCTATCCAATCGGAGCGCTGGGAGTTCGGGGGCGAGTTGAGCCGGTCAGTGGATTCTACGCTCAAATTGGCCTGTACGACGGGAATCCATCCTCCGGTGACTATGCCGACCCGACGACAGGCTTAGCCGGTGGTTCGAAACGGCACGGCACGGACTGGGCTTTACGGCATTCTGAAGGAGCCTTGTGGGCGGCTGAGGTCGGTTATGAGCGAAGTGGCGACAGTTATCCGGGAGCGGTGCGCTTCGGTTTTATGCATCATACAGATGGATTTCAGTCGATTTCAGTGCCCGGGCGAATCGACGGCTCCAACCGAGTCGGTTACTTCGTCCTCGACCAGACGGTTTGGCAGAAATCTGGTTCTGCGAAGGAGGGGATCTCGTTGTTTTTGCGTGGGGTGACCGCGCCTGAAAGTCGCAATGAAATGTCTCGGAGCTTTCAAGCGGGAGTTAATTACTCTGGATTGACCGTTGAGGGGGATCAACTTGGGCTTGCTTATGCCCGCAATAGAATGAGCCGTTTTAGTGATGTGGGTAACGAGCGCGAAGCCCTTGTTGAGCTATCCTATCAGGTTCCGATTATGTCTTACCTCAAGTTACAGCCGGACTTACAATGGATCAGTCGGCCAGGCGCCTCCCGAGAGTTCGACAATGCATGGGTGATTGGGCTCCGCGCGATTGTCGAATTCTAGCCACCTCCACCCGCCTGTTCCCCTTTGGGGGATTTGCTGAAACACACCCGGAGTAGGGAAGATGCAAATTCACTTTGCACCCCTGAGGGCGGGTGTAGCCTTTTCGCAATATAACCGCGTTATGGCACAAAAATCGGAACCAGCTCACGAAGATCAAAAGGCGATCGCCGCCCGCAATAAAAACCTCGATTTGGCCCTCCAGCAAATCCACAAGGATTTTGGTGAGGGATCGATCATGCGTCTCGGTGCTAACCAGCACATGGATGTGGAAGCCATTCCTACTGGCAATATTTTGATCGATCGGGCGCTGGGCGTTGGTGGCTTTCCAAAAGGACGGATCGTCGAGGTCTTCGGACCGGAGTCCTCGGGAAAAACGACCCTGACGTTGACCGTTGTGTCGCAGGCGCAAAAGCGCGGCGGACTTGCCGCGTTCATCGATGTTGAGCACGCTTTGGATCCGGTTTATGCCCGCAAACTTGGGGTCAATGTGGACGACTTGTTGGTCTCCCAGCCTTCCTCAGGAGAAGAGGCACTTCGCATTTGTGAGACGCTCGTGCGCTCGAATGCTCTGGATGTCATTGTAGTCGATTCGGTTGCCGCACTGGTCACGAAAGCTGAGTTGGAGGGAGAAATCGGCGATACGACTGTTGGCGCTCAAGCTCGGTTGATGAGCGCCGCTTTGCGTAAATTGACTGCCCTCATTTCGAAGGCCAGCACGGTGGTAATTTTTACCAACCAGATCCGCGAAAAAATCGGTGTGATGTTCGGAAATCCGGAGACCACTCCCGGCGGTAAGGCGCTCAAGTTCTACGCCAGCGTGCGTTGTGATATCAGACGAATTGGCGCAATCAAACAGGCCGATGGTACGGTGACAGGGAATCGTACGAAGTTGAAGATCGTCAAAAACAAGGTCGCGCCGCCATTCACCGAAGCCGAGTTCGACATCATGTATAACGAGGGTATCTCCTCGACTGGGGCATTGCTGGATCTCGCGCTGGAGCAGGGAATTGTGGAAAAGCGCGGTTCCTGGCTCTCCTACAAGGGCTCGCAATTAGCGCAGGGTCGTGACGCCGCTAAGGAAATTCTGAAGAATAACGCCGAATTATACGCTGAGTTGGAGGAGGCCGTGAAAGCCAAGTTGGACGCAGGAAATTCCAAGTAGCCTTTGTTCTCGAGCCGCAGGCGACGCGTTTTGTTTTCGGCGCTCCCTGCGGCTCCTTTTTTGTACCATGCGGTGGGACGCTCCTCTCAAAGAAATTCCGTGGATCGGTGTGCCGCGTGCGCGCCAACTCGAGCGAGCTGGCCTTTTGACTGCGGCAGATCTCCTCCTCCATTTTCCGAGACGCTGGGAGGATCGCACGCGTTTCGACCGGATTCCCCACGACGAAACGGAAGGGGCGGTTTGTCTTTGTGGGTTTGTTCAGAGCGCAGCAGTCAAGCGACTGCGCGGCAGAATGCGATTATTCGAGGTGGTGCTGGTGGACGGCGCGGGTCATGCCTTGTCAGGGCAACTCACGCTCCGGTGGTTCAATTTGTATTGGGTTGAGAAGGTGATCGCAGCGGGCCAGCGCCTTATCGTGTACGGCAAGGCGAAGAGGCGTGGAAGATCGGTGACGATGGATCAGCCGGACTTTGAGGTGGTGGAGGAAGATGCTGAAACATCGATTCATTTTGAGCGCATAGCACCCATCCATCGTGCAACGGAAGGACTTTCCACCCGCGTTTTGCGGGCAATGATTTGGCGCGCCATCCAAGAGATTCAATCCTCGGATTTCCCTTCTCTCATTCCAAAAAGCCTTGATGGTCTGTCTCGTGCTGAAGCACTTCGGCAGATTCATTTTCCCGATAGCTTCGAGTCTTTATCACGGGCTCGTAGGCACTTGGTGCTGACTGAATTTTTTGGAATACAGCTGAGCATAGCGGCAAGAAGAGCGGAGCAGCGGGCTTTGCCTGGCCTTTCGCATAGTACGTCGTCGAGTTTGATGGAACGCCTGCATGAAAGTCTTCCGTTTCCTTTGACTGCGGCTCAGATTCGAGCGATCGACGAAATTCGTGATGATATGGGTTCGCAGCGCCCCATGAATCGATTGCTCCATGGAGATGTCGGCGCTGGCAAAACGATTGTCGCGCTTTCCGTTATGCTCCTTGCCGTGGAAGCAGGTTTTCAGGCAGCGCTCATGGCTCCGACGCAAATCCTAGCAGAACAGCATTACCTCACATTTCAGCGGCTTTGCACGCCACTCGGCATTCGCGTGGCGCTGAGAACTGGAAATCGGAAGGAGAACTCGGGCCCCCTACCCTTATTCGATCATGACCGGTGGCAAGCAGAGTTGTTGTCCGGCGCAAAAGACCGAGTCCGGTTGGAGGCGGATATGGAGCCGGATATTTTAGTAGGAACGCATTCGCTTCTTTATGAGGGCGCGGGATTCTCGCGCCTTGGCCTGGCCGTGATTGACGAACAGCACAAGTTCGGTGTGCTTCAGCGAGCGAAATTAAAGGATCAGGGTCGCATGCCGGACATGCTGGTCATGACAGCGACTCCAATTCCCAGAACGCTAACGATGAGCCTCTATGGCGATCTCGATGTATCAACCTTGGATGAACTCCCCAAAGGCCGAGGAAAGATCGTCACCGCGGTTCGTGATTCCGCCAAACTTCCGGAAGCGGCGAAGTTCTTGAAGGATCATCTTGCCGCGGGCCGACAGGGTTATGTGGTCTATCCTTTGATTGACGCATCTGAAAAATTGGAGGCAAAGGCGGCCGCCGCAGAGTTTGAAAAATGGCGCATCTTATTAGAACCCCATACATGTGCTCTTCTACATGGTCGGATTCCCGCTGAAGAGAAGGACTCCATCATGGAGCGGTTTAGAAATGGGACGATCCAGGTGTTGGTTGCGACTACGGTCATCGAGGTGGGCATTGATGTGCCAAACGCAAATATCATGTTCATCGAAAATGCGGAGCGGTTTGGGCTGGCTCAACTCCATCAGCTGAGGGGCCGTATCGGTCGCGGGACGCACAAGAGTTATTGTATCCTCCTCACAGGCGATGGAGACGCTGAATCAATCGAAAAACTCAATGTCTTAGAAAAGACATCCAATGGATTCGAGATTGCAGAGGCGGATTGGGAGCTCAGAGGCCCCGGGGATCTGCTTGGTACCGCGCAAAGCGGGATGCCGCCCCTTCGCATCGGCAACTTAGTCCGTGACACGGAGCTGATGTATCAAGCCCGAGGAGCGGCCTTTGTTGTGATCGAACGGGATCCAAAACTTGAAAACCCCGAGCACTGCCACTATCGCGATTTGCTAGCGCGCCCGAGGAGCGCCGACCTCTCGCAAGTCAGTTGAATCACAGCTACACCAGTCTAATTGGCTAATCTGGGATGAGAGGCTGAACGCCGCCGAGGTGTTTTCCAAAAAAACGAGTCGCGATCTCGACCGTCTCAGCGCACCAAGGGTCGCTCATCCAAAAAGGATGGGGAGCCAACTTGAGCGTATAAAGGCCCGTCTCGATTCCGAGAGCTCGTAGCTTGTCCATGGATTCTTGTCTGCCGATTTTCAAAGTATCCTTTTCGCCTTCGATGAAAATGATGGGAGGGACTCCCGCTCGAATGTGGGTGACTGGAGAAGCTTGGCGAAAGAGCTCGGGGTTTTCGGAACAAGATGCTTTGAAGAACGCGTGCGCATTGGCGTTGGTGAGCTTTTGGTTGGCCTCGAAAAGATCCTGCGACGCAGCCATCACAATGCATGCTTGCACGGCGCTGTCCGTTCCCTGATGCGGACCAGATCCCTCAAATTCGGATTTTCCAGACGTCATAGCCGTTAGTGCAGCAAGATGTCCCCCAGCGGAGCCTCCCATGACCGCGATTTTTTCGGGGATGATGTGGAGTTCTTTGGCGTTTGCTCGGAGAAAGCGAACCGCAGATTTACAATCGTGCAGGGCGGCAGGATAAGGCGCTTCACCTGAGATGCGGTATGCGACGAGCGCCGTGATGAAACCGCGTTGAGCAATACGTTCCATCATGACTCTGTCCGATTCGATTTGTCTTTGACTCCAACCGCCGCCGTGAATGTCGAGGATTGCCGGATATAGTCCTGGAGCCTCCGGCGTATAAATTAGCAGCTCAACGGTGTGCTCGGGATATTCTGCCAAAATCTTTCGGCTCAGTTTGAGTCCTGTTGGCTGGGACTCGGAGGCCACCAACTTTTTCCACTTGGGCGCCGGAGGCGAGTGGATAGCGGTTTCACTCAAGGGCGTGGAAGTCTGAGCATGCAGCTTAGCAATACAAACAAGAACAGTGAGGCAGAGTTGCGAGACGAAAGGTGCGGTTTTCATAAGGGGCTGGCAGAATAAGGATGCAACCAGCCATGAGGCCTAGATTCGACGCAAAACCGAACCTCCTTGGTCTGTATGGGCATAGCTGCGCGTTGAAAAAGAGCCGAACCCTGTCAGTATCCTTTCGCATACCCTCAATGAAACTGCGCACTCTACTCTTATCACTCCTGTCACTTGTGGGCTTCTCCGGAGTTCTTGGCGCTGAGACGCCGAAACCAATCCGTGCCCTGCTCATTGCAGGAGGTTGCTGCCATGATTACACGAATCAAACGCGGACTATTTCGGAGGGCCTCTCGAAGAGACTCTCGGTGCAGTGGACGATCATTCACGACGTACAGTTAGTGGACGGGAAAGATGTAGCAGCGGAGCGAAATCACGTGTCCTCAGCCTACGCTAAGGCAGATTGGGCTGCTGGCTTCGATGTGATCGTCCATGATGAATGCTATGGAGCGGTCAAAGATGCTGATCTCCTTGGTAAAATATCGAAGACCCATCAGGCGGGGGTTCCGGCGGTCTTCTTGCACTGCGCCATGCACAGTTACCGCATGTCGGAGGCCGCTGATCTCTGGAGAGAATTGATCGGGGTAAAGAGCACTTTCCACGAGAAGGCGGCCGTACTTGAGGTGAAGGCTGTTGAGGGGACTCACCCAGTGATGATGGGATTTCCAGCCTCGTGGACGACTCCAGAAAAAGATGAGCTTTATCGAGTCGAAAAGCTGTGGGACTCGGCAACGGTTTTAGGCTCGGTTTATAGTGAGCAGGCCAAGGCTCAGAACCCTGTGATTTGGGTGAATAAAGTTTCCGGAGTGCGAACTTTTTCAACGACTCTCGGACACGGAAACTTAGTCGTAGAGAGCAGTGAATATCTGGATCTGGTTGCAAGGGGGCTTTTGTGGGTTTGCCAAAAATTGGGTCCTGATGGAAAACCCGCCTCGGGATACGAGGCGCCCCTTAAGTGAGTATAGAAAGCCGTTAACTTCGATAAATCGGCATCCAATTAGGTTATGGGAAAGAACAACCAACAAATCCTGCGGGATAGACCTCTTGCATTCCGTGGTGCACTCACGCTGTTAGATTTGCTCGACCAAACAGAAACGATTAGAGTCTGGATGAAGGATCGGACTGGCGCCTTTCAATGGGCGAACAATGCGATGATCGCGCAGTACTCCGAGACGAAGAACCCCTTAGATATTCTTGGAAAAACGGACTACGATTTATCCCCCAAAGAATTAGCGGACAAATTTCGCGAAGATGACGAAAAGGTGCTCCATGGACAACCGGTCATAGGTCGCATCGAACAGGTGACAGGCGCGGACCACCTTGCGAGGACCATTTCGGTGACGAAACTTCCAGTGCGCGATTCCGAGGGTCAGATCATTGGCACGGTGGGGTTCACTCAGCATGTGGCTGAGAAGCAAGCGGAAGACCTTAGTTCCACGCTTCTCACTGCCCTCGCGCACATCCGCTCTCATTTTACAGAGCCGCTGGACCTTCAGAAGCTCGCAGAACTCGCGGGAGCCTCGCTTTCTGAGTTAGAAGAGCTCTTCGCCAAAGAGCTGAAGCTTTCCCCTGAAGATTATCTCCGGCGAACTCGAGTTCGTTTGGCCTGCCACGATCTGGTGGATGCGCAAAACAAGTTCGAGGATATTGCCATCAAGTACGGGTTTATTGATCAGTCGGATTTCGTGCAGCAATTTCAGCGTGAGACTGGAGAGACGCCTAGATCTTACCGGATGAAGTTATTTCAGCGGGGGGCTGTCAGGCTTTAAAGCGGCTCGAAAGGGGCTTTTATCAGCGTCGGACTCGCCCAGAGGTTTCTCCATTCTGGAGCGATTCAATTTCTTCGCGTGTGCTGAAGTTTTGATCCCCTTCAATGGAGTGCGCGAGGCACCCAGCTGCGGTCGCAAAGCTGATCGCTTTTTGTGGTTCGCTAAGAGAGGGCGTTGATAGGGCAAAAATTAAAGCTGCCGTAAATGCATCCCCCGTCCCAATTCTGTCAACAATCTGTGGGATTAGATAAAGTTCCTTAAGTGCAGGGGCGTAGAAGAAAGTGTTCGACTCACAAACGTGAAGCATGCCGCCGAGATTATTATGAGACGCTGACACATGTTCGCGAAGCGTTGTCGCGACGTGCCGCAGTCTTGGAAAGGTCTTCTTCCAAATCTGCGAAGCGGCCTCAAGAGGAGTGTTTTCGGCAATTCCAAGAAGTGCCTCTGCATCTTCTTTTCCTCCGATTAAGAGGTCTGCGAATGGCAGGAGATCTCGCATTGTTTTGGTTGCAAGATCTCGAGGGCCTAAGAGTGGATCCCAGCGCCAAAGTTTGCTCCTGTAATTCAAATCGATCGCCACGCTAACTCCCATTTCAAAAGCCACGGCCAGTGCTTCTTTACAAACTTCGGCCGCGCTCCGTGAAAGGGCTGGAGTGATTCCTGAGAGGACAAACCAATCCGCCTGCGCGAGGATTGTGTTCCATTTAAAAGCCCCCAGCTGGACTTGAGAGATCGCAGAGCCATCCCTGTCGTAGAGCACTTGGGTAGGTCGCTGGTTGGCTCCCTTCTCTAGAAAATACAGCCCAAGACGTCCCTCTTGTGTTCGGAGGATGTGTTGGGTGTTCACCCCAAAAGCCCTGAGACTCGCGACACAGGCATCAGCAATCGCGTTCGCTGGAAGTGCCGTAACAAAAGAAGCTTCGCCTCCCAAATACGCAATGGATTGGGCAATCGAAGCCTCTGCACCTGCAAATGTGACATTCAAACTTCCGGGCATCGCCTGTGCGAAGCGCTTGAATCCAGGGGCCTCCATACGGCCCATAATTTCCCCGAACGTAACGACTCTAATCATGATGAAATCCCTCGGACGGCGTGAACACGCGAAATGGCCTCCCGTGCGTTTTGAGTGATGATGCTCCAGTCTTTCTTTCGAATGGTCTCCTTGTTCGCAATCCAAGATCCGCCGAGCGCCAGAACGAAGTCCTGCTGAAGATACGCGTCCATCGTTTCGGCATGAATCCCGCCAAGAGGAATGAACTGGGCTCCAAGATGCTCAAAGGGGGTTTGGATTTGCTGCAGGTATTTCAAACCACCGCAAGCCTCGCAGGGGAAGAACTTCATGACCGCACAGCCCTCTTGGATTGCTAATTCGATGTCCGTTGGTGTGGAGATTCCGGGTGCGAAAGGGAGTCCGATTTGAGCGGCTCTCGCGATGACCCTCGGATTGGTTCCGGGCGAGACTGCAAACGCCGCGCCGGCGTCTCGAACAGCTGAGGCTTGATCTTGGGACAGAACGGTTCCCGCGCCGACGAGCATTTCGGGAAATCGACCTGCGATGAGCTTCAGAGAATCTAGAGCGGTCGGCGTGCGTAAAGTCAGCTCTATGGAATGGATGCCTCCTTCTAATAGCGCATCGGCAAGAGGTTCTGCATCGCGAGGGTCTTCAATGACAACGACCGCAAGGACCCCGCATTGATGAATGCGCTGTCGGAGAGATTCCGGAAAGAGTCTGGTTTCGTGCATCTGAACATTATGGCTTTGGGTTTGGTAGAGGAGGAAGCTTCGCGCTGTAGTGCACGGCGCGATGGCGTGCATCGTCGAAAGCAAAGTGAAGCCACTGCCGGTCGCCGCTGACGAAGCCGTCTGGATAATTTAGAGACCCCTTCATCAGTTTTCCGGGATAATTCGGGTCAGGGCCGGCCTCCTCGACGAGCACGCGCTGATAGGGCCAAGTCTTCATACCGTCGAAACTGATCCATAGGGCTAGCGGGGCGCGGCGCTTTGAGTTTGGATTGTGGAGCAAGGCGACGGAGTTTCCGCCGAGCGGAAAGAGTGTTGCCTTGCTGCCCGGATTCGGGATCTCGGTGACCGATGCAAATTCGGGCCAGGACAAGCCACCATCCTTTGATACGGCTTCATAGAGAAAGCCACCGAGCTTATCGGCACGGATGAGCATCACGATGGTACCGTCGGTGCGTTCAAATAGCGTATTCTCAGCCCATCCGAAGTAGCGGTCATTCGGCGTCAGGCGCACGTTACCGTGTTCTGACCATGTCTTACCGCCGTCGGCACTGATGAGCACCCCGTTTCGTGGGTTCGTAAAGGCACGATCCAGCGGGGCCTTGTCCTTCTCGGATTCTGGCCCGACGTAATGTTGGAATGGCAGCATGATGCGACCATCTCGCGTGGTCATAGATGGGCGTATAAAAGTGCGTTCTTTCAGTCGGCCCGGCAGCTCGAAGGGCTTGCTCCAAGTATGGAACGAATCCTCGCTAGTCAGATACCAAGACCGCCAGTCATTGGCCCAGTGCTTCGAGTGCGTGGAGAAAAAGAGGGTGGCGTGTTCCTTGTGGACGAGAACTTCAGTCGGACCTTGCCCGATCGTCGGGCCTTCACGCGGGAATCCGACATCGAAGGTATTGAGCGGCGTCCACGTCTTACCCTCATCGGTGCTCCTTGTGACGCCGGTGTAGTTGAGCGGCGAGGGCTCTGTGTCGCCGCCGGCGAGCATAAATAGGATCCAGGATTTATCGGGGAGCTCACGGAGGGTGGTGTCGCAGACCATGCGGTTTGGCGTGAACCCGTCGTAAGGGATGCTCTGCCGGTCCTGCTTGGCGTCTTCAAGGCCCTGAGCGCTCCATTTCGCGGAAGGTCTGATAGAGTGCCCGCCGAGCTCGGGGTGCGGGGTCTTTAGAGCCTTGTTAACGAGCGAGGGTGTGAGCTTTGTCTGCTGTGTGATGTCTTCTTCGGTGAATCTAGTTAACAAGATTTCGGCGTCTGTATGGCGATTCCAGTCGTAGACAATGTGGATCATGCCATCAGGGCCTTGGAATCCATCCGGATACGAGACTGAAGCGCGGTCATCGAGCAGCAGCCCTTGACCCCAAGTCTTACCGTCGTCTTTGGAAACGAAGGCTGTCATGCTGGAGCGTCTTGGCAGGCGGATGTCAACGGGGCCATTCTTCACTAGCAGGAGGTTGCC
>CANFNA010000053.1 GCA_947448395.1 Chthoniobacteraceae bacterium
GTCCAAACACAGCCAGCAGCCACCTCAACGGAAACTCCGGAGAAAAAAGAGGCTGCTCTCACAGTCACGCGAAAGGCAGCTCAAGATGCACTCGATGCCGCTCAAAAGAAAAATGACACGGCTCGCGATGAATTACAAAAAGCAGCCAAGGCGAAAGAACTCGCAGAGTTAGAGCTGAACTTATCGGCGAGTGATGAGAAATTGGCCATCGAAGCTGCATCCAAAACGAAACAGGAATTACTCCGGATCGAAAAACTCAGGGCCGATGCCCTCGCTCAGGTCGAAAGATCCCAGAAGTCTTTCGACGATGCACCCGCCATTACGTCTATCAAATTCGCCGAAGATCATGACGCAGTCCTCATCGGACATGCCTCGGGCATTGCGCAGATGAGAGGAACCCTGTCTGGCTTGCTGATCAAAACAATTGCCCCCCAAGCCTCACCCTCCTCCAACATCCACTCCCTTTTTTCCACAGCGGACTCCATCGGAGCCGTTGGATCTGATGGAAAAGTGTGGCGATGGAATCCCGCTGAGAAATGGGTTAGCCTCAAAACAATCGGCGACGGAAAATCGCCGAAGCTCTTCCAAGACCGTCTTCTCGCCATCGCATTTAGCTCGGATGGAAAACAACTCGCTGTGGGAACGGGAGACCCTTCTCGTGACGGCGACGTTCTTATTTGGAAAACGCACGAGCTCGATGCCGAGCCAAAGAAAATAGAAGCTATCCACTCCGACACCGTCTTGAGTCTTTCATTCTCCCCAGATGGAACCTTTTTAGTGTCAGGAGGGGCTGATAAAACAGCGCGGATTATCAACATCGAAACCCTCAAATCGGTTCGCTCTCTTGAAGGTCACACCCATCATGTCCTCAGCGTCGGCTGGAGCCCCGACTCCAGAACAATCGTTACGGGCGGTGCAGACAACTCCATCAAAATCTGGGACGTCGCCACTGGAACCCGAAAGAAGAACGTCGATGGTGCAGAGAAGGAAGTCACTTCCGTCCAGTTCCTTTCCGGTGGCTCCCAATTCATTGCCGCCTCGGGCGACGGCAAGATACGCGTGATTGGAATCAACGGAACCGTTTCCAAAACCCTATCTGAGAACGGCTCATTTGTGAACGCCATCGCATCCCCTCTCAACGGACTCTCATTGATTGCGGGCGGAGATGATGGAGCGCTGCGACTTTGGAATCCACGATTGGCTAACAAAATAGCCGACTTCGCACCCCCTCCCAACCCCGCATCCCAGTAGCCAAGGACAACGACGTCGGTGCGAAAGTAGCTTCCTCGGCAGGCGGCAGCCCCCTATCATTCCCGCCTTTTTCATGGAACAAGGCCAAGCGATCCCAGGACAACGTTTAGTGAGCGACAGTGAACCCGAGCTCGGCCTCGGGATCGTCCTCAAAGCTGAATTCAGCCGCGTGGAAATGTTTTTCCCAGCTGCGAATGAACACCGCCAGTACTCACTCAAGAGTGCCCCACTACGCCGGGTCCAGTTCAAGGAAGGCGACCGTATTAAACTCCATAGCGGAGAAAATCTTGTCGTAGAATCCCTATCCGAGTCCGGGGGATTAATCACTTATCACGCAGCTGGCCGAGACATTCCGGAGGCACACCTCTCCGACACCATTAGCTTCAGTAAACCAGAGGACCGACTGCTCGGAAGTCAGGTCGACGAGAACCGTATTTTTGAACTGCGTGCAGAAACTCTATTCCGCCGTACTGAGATTCTTCGCGCCCCAGCCAGAGGCTTTTTAGGAGGCCGGGTCGACCTGATCCCACACCAAATCTATATTTCAAACGAAGTCGCCTCGCGCCTGATTCCCCGCGTTCTGCTCGCCGATGAGGTGGGTTTGGGTAAAACGATCGAGGCGAGCCTCATTCTGCACCGCCTTCATCTCACCGGGCGCGCCGCACGCATCCTGATCCTGCTCCCAGAACCACTCATTCACCAATGGTTCGTAGAGCTGTGGCGTCGCTTCAACCTGCTCTTTAGCATCTTTGACCTCGATCGCTGCGAGGCCATTGAATCAGCGCAACCTGGAACCAATCCTTTTCTGGAGAACCAACTGGTTATTTGCAGTCTGGCATTTCTCTCAGGCCATCCAGACCGAGCGCATCAGGCACTCGAGGCTGGCTGGGATCTCCTCGTAGTGGATGAGGCACATCATCTGCGTTGGAGCGCCGCAGAACCCAGCACGGAGTATAATCTCGTTGAAGCCTTCGCCAGCAAAACGCAGGGGCTCCTCCTTCTAACCGCGACACCTCAGCAACTCGGACCGGAAAGTCATTTTGCAAGACTACGACTGCTTGACCCAAATCGTTACAGCGATCTTGGCGCCTTCCAAAAGGAGGCGGAACATTACGAAGCCGTCGCTGAATCTCTTGATGCCCTCCTAAATGGAAAGCCTCTCTCTGCAAAGGACACTTCCCTTTTTGGAAAACGCTCCCCCCATCTCAAACGTCATGCGGCAGCCCTGACTGCAGGGGCTCCAGATGCACAATCCAACCTCGTCTCCGCGCTCCTCGATTCCTTTGGCACTGGACGCGTGATGTTCCGCAATACTCGCGCTGCCTTGCATGGTTTTCCGGAGCGAAAGGCGCTTCTTCATAAACTAAAATCAGTCAAAGGACTCGAAGAGGACGCACTAAAGGTCAAGTGGGTTGCTACTCTCTTGAGAGAAAATCCAGATGAAAAATTCCTCCTAATCTGTGAAAGCCGGAAGCTTGCTGAACGCATTCACCAAATGCTTTTGGAGGAGATCAATGTCGCTGCAGCAATCTTTCACGAAGGCCTAACGTTGATACAACGTGACCGAAACGCCGCTTTTTTCGCTGAGCCTGAAGGCGCACGCATTCTCATCTGCTCGGAAATCGGAAGTGAGGGACGCAACTTCCAGTTCGCACATCACCTTGTTCTTTTTGATCTCCCTGAAAATCCCGAACTTCTGGAGCAACGCATCGGTCGTTTGGATCGCATTGGCCAAACAGAGACTATCCATATTCACGTTCCTTACGTCCCAGAATCTCAAGGTGAAATCCTTGCTCGATGGTACCATGAAGGTCTCAATGCCTTTGAAAAAAACGTTCACGGTGCTTCACAGATCGCCGCTGAGCTCGCGCCCGAACTCACCGCACTCCGGAGCGAGTTTG
Source organism: Chthoniobacteraceae bacterium (assembly GCA_947448395.1). Taxonomy (GTDB): domain Bacteria; phylum Verrucomicrobiota; class Verrucomicrobiia; order Chthoniobacterales; family Chthoniobacteraceae; genus Chth-196. Next base: position 3,153 of record CANFNA010000053.1, read on the forward strand.
ACACCAAAGTTCTTCGCGCATTCATCACCAAAACAAAAACGATCGCCTCGAAAATCACCGGAAAACTGCAGCGCGGACAAGACCGTCTTTTGGAACTAAACTCCTGTCGCGCGGAGAAAGCCAACGCCACCATCGAGCAAATCCAGTCCTCAGATGAGGACTCTGCATTCGAGTCGTACTTTATCCGATTAGCAGATTATTTCGGCGTGAACATCGAGTTCCTAGAAAAAGGAACACGCAGCTATCTACTCACGCCGGGGCACCTTCTAAAAGAAGCCTTTCCCGGAGTGACTGAAGCAGGTCTTTCACTCACCTTTCAAAGGGCGAGGGCACTCAGCCGCGAGGATCTGGCATTTCTGACACCCGACCATCCGAGTGTGCTAGGCGCGGTTGATCTTCTCCTTTCAAGCGAAGCTGGGAATGCAGCCTTCGGAGTTTGGAAGGACGCCGGACAAGAAGGACTGCTACTCGAGTGCTATTTCGTTCTCGAATGCGTTGCACCGCCTGCCCTCCATTTGGACCGATTCCTTCCCCCAACGCCTATTCGGATGCTAGTCGACCATGCACTTGCCGATTTAAGCGAAGAGGATCTCCTTTCGGAGGTTCCGCTCGAAGAGGGCGAGGTCTCCAAACTCTTGGATAAGGGTGCCGTCAAACGCAAGCTACTACCCGCAATGCTTGAGAAGTCACAGGCCCTTGCCACAGATCGAATGAATCGATTGGTCATTGAGGCCACAGCCTCCATGGATACCCAGCTCCAGCGTGAAATCGAACGCTTGGAAGGCCTGCAAGCGATCAATGACCACATCCGCCCTGAAGAACTGAATTCATTGCGCCAGGAAAAGGAATCTCTTCGAAGCGCCCTTGCATCCGCCCGGGTTCGATTGGACTCTCTCCGCCTGATCCTACAAATGAGCTAGGGATCAAAGGGATGATTGCGGTGTCGCTCCACTTCAACGCGCCTGTCGCCCCCGCTTCGATCGCAGAAGTTATTTCGCTTCGACTTTACGTGGGCTTTTGAAGAGCGCGAGGAACGCGAGCATGATGAAACCGGATCCCACCGCCGGGATGATCCACGTAGGGGACCAGTTTATGGAATTATCAGGCAGCGTATGGGCCTTCAGGACGTAACCCTGCGTGATCGATCCCACCAACATGCCGGCTCCGTAAGTGATGAACGCGATGAGGCACTGCGCGGCCGAACGGATCTGAACTGGAGCGCATTGGTCCACGTAAATCTGCCCGGTCACAAAGAAGAAATCGAAACATGGGCCGTGCAAAACAATGCCCAACATTAGCAACCAAAAACCAGTTCCCTGAGGCGCACCGTAAGCGAAGCAAAGGTAACGCGCCAGCCAGCATGCCATCCCCAGAACCAGCATTTTCTTAACCCCTAACCGAGAGAACATGATTGGAAAAATCAGCATGAATAGAACCTCGCTCATCTGCCCAAAGGTCATCTTCCAAGGGGCTTCCAGAATTCCCGTCTGGGTCAAAAACCGCTCCGCGCCCGAGTAATAAAAAGCGAGCGGGATGCAGATTAAAAATGAGCCAATTGCAAAAACAGCAAAAGACGGGTCTTTGAAAAGGGCCAGCGCGTCCAGCCCAATAATCGCCCGAAAATTAACCGGCTCACCCTTGGCCTTCGGCGGCACATCCGGAAGAAAGAAAAACGAGTAGATCCCAAGAAAAATCGAAACAGCGGATCCGATTACGAACTGCGTCGAGCTCGCTCCCAAATGACGCGTTCCAATCAAATATCCCGCGGCAATCCAGCCAAAGGTACCCATCACACGGATGCTGCCGAAGCTCTGAGCAGCATCCTTCATTTGCGAAAACGCCACCGTGTTCACCAACGCTAAAGTCGGCATGTAACATAGGGTGTGCGCAATCAAGAGACCATAAAAGCCCGCGAAAGTAGTCGTCTTGGAGGCTGCGAATAAAAGAATTCCTCCAAGCAAATGTAAGACCCCTAAAACGCGCTGAGCCGAAAAGAAACGATCGGCAAGCGGTCCTACGATAAACGGCGAGATCATCGCGGCAACCGATGTCGCCCCAAAAGCCGTCCCGATTTGAGGGGCCGTGAAGCCAAGCCCATTCATCCATGTACCCATGGACACACCCCAAGTTCCCCAGATGAAAAATTGGACGAAAAAGAGAATGGAGATTTGGAATCGTGCGAGGGGGTTCATGGCATCGGAATGTCTCGAAAGCTGAAGCGGAGAGAAGCCTAAAAAAACAGTTCGTTCGTCAGAACACTCGCACCACTAGGGATCAAACAAATCACAACGGCCGCTTATCGTCGTTCCATTGCGGGTTTGGGCTAAAATCAAACATCCACCTCACACAGGTTCAGCTGTCTATCCCCCGCCCTTTTTTCTTCCCTAAACGCTCTCCGCAAGCCGGACCAAGGTGCGCACGCCAAAACCGGTTGCTCCGGATGCCAACCCCTCTTGATCCTTAGAACGGTGGGAGGTGTAGGCAATATCCAGATGAGCCCATGGCGTCGCGCCCACGAAAGAACGGAGAAACGCCGCCGCCGTGCAGGCCCCTCCCAACCACCCCCCACTATTCTTCAAAGTCGCAACAGAACTCCGAATTTGGGTCCCATACTCCTCAAAAGACGGCATCGGCCACACTCTTTCGCCCGACTGAGACGCCGCTTCTTGGACTTCCTCAATGAATGCCGCCTCGTTGCTCCAAAGCCCCGCTGCATGCTCTCCCAAGGCCACTCCGCAAGCGCCTGTTAGTGTTGCCAAATCAATCATCTTACCCGCCTTGAATTCGCGAATGGCCCATCCCAGAGCGTCCCCGAGCACCATCCGGCCCTCGGCATCGGTATTCACGACTTCAACTGTCGTTCCATCATACATGGTCACAATGTCCCCAGGCCGGTACGCTTCTCCACTGGGCATATTCTCGGCAGCCGCCAAAATCCCAACAACGTTTCGCTTAACCCCAAGTGCCGCAATCGCATCCATGGCACCCAGAACCGCCATTCCACCACACTTGTCGAAAATCATCTCTTCCATGCCGGCGGCCGGCTTGATCGATATCCCGCCTGAATCAAACGTAATCGCCTTTCCCACAAGCACCAAAGGATGTTCCCCTTTCCGTCCGCCACGATGCTCTATGGCGAGTAACCGAGGGCCCCGAGCACTGCCACCTCCGACCGCCAAAATCCCTCCAAATCCGCCCTTTTTGAGCCCAGTAGCATCCAATACGCGGAATTTAAGACCCCGTCTGCGACAGAGTCCTCTGGCCTTTTCCACAAGCGTCTCCGGATAAAGCAAGTTCCCCGGAGTGTTCGCAATTTCGCGTGCCATGTTGGCTGAATCCCCGAGGATTTGACCTCGAAAAACAGCCTTACGGACCGTGCCTACGGACTCTTTGCCCACCACCACCGCTAAACTCGAAACCGCCGATGTTCGCCGCCTTTCCGGCAAAAAAGCCTCGTAACGGTATCCTCCAAGCACAAAACCCTCCACCGCCTCCTCCGCAAAACCAACCCTGTCACCAAGTAAAAGCGCCGCTTTTTCCTTCCCTAACTTGCGAATTATCAGTGCAGCGGAACTAACCGCCCTGCGGATGCTCGGACCGTCAATTTTTGATTGGTCTCCAATCCCAACGTAGAGAACCCCATTGGAGCGATCAGAAAGGACCGATCCAACCGCGGCGGAAAACTCCTTTGAAGTCGGGGCTGGAGAAAGTTTTGAGCACTCCTCCTTCGCCACCAACCGCACCAAAACTCCGCTCCCCGAGGGAACTTCCGACGCGATCCGGATATTCACAATTAGGCCCCTAGATTCACCGTCTGACAGGAATAAATATCAGGATTCGCGAGCAATTCCTTCAAAAGTTCAGGCCCGGGAACCGAATCGAGATTGAGCACCGTCAAAGCGCGGCCACCAACTTCGTTTCGGGAAAGCGACATACTTGCGATATTCACTCCATGTCGTCCAAAAAGCGTCCCAATTTCCCCGACAATGCCGGGACGATCCTTGTTCTCAAATGTGAAAACAACGCCTTCCGGCTTTGCCTCCACATGCCGTCCGTTGATCTTCACAATTCGAGGCGTGCTCCCAAAGAAAGTACCTGCGACGGAAGCCGATCCCCCTTCACCAGTCGCCGTCAATTCGATCAACTCCGCAAAATCCGCTGAGGTCGATTCGCTCGACTCGCTCGTCTTCAATCCCAGTTGTTGGGCAAATCCCACAACATTCACTTGATTAACCTCAGTACCACCCGCCTGACGAAGGAAACCTAGAAGAACAGCACGGGAAACAGGCTTTGTATTTACCTCATTGATCTTGCCCTGAAAATTGATGTTCAGAGAGTCGCAACGCTTCGTCACAATCTGGGATAGAAAGCGTCCCAACTTTTCGCCGAGCCCGATATACGGTCCAATTTGAGCCAGCGTCTTGCCGTCCACGTTCGGCATGTTCACAGCGTTGACGATTTCACCCTGCAACAATGCTGCGCGGATCTGCTGCGCGACCTCAATTCCTACGCTCTCCTGAGCCTCCGCCGTAGAGGCTCCCAAATGAGGTGTAAACACCACATTGCTGAGTTCACGGAGCGGAAATTCCGCAGGCGGAGGCTCCACCTCGAACACATCGAGCGCTGCGGCAGCAACTTGCTTGGTCTTGAGCGCCTCAAACAAAGCCGCCTCGTCAATCAGACCGCCTCTTGCACAGTTGATGATGCGCACGCCCTTCTTGGCGCTAGCAATGCGCTCACGATTAATCATGTGCTTTGTCTCAGGCGTCAAAGGCATGTGAACCGTCAGGTAGTCAGCCTGTGGGATCAGATCATCCAATTGCTCAACAAGCTCAACACCGAGGGACTTCGCTCGCGCCGGAACCAGGTACGGATCGTAAGCCAGAACGCGCATCCCAAAGGCTATCGCACGTTTGGAAACCTCGGCGCCGATTCGCCCCATTCCTAATACTCCCAACGTCTTGCCATAGAGCTCTACGCCCTCAAATTTTTTACGCTCCCACTTTCCCGCCTTCACCGATGCATCCGCCTGAGGAATGTTTCGGGAAATAGACATCAACAGCGAAAAGGCGTGCTCCGCCGTAGAGACAGTATTTCCACCCGGGGTATTCATCACAATCACCCCACGCTTGGTTGCGGCTTCCACGTCCACATTGTCGACCCCAACCCCAGCGCGACCCACTACCTTCAATTGATGCGCCGCATCCAACAACCGGGTTGTAACCTTTGTCTGACTCCGGACCACGAGGCCTGAATACTCCCCGATAATCTCCAACAACTCCGCCTCGGTCTTACCCGTCAGCACGTCCACGTGCAACAGCTTGCCTTCAGCCAATTCAGCCACACCTGTCTCCGAAATCGGATCCGCCACCAGTACTTTTGGAATGCTCATGTCTTTTTTGGGTCTAACGAAAACGTCAATTCTCCGACCCAGCGCTCAAAGCGCAAACGCAAAAACGCGGGAGCCTCGGAAACTCACCCGAAGACCCTCACCTCTCCCGTTTTGCTTTGCACTTTCCATCACTGCCCTTAATTTCGGCCCCTTTGCGCCTGTCTCCAAAAAGGACAAAAGGCGCGACCCGGTTAACACACTCATCCCACCGATTCCATGGCCAACACCATCCTCGTAGGCGCCCAATGGGGCGATGAAGGCAAAGGCAAAATCATCGACTTTCTCACCGAAAAAGCCGAGATCGTCGTCCGCAGCCAAGGCGGCAATAATGCCGGTCACACCGTCATCGTTGGAGGCACCAAATACGTCCTTCACCTCATCCCATCCGGCATCCTCCGCCCAGGAACCAAGTGCGTCATCGGAAATGGCGTCGTCCTCGATCCCGTAGCCGTTGCTGGTGAAATCGAAGGGCTCCGCGCAAAAGGAATCTCCGTGACCCCGGAAAATTTGATGGTCAGTGACGCCGCACACCTCGTGCTCCCCTACCATCGCAAACTCGACGAAGCTCGAGAGATCGCCCGTGGCAGCGGCAAAATCGGCACCACTAAGCGAGGCATCGGCCCGGCCTACGGCGACAAGATCGCCCGTGTCGGACTTCGCGTTGCAGACCTCCTTCAACCAGCTGTCCTGTCCGAGAAACTCGCAGCCAGAATTAGCGAAAACAATGCCCTTCTGGCCACTTATGGAATTGAAGGACTAGATTTCCAAACCGTTCTGAAAGAAGTATCTGCAGCCGCAGAACTGCTGCGCCCCTTCGTCGCAAATACAGTGGTCTATCTGCATGAAGCAGTCAGAAATAAAAAGGAGATACTCTTCGAGGGCGCACAAGGCACCTTCCTCGACATCGATCACGGCACTTACCCTTACGTCACCTCTTCCAATACCACCGCAGGCGGCGCCTGCACTGGCTCCGGAGTCCCTCCTCACCGGATCGATCGCGTCCTTGGCGTCATCAAAGCTTACACCACTCGCGTTGGCGAAGGTCCATTCCCCACCGAAGATGAACCTCTAAGCGATATGCTCCACGGGATGGGTCGCGAATTCGGTTCCACGACCGGCCGTGCTCGGCGCTGTGGCTGGTTCGACGCCGTTGCCGTCCGTTACGCCGGGATGATCAATGGAATAGACGATCTGGCCGTTACTAACCTCGACGGGCTTGATTCCCTCGACTCTATCCGAGTCTGCACGCACTACAAATTGAACGGACAGTTACTTGAAACCCCGCCGATGGACTACGTGCAACTCGCTGCATGCGAGCCTGTATACACCGAGCTTCCAGGCTGGAAAACACCCACGGAGGACATTCGGGAATGGGATCGTCTTCCCGATAATGCGAGGAGCTATCTGCTCAAAATTGCCGAACTCTCCGGAGCAAAACTGGTCATTGCAAGCGTAGGCCCGAACCGAGAGCAGACGATCCTTCTCTAAGCAAATTGGTGTAAAAATTGGTCAATTTGCTACACTCGACGCGATCCGAATGACCGTCGAACCTGTAGCATTCTCTGATGACCTCGCTTCTGTTTTTCAGAAGCCCGTCGTGCCTAGACACTTGGCGGTAATCATGGACGGCAACGGCCGTTGGGCTCGCACCCGTGGATTGCCTCGCGTCGAAGGCCATCAGGCCGGCGCGCAAACCGTGAGGCGTGTCACAGAGGCCTGTTGTGAACTAGGGATCGAATTTCTCACCGTTTACGCGTTCTCGACCGAAAACTGGAAGCGCCCAAAGGAGGAGGTATCTGCTCTTTTTGGTCTTTTGGAACACTTTCTTAACCAAGAACTTCCATCACTTCAGTCAAACAACGTTCGCCTGCAAGCCATCGGGCGCCTCCACGAACTGCCCTCGAACGCTCAAAGGGCCCTCCAAGAAACGATCCGCCAGACGGAAACCAACACCGGCCTAACCCTCATTCTCGCCCTCAATTACAGCGGTCGAGCCGAGCTTGAAGATGCCATCCGAGAAATCTGTAAGTCTGTCGCCAACAAACGTCTCCAACCTGGGGAGTTCACCCAAGAACATCTCCGTCAACACCTCTACACGAGCCAGTGGCCTGACCCAGATCTGCTCATTCGAACCTCCGGCGAGATGCGCCTGTCCAACTTCCTGCTCTGGCAGTTGAGCTACACCGAATTATACGTAACACCAAAGCTCTGGCCTGATTTCACAAAGCTCGACCTTCTCGAAGCCATAGAGGAATTCCAACGCAGACAACGCCGTTACGGAGGCATCTAGCCCACCCACCCTAAAACCATCATGGCCCGTCCTCAAACCATCCTCATCGCCGATCCTGATTCCGATTTCCTCGAGTGGGCGTGTAACCAACTCACCTCCCCCACCACCAGAGTCCTGACCTCCGAGGATTCCGAAGAAGCATACCGCCTCTACATGAGGGAAAAACCGGATGTATTCATGGTCGAAACACACCTCTGCCCCATCGGGGGCATGGAGCTGACCGCGCGCATCCGCCAACGAGACACCAACGCCATCGTTGTCATCACGAGCGCCTTCGGAACCACTCAGGCCGTTATCGAATCGATGCGACTCGGGGCATTCGATTTCGTCCGGAAAGAAACTCTACCCTTCAACCTCCGAGCCGTCATCGACGGCGCCCTCAAGGCTCAAAGGGAAATGAAGGCCGCAACCTCTGCCAAACCTCAATTGACCGTCGAGGAGCACCAAGACTCGCTCGTTGGAAAATCCGATGCCATGGGTCAGGTCTTCAAAATGGTCGGCCGAGTTTCCCTCTCGGATGCACCGGTAATGATCACGGGGGAAAGCGGTTCGGGAAAAGAACTCGTCGCCCGGGCCATCCACAATTACTCCCAGCGCAATGGGAAGAGTTTCGTTGCAATCAACTGTGCGGCGATCCCTGAGCAACTTCTCGAAAGCGAATTGTTCGGACACGAAAAGGGAGCCTTCACCGGTGCCGTCAGCCAGCGCGCAGGACGCTTCGAGCAAAGCCACGGCGGAACTCTTTTTCTGGATGAAATTGGTGACATGCCCATCCAGCTTCAGAGCAAGATTCTGAGAGTTCTGCAAGACGGCGAGTTCAGTCGTGTCGGCGGCAGCGCATCCATTAAATCCGACGTGAGAATCGTCGCGGCGACCAATAAAAACTTGGAGCGCGAGGTCGCTGATAAAAACTTCCGCGAAGATCTGTTTTATCGTCTCAACGTCGTCCGCATCCAACTCCCGCCTCTTCGGCAGCGAATGGAAGACATTCGTCTTTTGGCTGAGTACTTCCTCCAAAAAGTCGCCGCTCGTCAGCGCCTTCCAAAACTCAAAATATCCGAAGATGCCATGAAAGTATTGGAGGGTTACACGTGGCCGGGGAACGTCCGAGAACTTGAAAACACCATCCAACGGGCCTGCGTCCTCGCGACCTCAGACGTTCTCCTTCCAAAAGACATTCCTCTAGGCCTCGTTCCCCAGCACGAGGAAACCGAAAGTCCCTTGAGTCCATCCATTCCCGCTACGGTGCAATCCATCGTCACCAAGGAAATGGCGATTGAGACTCTCTTCAAATCCGCCCAAACCGATCCGACGATCCAACTCCTCCCTTGGCTGGAACGCGAATTCACCCTCCATGCGATGCGCTTCACACAAGGCAATCAGGTGCGCGCCTCAAAACTCCTCGGGATTACTCGCGCCACACTCCGTAAGCGGCTCGAGATCTTTGGAATCACCCGAGAATTGAGCATCTCTTGAAAAAAGACCGCCCCTGCTTTCAGCGGCGGACTTAGCACAAAAGCACAAAAAAAGAGCCCGCCGTTTGGCGGGCTCTTTTTTTATCTTTTCTTCGCGCGAGCCGTTATTCAGAAGCTCTCCAACCGAACAAAAACCTCATGCTAGGGCTTACGCCTCAGGCATCGTCTTCTTCAGTCCAATGGCACGATCGCCATCCTTGAACTGGCCGCGCTTCTTCAGAAGCTCAATGCGCTCAAAGCGCTTCAAAACATTCCGTTTAGCGGAAATCGTACTGACACCTTTCAAACTGCGATGCTGAGACATAAAAGAGATGAGTTGGAGGGACGAAGCTACCGCACCTGACCTTGGCATGCCAAGGGCTAAATCAATTTCGAACCGTTCTGGATTCTCTGTAGAGTTAGAATCATCACTTTGCACTGAGCGCTGCGGAACTCTTGCAGTAACAAAGTATAGCGGCTCAACAGCATCTAGTCCCGAGCGCCTCAGTCGCAGAAAGCGCCTCATCAATGGGCTCCTCTGATATGGCTTAAAAAGGTTCGGAGGCTTGGCTTTTAGCCATTTTTCCAAATTTCAAAGTCCCTTTAGAAAGCCTCTGATTAAGATTATCTGTGCAATCGTCATGGAGAAGCTCAGGGCTTAGCTCGATTTTGAGTCCCATCCGCCCCCGAGCGCTTTGTAAACAGAAATTAGGCTTGTGAGGGCCAACCGGTGACTTTCCGCCAGCGTATCCGCAGTCTCCAACTTCGAACGCTGGGCGGTTAGAACATTAAGAAAATCCTTATTCCCAGCTTGATACAATTCGGTAGAAAGTCGAACAGCCTGTTCCAAAGACTGTAAACTCTGTCGCAGAGCCTTTGTTCGAAGTTGTTCTTGCTGGTATGCAACCATTGACGACTGCACCTCCTAAAGTGCGACGAGGACTGCACTTTTCTAGTTTGCGACAGCCGCCTCAGCCAGAGCCTTCTGCTGCTCAACGTTCGCGCGGAGAGCTCCTGAATGAAATACCGGCCATTGCATTGTCGGGCCGATTGACCAGTACCTTCGGTCCAGAGATTCCAAGGAGCCTGACTCACTGCCTTCCAGCCCAATTGAGCCGGAAAGAGAAATTTTTGGATAAAGGCCAGCTGTCGCAGTTGCAATTCGTGCCGTGGCCGCATGGAGGTCTTCCTCTGAACGTCGGATGTCCGGGCGACATAACAAGAGGTCTGATGGGATTCCCACTGGAATCTCAAGGGGATGGAAAAGCGGTGACCTCGACGATGAAAGCTCACGCACCAAACAACTAGCCCGAATATTTCACCGTTTTTTGGTTTTCCGATTTTGCGATGTCGTTTGAGCGTTGTGGGTTGAGGGTGGCGGATCGCTCGGCGTTTTTGGGCGTTCTGGAAGGGTCCGGCGTGGATCCGGGGCAGAGTGGCCCCCAGCCCCCAACCCCGATCCGCTCTTACGGCACCGGGGCAGCGCCTTTTGAGCACTCAAGTCCGCAGAGCACGCGTTACTTGAGCGAACAGCCCTTGGTAGGGATAGGCGCTGCTCAGTAGCAGCCGGATCCGTCGCGTATTGCGCACGATCACCGTCCCGATTTTAGTTTCAGCTTGAGCCTGCTTCTTCTGTGCATCCGCGCCCGCTACATCCGCGGCGTAAAGTGCATCGTCTATCTTGGCTAGCAAGGCTCCCTCAGCGACCTCCGATCGATAGTCCACAGGTTTCCCGTTCACGTCAGTGCTGAACGATGCGACGAGCCCGTTTACGTGGGACCCTACATCAATCGTGTCTTCCGGAACGATTGTGCCACTCGCCGAAATCGAAGCGGTCGCATCCGCGACCTTGGCCTCGGCGGTTTGAAAATGCGAAGCGGGACTTTTATCCTGACGATGCGAGTTGATTGCAAAAAATAATACGAGGCAAAAGGCAGTGACCGCGCATGAAGATCATCCCACAATTGAACGAATTGCTCGGGTAGGTGCCTTTGCATATATCACCAAACCGTTCACAAAATTTGAGCTGAAGGCGACCGTCGAAATCGCTCTTCACAAACACCAAACGGAGAGTGACGACCGAAAACACTTACCACTCGCAACGGCCAAGGAACCATGAATGCGGTGATCACGTACCCTGCGGGTGTTATCCGCTGCGGACTGGCTTACGCCCGTCCTTCCTTCCGCAAGTCTTCGCGCAACCTAAGGCTTACGTCTCAGTGTATAAGCGCCCTTCTGGTTTAACAAAGACTCCCCTTCCGCAGATTTCAGCGCGCGCATGTCGAAGTCGTAAACGAAGTTCTCCTTCAATCCATCCATCTCCAATTCCGCACTCAAACCGTCTGCGCTGAGGGTTACTTTTTCAGGCACAACAGCCTGTTTCTCCAATTCAGGCGAACCGTATTCCTTGTGATACGCATAGGTGTATCTCTGGATATTCCACCTCTTGGGATCCTTCGCCTCGTCTCCGAGTCGTTTGGTAAAGCGCACGTTAAATCCCGCGTGAGTCACTTTAATTTCCAGAGGATCGAACGGAACAGCCCCCGTCGGGTCAATGCACGACAACTGCTCCCCACCCGCCCACGACAAATGCGTGCGGCCCACCCACAGTTTGTCGCCCAAGAATGCCAAACGATGAAGCCCTTCCTTCAATTCTCGCGTCTCCACAAAGGGATAACAGGCACCCTGCCAAACATTGTCGACCTTCTGCAAAGTCACGCGAAGGAGTCGCGGCACATTCATCTCTCCAATCACCGTCTGCCCCCAATAGGGCCCCCACGCAGGTGTCTTCGGAATCACCACCATTTGCGTCGGTGAATTTGCATAAGAGGCATGCGGAAACCAAACCGCAGCGGGAGTTCTAAGTGCATCCAATTTCTCCAAAGAAACCTCCAATGGATCCGCACTCCCCCAATCCGTGCGCCAAGGCAGACTCGCCGGATGCCCGTAAAAGCCGCCTTTGCTCACCACATGCAATTCACTGCTTCCGCGCCAGTCCCCTTGATTGTCTGAAACCAAAAGATTGCCATCCGCATCCCAACCCAAGCCGTCCGGAGACCGAAAGCCACTCGCATAAGGCGTTGCTTTCCCAGTCACCGTATCCACCTCCATGACCCATCCACGCCAAGGAACCCTTGAATACATTCGCCCAGCGAACTTTCCGTTTTTCTTCCAAACATCATTGGAAGTGTTCTTCCAGTCCGGTGAAAACTCTTTCCGATCCAATCCGATAGGCAGCCACTTCCCTCGCACCTCGGGACGCACAGACGCTCCAGAGGAGGCCAAGTTCAATCCAACATACACTTTGGCGCCCCCTCCCTTGAGCGGGCCAAATGCAAATTCGTGATAATTTCCCGTCAGCCCAAACCCATCCCAAACCGTCTCATACACATCTGCCGCTCCCGTCCCCTTGCTGTCCCGTAACCGAGTCAATTCCGGACGCTGCATCACCAAAAAACTCCCGTCCTTTTCAACCAGAAGCCCAAGCGGCTCATGCAGTCCCTCGGCAAATATAGACCACTCCAACTTCACCGGATCGAGCAGCGCGATTTGCCCTTGGTGGAAGGCCACCGCCAACCGTCCATCCGGCATTGCAGTCATCGCTCCAACCTGCGGATCCACCCCTTGTGGCCCCTTCACGAGCGTGATCGCGTAATGCTTTGCCATGGCCTCATCCCTCTGATCCGGCGTCCTTGCAGCGGAATCTGCCACAGACTTTGCAGAGGGCGGTTCCCCGTTCACGCCCCCTCCCTGTTGCGCCTGTAACCCTCCGGAAAAAAACGCGGCTGCGCTCAACGTCATCAATGAGAAAATCGCTTTCATATTCTTAGATTGGGACGGTTATGGCTTTGCCGAAGAAGGAGCTGCTGAAGGGTTCGTCGAATGCCCGTGAACGGCACCGCCGCCCGCCCCAAGCTTCGATTCGATACGCACCGAAAACTCCGCTGCCTTGTCTCCCGGAACCTCCCACACCCCATCCTTCAACTCTCCAGCAGAACCCGACACCGCCACATTTCCCGTTCCAATTCCAACTCCCACCTTCCGCACATTCCCCGGTAATCGAAATGCGATTTGCAAGCCCTTCCCCTCGGCCGTTACACGCTCGAAAATCTCCTGCTTGTCGATGCGGTAGTGAAACTCCGGAATCCCATCCTGAAGCGCGTAACCTAAAAACCGCACCTTACCATTAGCGACCTTCTCCCCATTGAGGCGAAGCGGCGAAGTCTCCCCAGTCCACCAAGGAACATCCCCTAATTCACCCATCGCGGCGCCGTTGCCTCGCCAGTGTGAACTGGCATCCAGAAACGCAC
>CANFNA010000054.1 GCA_947448395.1 Chthoniobacteraceae bacterium
AGGGCCTCGATCTCCTCCATCGCCTTCTCTTCATCCGGCCCCTCACACGTCACTACCAACCGACTCCCCAAACCCGCCGCGAGCATCATCAGCCCCATAATACTCTTCCCATTAATGCGCTCCCCATCCTTCTCCACCCAAATCTCACAACGAAACCGGCTGCATACTTTCACAAACATGGCGGACGGCCTCGCATGAAGGCCCAATCGGTTTTGGATGGTCAGTTCCTTGGTCACGGTCAAAACGCAATCTTTTACCTAAATTTTAGCCGGAGGGGCATAGAATTTTACAACTTTGCCTGCATTGTTTGCATTAAACGCTGGTTAAACTCCTGCGCACTGTGGTGCCCCATGGCTTTCAACTTCTGATCCAAGGCCGCCACCTCTACCAAACGCGCCAAATCCCGCCCCGTCCGCACAGGAATCGTCACATGCGGAACTTGAATCCCGAGAATCTCAAAATACTCCACATCCAAACCAATCCGATCCACCTCCTCCAACTCCTGCCAGTCCCGAAGCGACACCACCAGATCCAACCGCTTCTCCAAGCGCACACTCCCCACCCCAAAAATCGACATCACATTGATCACCCCCAACCCCCTCACCTCCATGTGATGCCGCGTCAAATCAGGCGCCGTTCCGTACAACTCCTTATCCTCAATGGCACGAAAGCGCGTCATATCATCACTCACCAAACTATGCCCCCGCTCCAAAAGCCCCAGAACACACTCGCTCTTTCCAATCCCGCTTGACCCTCGAATCAACGTTCCCACCCCCAAAATATCCACCATCGATCCGTACTCGCTCTTTCTCGGGGCAAAATCGTGGTAGAGCGCAAGAGTCGCCGCGTTTAAAAAATTCATCGTCACCATCCCCGTCCGAAACACCGCAACCCCAGCAGCCGCTGCCTCGCCCAGAAGATAAACCGGTGGCTCGGATCCCCTCGCAACCACAATGCAAGGAATCGGATACTCACAAAGCTTTCGGCAAATCTGCTGCGCCTCCTCCAACGGTTTAGAGGCCAGATACGAAAGCTCCGCAGCTCCAAATACTTGGATCCGCTTTTCAGCAAAATAGGTGTAAAAACCCGCAAGCGCCAACCCCGGCCGATTAACCGTCGGCTCACTGATACTCCGCTCAAAACCCATCGAAGCATGATCCATCTGTTCCATCCGCAGCGCCTCGGCGTGACGGGTAAAAAAATCCCCCACACTCACTGCCGCATAGGTTGGATCTGAAAATGCCATAAAACCTTAGAATTTAGAACCGACAGACTCGAAACCACCCAAGCCATCTTCCGCCATGAGAAGACCTCAAAATCAGGCCAAAAAAATGCACCGGCCGATGATCGTCCGGTGCATTCGAAACTCACTCACCGAAACCTCCTCCGCTCTGGTTACAGACCGCTCCCCGCCTCAAGCTTTTGCCGTCCTTGGTAGATAACTTCCTTGTAGGACGCACCACTCGGAATCATCGGCAATACATGCTCCGTATGAGGAACCATCACATCCAGAACGTAGGCTTCCTTAGAATCCAGCATCCGTTGCATGGCCGCACGCAGATCCTTCTTGTGAATCACACGCTCAACAGGAACCCCAAATCCCTCACAAATCTTAAGATAATCAGGGTAAATCCGGTTCAAATCCTTAGGATCCCCAAGGAACGTGTGCCCACGGTTCGATCCGTAAAACCGGTCTTCCCATTGCACCACCATCCCAAGCCATTGATTGTTCAAAATCATCGCTTTCGCTGCAATGCCCTCCACATGGGCCAAGGCTAACTCCTGAACGTTCATCAAAAACGACCCATCGCCGTCAATGTCCACCACCTGCTTGTCCGGAAACGCCACCTTCGCCCCAATCGCCGCTGGATAACCAAAACCCATCGAACCCAAACCAGCCGAAGAAATAAACGATCTCGGCGTGTTATACTTGTAGAACTGCCCAGCCCACATCTGATGCTGGCCCACCCCAGTGGTGATAATCGCATCACCCTTCGTCAACTCATACAGCAATTCAATGGCGTACTGAGGCTGAATTACATCAGGCGTATCTTCGTAATAAAACGGGTACTGCTCAGTCCACGCCTCAATTTGAGCGTACCACTCTGGAAACTGCTTGAAATCCGTCAACTTCGAGTGATCCACGGGCTTTTTGCCCGCACGATCCAACAGAGTATTCAACCGCTCCAACGCGTACTTCACATCACTCAAAATCGGCAACTTCACCACCTTGTTCTTATTGATTTCGGATTCATCAATATCGATGTGAACAATGGTTCCGTGCTTCGCAAACTCCGACAACTTGCCCGTCACACGATCATCAAATCGAACGCCAATCGCTAAGAGCAAATCCGCCTCGTTCACCGCATTGTTGGCATATACAGTCCCGTGCATTCCCAACCAACGCAGCGACAACGGATGCGTCTCCGGAAAACATCCAATTCCCATCAGAGTCGATGCCACTGGAATCTGCGTCCGAAGCGCAAACTCCTTCAATTGCTCAGAAGCATCACCCGAAATCACCCCACCCCCCACGTAAAGCATCGGCTTTTTCGCCTGCTCAATCAGCCCCATCAACTCGTTCAAAGCCACGTCATCCGCACGTCGAACCGGATCATACCCCCGCAATTTTACCTCCGCAGGAAAAACCGGGCGCGTCGTCGCCTGCTGAATATTCTTTGGAATATCGATCAACACCGGCCCCGGCCGCCCTGTCTGGGCAATGTGAAACGCCTCCTTCACAATCCGAGGCAAGTCATTCACATCCATCACCAGATAATTGTGCTTCACCACCTGAGCGGTCACCGAAAACACGTCCGTCTCCTGAAAAGCGCCTTTCCCGATCATGTGCTGAGGCACTTGCCCCGTAATCGCCACCATCGGGATCGAGTCCAAATATGCATCGGCGATACAAGTCACCAGATTCGTCGCCCCTGGACCCGAAGTAGCCATCACCACCCCAGCTTTCCCTGTCGCACGCGCATATCCTTCCGCAGAAAATCCTCCACCCTGCTCGTGCCGAGGCAAAAATGTCCGAATCTTTTTGGATCGAGTCAGCGCCTGATGCATGTGCATCGACGCTCCCCCAGGGTAAGCAAAAATAGTATCAACTCCCTCGCGCTCTAAACAGGCGACCAAAATATCGGCGCCACTCATCATTTCCCCGCGCTCCACGGCCGGTGAATTTTTGGCTGTGACTGGAATTGAGGAAGAGGTGGGATTGCTCATAGAAAAAGTTTCGAAAACGACCAAAGATAACAATCTAACAATTGTTTTCCCTTACGGCAAGCACCCGCCAAACCGATTCCTCTATGAAAAGCTCACAAAGCTTGCTCAGGCTGCCGGACACGCTCTGCTTCGCTCTGTTTTTTGCATGACTCCTGAACATCCCCGAGATCACCTCCCCGCTTCCGACTCACGGCTACCCCAGCCGAGGATTACCGCGTTGGAGGGCGCCTTAGTCGCTGACGCCCTCTCCATGCCAGTCCATTGGTACTACGACCGACTCGCCCTCCGCCGTGATTACGGACTCCTCAACCAGTTCGTCGCCCCAAAAAACCCGCACCCTGACAGCATCCTTTGGCGCTCTAATTATGAGCCCATAAACCCAGACGCTGACATCCTCCACGATCAGGCGGGCTATTGGGGAATGCCCGGAATCCATTACCACCAGAACCTCAGCGCCGGTGAAAACACCCTGAATTTTCAACTGGCCCGGATGTTGTATACCCAAACTCATGCTGCGGGTTCCTATAACGTCGATGCCTGGCTCGAACTCTATGTCGACCTGATGCGCATGCGCGGCTGGCACCGCGATACTTACGTCGAGGAATACCACCGCAATTTCTTCACAAAACGCGCACGAGGAGCCAAACTTCGAGCGTGCGGTGGCGAGGACATTCACATCGGCGGACTAGCCTCAGTTCCAGCCCTGTTCGCAGCCCTCCATCCCACCAATGAGGCACTGATCGAAACCATCCTCACCCACGTCGGGATCACCCACCGCTCTCAGGATGTCCTCGATGCAGCCACCGCCTTCACTAAAATGCTGCTCGATATCGAGGCCGGCGTTTCCTTGCGCGAAACCATCCTCAAGCGAGGCTCCGCATGGATCTCCGAGCGGAAAGTCCAACGCTGGCTGAATGAACCCGACACCGTGGTGGTCGGCGAACACATCAGCTCCGCCTGTTACATCAAGGACGCATTCCCAGCTTCTCTCTATCTGGCGTGGAAATACGCCCACGATTTTGATGCTGGGATCATCGCAAACACCCACGTCGGAGGCGATAACTGCCACCGAGGGGCCGTCGTTGGATCGCTTCTCGCACTCCAAAATGGAATCCCGTCTCCTTGGTTGCAGGGCCTCAGAGTGCGGCCTCAGGAAAATCACGTCGATCACCACCACAAGCCGAAATATCCAGAGTTTCACTCTAACTCCAGCAGCGCCAGCGCCTCGTAACCTCTTCTCTCGATAGAAAAAGATCTCGTTTCGCGCTCAAACGAGCCCCTCGCGCCCATGTCCCTCCACCCAAAAATTCGGATCGCGCTCGAATCCTTCCGCAAACGCAGACAAACCCTGATCATCCTGCGCGCCGCCTTGTCGTCGACCGCCGCGCTCCTCATCGGAATTCTTCTCATCGCCGGCATCGACTGGCTAGTCCTCGTCCCAGACTCCCTCCGCTACGCTCTCTCCGCCCTCCTCTACCTCGCCATCCTCCTTAATTTTTGGCTCCACATCCGACCGCTCCTATCCCCCCAAGATGAACGCTCCATCGCGCGCCAAATCGAATCCGCAAAACCCTCGCCCCACGGTCAGTTCCTCGCTTCCGTAGAACTCGGCCTCGACCCCTCGAGTGCAACCCTAGACTCGCCGGAGTTTCGCGCTCGCCTTCAAGAAATCGGGGCGATGGAAGCAACTCGCTCTCCTGCCCACCGGATCTTGTCCTTCCGAAAAATACGTCCCGTTCTCTTCGTCACTCTGGCTTCTAGCCTCCTGCTCGCAGTCATCCTGATCATGACCAAGGGCGCCTTCTCCACTTCCATTCTGCGGAGCATCGCCCCCACCGCAGACCTCGAGCGAATTTCCCACTACCAAATCACCATTCTCCAACCATCTCCTTCAGAAGGAGTCTTTCCAGAGGACGAGAAGATCACCATCGAAGTCTCCGTCAGCGGTCCCTCGGCCGCCTCACCCACTTTGGAGGTTTCCGAAACCGGCCACCGCACCTCCTATCCAATGCGCTTGGAAGAGCCTGGACGCTTTCAGGCTCAAATCCCTTTAGGCACAAATCCGTTGGAGTATAAGGTTCGCGCAGGAGACGC
Organism: Chthoniobacteraceae bacterium; assembly: GCA_947448395.1. Classification (GTDB taxonomy): domain Bacteria; phylum Verrucomicrobiota; class Verrucomicrobiia; order Chthoniobacterales; family Chthoniobacteraceae; genus Chth-196. Next base: position 5,323 of record CANFNA010000054.1, read on the forward strand.
ACTGACCCGTCGATTTGTTCTCCGCCCAACAGCGCGACCGCATGCCCGTTCTTTCCGGAAGAATTACCACACCCCACCTTACGCAGGTCTGGCCCCCAAGGAGCTGACTGAGACGCACGGAAACCTTCAGGCTCTCTTCGGAACCTCTGTCTCCGTTGAAATCGAACTGAACGAAGAAGTGTGCTCGGCAGATCTCGTGCTTCGTGACGGAGAACTCAACAACAGAATCCCCCTCTCAGTCCGGCCCGGATCCCGAACACTCCAGTGCGAAATCCCAGTAGATCGCAACGCAACCTACCACCTCGCTTTGGTTAGCTCACTCACCGGCCTCTCATCCCTCCCTTCCCCTCAATTCGAAATCCGCTCCGAAGCCGATCTTCCTCCCACGGTCTCCCTCGAATCTCCCATCCAAGACGTCTCACTGCCACTCGGAAAAACCATCCCCCTGAGCTGCCACGCAGAGGATGACCTCGGTCTCGTCAAACTTGCGCAACTTCTCCAAACCAACAACGGACCCTGGAAAGAAATTCCCTCCCAAGCGACCTCCGGAAAATCCACCGATCTGAACCGCGCTTGGGATCCTTTAATCGATGGCGCAAAGCCGGGGGATGTTCTCACCACCAAATTCATCGCCGTCGATTCCTTGGGCCAACACGCAGAATCTCGTTCCGTTCGCATCACCCTCCTCCGAGTGGAAGCCGATCCGGCCCTCGCGCGAGAATTGGCCCTACACCGAGACCTCCAACAGCAACTCCAATCGCTCCAAAAAGAAACTCGCGACGCTGCCACCGCACTCAATGAGTTTAAGGCAGAGAGCGAATCGCGCAGTCCCGACCTCCTGCGGAGAGATCAAGCAGGCCTGAATGCTCAGCGCGCCTTGGAAGACGCCGTTCAGAAGGGAGCAGAGGCACGCGTCACCCTCGCGCAGGCCCTTCGCAATGCGCCTACCGAAACTATCGAAGCCGATCTAACAGCTCTGGCACGTCTCCTCAATCGCATCCAACTCGCCCAACTCGAAACCGCCCGCGATAGCTTCCAAGAAGCCCGCGACGGATCGACCCCTCGCGAAGCTGACAAAAAGGAGGCGCTCCGAACCGCCACCGAAGCCGCAGCGCAGGCGTCCGCGAAAACCGCTATAGCTGCAGAATCCTTCAAAGCCCTCCTCTCAGCCGAAGAGGCCAAAGCGCTTGCCAATAATGCAGCCGCCCTCGCCGCCGAGCAAAAGGCCATCGCGCAACAAGCCTCTAACCCGCCCCAACCACCGCTCTCGGATTCTCCAAAACCTCCTGCCCCGCCGGAAGTCGCCACGGATCCCACCGCCACACTCCCTCAACAAGCACAAACACAATCCCCTTCCGATCCGCAACCGTCCCCATTGCAACGACAGCAAATCAACGAAGCTGCCGTTCGAACCTTCCAGAAGGATCTGAACGGACTCGCAGACCGTACCGCCGCCGAAAAGATGGCCAGAGAAACACTCAAACCCCTCCGCGAAGAACTCCAAAAAAGCCGAACCGAAGTCGAAAAATCACTCTCCACAAACGCACCGCAAGCGCCCAACCCGAAGGCTGCAGAATCATTGGAAGCAAGTCTCGAGAAAACCCGCCAAGGCCTCGAATCCCTCGAACCTAAACTGGCCGAAACTGCGGCCAGCGCTCGAATCAGCCTCGCCAAAGAAAACGAAGCCACCTCTCATCAACTCGAAAAGCTCGCAACCCAACTTCAAGCACTCTCAAAACGTCCAGACATCTCCCTTCAAACTCGCGACTCCCAAAGCGCTTTGCGTCTCGCCGCACAAGCTGCCGCCACTCAAGCAGACGCCACGCTCGCTTCTATTCAAACTGATTCCGATGGAAATTTAGCGGCTGACCTCAACACTGCCGCCAGAGCCCTCAGAGCCGCTGCCGCTCAGGACCACCCTTCCGAGCAGGCCGCCCAAAAAACAACCGATCTCTCACTAAACCTCCGCCCTCTGGAAGCCGCCGCTCAACTCGATGAAGCCACTCGTCTCACCGACGCCTTAGCTAAAACCACCCCTCCAAAAGATCCCGCCACTGAGACAACAGAACGCGCCGCCGCAAGCGCGATTCAAAAGCGTCTGGATTCGATCGCTCAGCAGTTTCGAAAGGCCGCTTTGCCAGAGACCACCCAGTTGAAACTGGAACAGGCTTTAGCAAGCGATGCAGCCAAGGAAATAAAAGATCGGGCCACCCCTCGCAAAAATACCCCAACAACCGCGTCTTCGCCCTCCACGTTAAACGAACCTTCGGAACCTACTCCTTCCCAGAAGCGCGACGCTCAAAACCTCCAGTCGCAAGCTTCGACGCTCGCTCAAATGCTCCGCGAAACAGCCGAGTCCGCCCAAGAAGCCGTCGACACAGCTCGCAAGTCCCTCGATCAATCAGCCCCAACACCCGCCGAAGAATTCAAACGCCTAGCCGCAGAAGCCGCCCTGGCGGGTGAAAAAACAGCTCGTCTAGCCACCCCGAGCATTCCAAATCCCAACGGATCAGAGATCGCACCAGCACATCTGGATCCCCAAGCCCTCAAGGACACTCAACGCCAAGAGTCTCGCCAATCTCGCCAAGTTTCGGGCGCCAAAGAAAGTCTCCTTCAAGAAGCGAACCAGCAAAACTTGATGACCGAAGAAGGCCGTCAGCGCGCACGCGATTCCGACGCAGCCAACGCCCTGCTCCGTGACTCTTCAAAGGCTGCGGCATCGCTTGAAAAAGCTGCCGACATGAAAGATCCAGCCTCTCAAGCCGCAATGCTTCAGGAAGCAGCGGAACAACAAAAGCAACTCTCGAAGCAACTCGAGAAGGTCGCCGATCACCTTGCGACCCTAGAAAAAGGAACTCCCGACCAAGTCACAAAATCACGAGAGTCTCTGCGCGAAGCCGAAAAGCAGGCTGGAATCTCCAAAGCCTTGGAAGCTTCCCAGAAACACGCTGAAGAACTCGCTCAACTCGCAAACGCAACGGCTTCTCAGGCCAAGGAGAAGCTGGAGCAACTGCTCCAAAATACAGCGGATCCTTCCGCCCAAAACTCACCCCCTCAAAACACGAAATCGAAGCCTGGCTCACGCGAAACAAACGCGCTCCAAAAGGCATTGGAATCCCTGCAAAACGCCCCCCCATCCGATAGCGCCCTTCCCTCCGATACCGCAAACGCTCTCGCCCAAGCGGCAAAAGCAAACCAGGAGTCCAATCGAAATCAGCGCCTCGAAAAATCCGCTCAAGATTCTCCAGGCGGAGACGGTTCCACCTCCGCAAACGGCATCGCCGAAGAAGCTCAAGACGGACCGGGCATCGACAACCTTCCCACTCTCTCAAAATCGGCGAACTCGGAATGGGGAAAACTCCCAAAGCGCATCGCCAAAGATTTGATGGAAGGAAAAAGAGAATCTCCTTCCGGGGAATATCAAACCGCCATCGAATCCTACTTCCGCGCCATCGCAGAAAGGGCCAGAAGTCCGAAAAGCCAAAAATGAAGGGTTCTCCGTTTTCCAAACCAAAACTTTGGCTTTTTTCCGGTTTGCTAACGGCTCTCAGCAGCTGCGAATTCCTGACACCTTCTTCCCATGCCGCCGATGACGCTGTTGATAAGGCCACCCAAAAAGCCGTCCAATATCTCATCAACAAACAAGACCCTCGAGGTGCCATCCGCGAAACAGACTCGCGAGAAACAGCAGTCACCGCTCTCGCCGCTCTCGCAATGCTCGCGGTGGGCAACCAACCCTCCGATCCAACACCCGAAGGAAGGGCTCTCGCAAATGCCGTCGAATTCCTCCTCAGCGATGGTCGACAAGATCGCGAAGGCTACTTCGGAACCAAGGACCACTCTCAAATGTACGGCCATGGGATCACGACCCTCGTCCTAGCAGAACTCCTCGGCATGGGATCCAACCCCGACATGGATGCACGCATCCGAGCCGCCTGCCAAAGCGCTGTGGATCTGATTCTTCGTGCACAGAAAGTCCGCAAGGCCGAATCCGCTCAAGGCGGATGGCGTTACAACCCTGTCTCAGCAGATTCCGATCTATCTATCACTGTCTGGCAAACCATGGCGCTGCGCGCCGCAAAAAATGCGGGGCTCAATGTTCCCTCAGACTCCATCGCCTCCGCCGTCGATTTCATTAAACGTCTCTTCAAAAGCACGGGAGATCTCAAAAGCCGCGCCGCTGCGGGCTTTGGATACACAAGCCCAGCGCCTAGTTGGTCCACCTCCACCGCTGGACTTCTCGCACTGCAAGTGTGTGGGGAATACTCAGCGCCAGAGGTGTTGGCCACCGCTGATTATTTGCTGACCAATCCTCCCAAAAAGCAGGTGCCTTGGTTTTACTACGGCACTTACTACTACGCTCAAGGCATGTACCAACGCGGTGGCGAACACGCAGACCAAGCAGCCCGAAACGTTCGCGAAATCCTTCTTCCTCTTCAAGAGGCCGACGGATCATGGGCGCCAGTCGGCGGCAGTGAAAATACGGCGCGCATATACAGAACCGCGATGGCCGTTTTAAGTCTCAGTGTGAAGTATCACTACCTCCCCATCTATCAGAGGTAAGGCAGCCCCGTTTTCTCCCGACGAACACTCCGTCTTAAAAGCATCGAGAAACCACAGCCCGACAACCGATCAGAAACACGATCCGCCACGAATCAGGTGTGAGGAAAGGCCTCACACATTCGCATAGTCACGCTCGGAGCAGCGAAACCAATAGTGGCGTCGAAAAGAGCGGATTATCGAAATGGAGGTCTTTGCAAACCAAAACCATCCCATCAACGGCGCATAACGAGCCCGCCGTGAAGGGTCCAGTGAGGCTCGTTTGGAATCGGATCACAATAGGCAAAAAGCAGAGGCATCATTATGAAACACTTCATCATTGGCTTAATCACAGCAGGAATGGGGTTCTCCGGATTGGTCGGATGTACAAGCATGCATTCACCGCATCCGGAAGCCGCGCAGGTCGGCATCATGTGCGACAAGTGCAAAACAACTTGGGTGACGCGTGGAGTCCCTGGGTCGAGATCCGTCCGATACACTCAGGAGAAGGCCATGGTTTGCCCTGACTGTAAGTCCGCAGTCGAAAACTGGATTGCAACCGGAGAACTCAAACACACGTGCACCCACTGCAAAGGTCATATGACCTGCGAGAAGCCTAAGGAGAATTAGCCATACGGATAGCCACCCCGGTCCGGCCCTCTTCCCAGCAATCCTCGTGTTTGAGTCGTCTCTCGACCAAGCACCAACGCTCTTTTGTTGTTTAATGGCTCCCTGCCACTCACCAACCTAAGCGCTTTCACTACCAAATCGCCCTGATCTGGAATCCCCCTGTTCCAAATGAAAATACCCCGCCCGTTCGGAGTCGCTCTGCTGTTTGCTTTTAGCGCCGCAGTTCAAGCCGCTGAAATCAACCTGTCAGAAACCCTGCAACTCCCCGAGTGCCACAGCATCGGCTGGGTGAGCGCCTGGATAAAAGCCGATCCCACTGCCAAGGGCTCGGGTTGGAATGGCGTGATCGATGAAGCCAAATGGGGCACCCCTTCACCCGATCAAATCGTAGCCCGCAACTGGGACTGGAAAATTACCGAGGCACAATGGGCCGCCGCGGTTCAATTACGAGGCGAAGGCAAACGCCAGGACGTGAAATTCGACCTCTGGATCCCAGACGGCGTCGAAGTCGTAAAAGGCATCATCGTCCTCTCCGCTCACGGCAGCGGAGAGACGGTTTTTATCAACAAAGCGCAATCCGCCATGTTGAAAGCCGTCGCCCGGGAATTGAACCTCGCCACCTTTAAGTTCCTTGGCGACCCCATGCAGCGTGGTTTCTGGCCAAAGAGCCTCCTCTACGAACGATTAAACGACTTTGCCAAAAAATCCGGACATCCGGAACTCCAACACGCCCCCCTCTTCCTTTACGGACACTCCAACGGCACCGGATTTTCTGCCGTTTTTCCGTCCACAGAAGGCCACCGCGTCTGGGGCTGGATTTCCATGCGACCAGGGATCACCTTTCAAGTGTATCAACCCGGCGCGGCACAAATCCCGGGACTCGTCATCTTCGGCGAAGACGACGCTTTCCTCACAAGACCCTCCCGCGAAGAAAACCTCGCCGTCGTTCCGCTGATGCGCAAACAACACAGCGCTCTCTGGAACTTTGCTGTCGAACCCAAGACGGGCCATGGCCCCGGCGACCATACGTGGCCATTCGTTTTTTCATTCCTTCGCCATACTTTCAACGCTCGCGTGCCAGCTGACGCCGACCCTCAAAAAGGCCCGGTAAAACTCAACACCATCATCCCTGAAAGCGGCTTCCTTGGCCAAAATTGGGATCCTGCGCAAGGCGGCTATCAAAACCTCCAGACAGCGCCGTATTCCACGTTCAATGGTGATAAGTCCACAGCCTCGTGGCTCGTCAATGCCGCCTACGCTGCCGACTGGCAGGCATTCCAGCGCGACGGAAAAATTACGTCCACCGTCCCTCAAAAAGCGGCATCCAATCCATCCGTTACCGAACCACCCGCTCCGGCAACCCCTCCCGCTCCCGCAATCGCTCCCGCTTCGCACACTCCTCCCAAACTGCGCCCCTCCACCGAACCACCTGCAGAAGCCGCAAAACAAGCAGTTCGCATCCAAAGTTCTAAAGATAGCACCGAACAACTGGCCATTTGGCATCGCCCAGAAAGCGCATCGCCGGAGCTCCAAGGAGATGCCGTGCACCTTTTGGTTTTTCTCCATTCATGGAGCGGAGGTTTTGAACAGGGACTCTCATTTGTCTCCCTTGCAAAGAAAATGGGCTGGGCATTCATCGCGCCCGACTTCCGTGGCCCCAACAACCGCCCGGAAGCCTGTGCCTCAGAACTGGCGTCTCAGGATGTTTTGGACGCCGTCCAATACGCGACCGCGCACGCCCGCATCGACCCCAATCGCATTTACCTCTACGGCAACTCGGGCGGCGGCCACATGGCCCTCGTGATGGCCACACGCGCCCCAGATCTGTGGGCTGGCGTCAGCTCTTGGGTTCCCATTTCCGACCTCGCAGCATGGCATGCCGAAAGCACGGACCGAAAAAACAACTATGCAAAAATGCTCGAGAAATCCTGCGGAGGTCCCCCCAGTTCAGAAACCGAAAAGGAATACCGTGCCCGCTCGCCTCTCTTCCACCTCGCTGCCGCTAAAAGCATCCCCCTCGATCTCAATACAGGCATTCACGACGGACATACGGGGTCGGTACCTGTGAGTCACTCACTTCACGCATTCAACGCGCTCGCCGATGCTTCCAGTAACTCCGCTCGCAAAATTGGAGAAGCCGATATCACATCGATGGTCCGTGAGCAGAGGATCCCAACCGGCCTTGCCTCCGATCATCTACCCGATCCCGAGCGACAGAGAGCCGTCCTCTTCCGCCGCGTCGCCGGCCAAGCCCGCATCTCAGTCTTCGATGGCGGACACGACTCAGAGGGAGCCGCGGCGATCTCGTGGCTCGCCCGTCAGCGCCGAGGTCAACCCGCCAACTTCACGCTCGGAACCGCTCCAGCATCGGCAGCGGAAGCGGTTGCGAAATAGACAGGAAACTTAGCCAGACAGACTCAGTTCCTAAAAAACGTCACAGCACAAAACTCAGCATCAGCTCATCGACTAGCTCTGCGCACCCAGATAATCCACCAACTGCCCGCTTAAACTCCGAAGACGCTGGCTCATTAATCTGGAAAGTTTCTTGAGAATTCTCACCGCCAAAAGTGGCCGCTCCTTGATGATCCTTGCGTAGTTCTCGTCGTTTAAAAGAAGCAGAACGCTGTCCTGCGTCGCCACACAGGTCGCAGACCGCGCTTCCTCGTCAATAATCGCCATCTCGCCAAGGGTTTTGCCTTTGGAGATCAGGGTCAGCCTTTTCTGAATACCAGCCCCATCCGCTTTGAGAATCTCCACCTGACCTTGAATGATCAAAGCCATAAAACTGCCGCGATCCCCCTCTTTAAAGATCGTTGCACCCGCCGGAACTTTATACACCTGCACATACCAAGACAGATCCTCAACCAACATCCAGTCCAGATCGTCAAACAACTGCGTGTTCCCAATCATTTCGCAGATTGCCAGCTTGTCACAAATCTCCGGCTCATAAGCAGATTCGAATCCTTGTGACTGAAAACCTTCATTCGGGGGCGGAATTTTCATCTCTGATTCTTGTGCCGATCACGAAGCCGCTTGTCCACTTGGTTGTTTGCCTCACCTACGACAATCCTCATGCCTCATTTTTTAGTCCTCCCCGCCCTCGCATCGTAAAATCCATCTAGGAGTCATCGGGGACTAAGAAGAAAACCTCCCGCCATGTCGATGCGCTCAGTCAAACTCGCTTTATCAGCGCCCAGCGCAGGCCCAGACGCAGCCCCATGAGACGCTCCGTTCACCAAACAATTCACAAAGGTCTGCTGCCCAAAACTTCGAAATTCCAAGCCATCGAACGAGCAGTTCTTTGCCTCAAACCTCGTGTTTGTCCCAATATGAGCCCCCTTCGATTCACCCTTTCGACGGATCCAAACATTTTCTAGACGCACACGGCAATCATCGCCAGAGCCGCTTTTTGAAACGCTCAATGCCTGCTGTGCGGAAGAATCAATCAGCGCATTTTTCACCACATAACTCCCCGTCGCAGGGAAAAACAGGTCATGCCCCAAACAGTCACGGATCAGCACCCACTCATAACTCGTTTCGCTCGTTCCCGTGTCGCAAATCCCCGTGCTGTTTCCAATCGAAACAAAGCCCTCCACGCGATACTGCGCCGACTCATGCGCGCTAATCCCGTCATCCCCACATTCAATGGCTCGGATGTTTTCAAAAAGAACTTCGCGGCAATCCCCGTGAATGTTGAAACCGTCATTGTAAGGATGCGTCGCTGTCAGATTCCTGACCACAAGATGCGCATTGTCCCCACTAAACTGGACTCCCGCAGAACGCACCGGCACTTCAACCTCCGCCTTCTCCAAGGATTGTCCCGCCTCTAGACGAATAAAAAAAGTCCCTCGCCTCTGGGCAGACTCCGCAGATTCACGCGAAATATCCCTTTCAAACGTCCATTCTCCGGCAGCAAGTTCCGCAGACTTCTTAAAAGGCGCGCTCTTTCCCTTCGAGGTGCGTCCCATGTGCACCATCTTTCCTCCGATCCGAAAGAACCATCGCTGCAGGATCGCGTCATCAAGGCGCGGCACAAGATTGTCAGCCGCAAAAAGCCCGGGCGACACCTCTCGCCACTGTTCTGGATTCACAGGGTCCGCCCCCTCCAAAGTCGCTCCATGACCATCTAAGATGATTGGCCGCCCGGGCTGCCCCTTTTTGGCGTAAAACACGGCGGCATCGCGATACACTTTGGGCTCCAAGTGAATGGTGTCTCCGGGACCAGCCTTCCGGATCGCCTCCGCGATCGTCGTCGCATCCCTGCCAACTCGAATGTCCCCAGCCTCACAACACAAAGCCGGAGGAAGCGTAAGCGCTAAAAAGCGCGAGATTGTTCGAAGCAGGCTCATAAGCAGTGAACGTTTACCGAGTCACGCGCGCCTGAACAATCTCCCGTCTTATCCCAATTTTTGGAATCGCCGCCGCCGCCCACTCCCTCCATCCTCACGCATCTCTTTCTATCCATGAGCAACACCCTCCCCGGCATCTATATCGGAACAGACAGCGGCGCAACCACCTCCAAAACCGGCGGCGTTTGGGCAGACGGAACGCTAATTTCAAGCCAACTCCGTCAAAGCTCTACCAACTCACAGGCAGGAACGACCGCCGTAATTGAAGGATGGGTCGCAGGCGTTGTCGGGTTTCTTCAAGACAACAACCTCTCATGGGATCAAGTCCGAGGCGTCGGTCTCGCGATCCCCGGCCCTTACGAAAGCTACGGCGTGATGGGCAGACCCGCCAACCTCCCAAAAAGCTTCGAGCACTGGAATTTCCAGGCCGAATACAGCGCCGCTCTCGCAGTCGCAGCGGGCCGTCCCCTGCCTCTCGTAGTCGGTAATGACGGAAACTACGGCGGCGTCGGTGAAGCCCAGCGCGTCCGTGGCGATAGCAAAGCCACCGTCATCATGCTCGCTCCAGGCTCCGGACTCGGAGTTGCCTACGTCGACTCTAACGGCCTTCCTCTCGAAGGTGACACCCTCAACGGAATGGAAGGCGGACACATGCCGGCGCCGCTTCATCTGCTTGGAAATATCCGCCCGTTGAAATGCGGCTGCGGTCGCGACTGGGGCTGCATTGAAGCCTACACCACCATCTCGGGCCTCCCTCAGTTGCTCGAGGAATTCCTTCCAAAATATCCAGATCACCCGATGGCAACCTCCCAGGTGCCCATTAAAGAAAAAGTCCTCTCCCTTCGAACCCTCGCTCAAAAGGGCGATCCACTCGCCGTGGATATTTTTAACTTTCAAGCGCGTGCACTCGGCTTGCACGTGGCCAACCTTCTCGTCGCCCTCGATGCTGAATATGTCATCATCGGCGGCGGCTTAATCGATCCAGAAGCCACCACCCCCGAATTCCGGGAGCGCTATTTGAATACTATCCGCGACGCTGCGCTTCCCTACCTGTGGGCGCAGCAGCGCGAACGTTTGAAGATTTTACCAGCGACCCTCGGAGAACTCTCCCAAGCCATCGGCGCAGCGCTCGTAGCACTCTACACCGAAAAGGGACGCCGTTAGGAACGACGCGAAGGCTCCGCCGCAGACACCTCCGCCCACTCCCTAACTCGCTTCTAGACCTCAAAGCTTTGACCCACGGACGAGCCGAAGACCGGTGTCGCGATATCCCCCGTCCTCGGGACTCCCACTGCAGCGATACGCAGAGCCACAGTTACCGCCTCCGTTGCACCAACTGTTGCCGCGATGCACAGGGTTTCCATTCCTTACGTCAACGTCCTCACCCATCCACTCCGAGACGTTTCCTCCCAAATCATAAAATCCTGCTATGAGGTTGGTCAAGCTAACGTGTGAGTTTTCCGCTAGGGTTTGTGTGTTTTAGTGACCGATTACTGCTTTTGTCTCCGGTGAATGGTTTTCGGGGGGGGGCTGGGTTAGTCCAAATGTCTTC
>CANFNA010000055.1 GCA_947448395.1 Chthoniobacteraceae bacterium
CCTCCAATGCGTGCAAGGGAGTCATCTCAAGAAATGCAATCCGTCCTGCGAGAGTTTCTCCACTTTGCCGCAGGAGTTCCAGCGATGCGGAGCCGAGAAGCAGAAAGCGGCCGGTCTTCAGCCCCTTGGCCCGGCCCTCGTCGATGATCCCCCGAAGCGCTTCAAAGAGGCCGGGAGAGCGTTGAACCTCGTCAAAAACGACCAACCGGTTTTCATGGGCGGCCAGAAAAAGCTGGGGATCCGTCAGCTTTTCGCGGTCCCTGAAGTTTTCCAGATCAAGGTAGAGACCGTCGAAGGATTGAGCGAGTTGCCGGGCGAGAGTGGTTTTCCCAACTTGCCGAGGCCCAAGAAGGGCGGCGGCCGGCTGGCGGGCTAGGGCACGCTGCAAGTCAGTGAGAATAGAGCGGTCTATCATCATTGCATATTATCCGCGCCTTGGTTGATTTACAAGGATCCGCAGCAAGCCTTGCTGGTGACATTCGGATCAGGGAGGTCTGGCCGCTCTGCTCCCTCCGGCTACAGGGACTGGGATGCTGCGAGGCTTGCAAGGGAGCGTCCGAGGTGTCCGGTTCCGAACCAACCGCCGGGAGATCGCTTTTTTCGGGCCCGCCCGTGCGCGCCGCCTTCGCGCTGTTATGGAGCGGGGCAGCTCGGGCGCGGCGCGCTGTGGGGACCATCGGGCGGCAAAATTCGTAAAATTCGTACATTTCCACTCTGCGATTTCATCGAGTTCGACTCAGGGCGTCTCTGGAAGAGATCGCTGGCTGGTTCACTTACCGGGATCGTCTCCGTGATTTGCCGGCAGGGAAGTCAGTCCGCACGGCCTCGACGCAGGGGAACGCACCCCTACCGAAGCAGCGGGCCGCTACACTGCTTTACGCATGGAAGGAACAGCGCGAGATGCCCTAGAGCTGAGAAATCACCATCGCCACTGCGGGCAGAGAGCGCACCCCATCACCCCTTTTGATGGCATGGTGAGACGCGTTGAGAACTAAGGAGACACGGGGGAAAGCGTGGAAGCTTTTGTTGAAGCTTGGGGCGTCTTCGAATGACTAAAACGAGTTAAGCCCGTGATTATCAATTAGTTGGTACCGGTGGCGGGACTCGAACCCGCACGGGGATTGCTCCCCAAAGGATTTTAAGTCCTTTGCGTCTGCCATTTCGCCACACCGGCCCTTTTTTCAGCAACGCATGAAACGGTCCTGCCGAAAACCCTGCAAGCCTTTCCCGCTCTGAGAGACTCCTAGGCTCGTTTTCTTTTACAACTTCGAATGCGAGCCGTCGCAAGTCACCCCAGACTTACTGTGCTTACATCCGCAAAAATAAACCGTTCCGTCCTTCTCCGCCTTGTATGCCACCGGTGCAAACTGAGACCCCTTGTGAGCCCCATCACAAAAAGGCTGGTTCCCACTCTGTCCGCAAGAACACCAATAATAGGTTTTTCCGGCTTCCACAGGTGTCGCGAACGGTCCTGATTTTGCAATTTTGGGTTCACTCATAATGTTCAATCGAATCGCTGTCTGGTCGTCTTATACACGCCCGATCGGAAACACCCGACGATTTATTGCCTACCGCACAAGCTCCCGGCCCGAGTTTCTCTTTTTAGTCATCTTCTGGTTATTATTTCGTGGCACGAACTGCCTCCCATCTGAGCAAGGCTTCTGCAAAACGCCGACCGACTTCCAAAGTCCCCAGCGCCGTAAAATGCGTCTGTGTAGGCAATAGAGTTTCCGCCACCGCAGTATCCACGTACTCGCCCAACCCACTTTTCAGGGCGATCGCCTTTTGCGCCTCCACCACGCGCGCCACAAATGGGTTTTTATCGTTTCCAAAGTGCGTGTTTACCGCCAAGAACGCCGGCAGATGTGGTTCACCCAAATCCTCGCGCAACCGCGCCAGCATGACTCCTAGAGCGCTTTCATAATCTTCCGCATCCCTCGGATTCGAATCGCTCTCGCCCTGCACCCAGAGCAAAGCCCGGCTGCGCAATCGAATATTCTGTCTGGTAGCCGTGTCCCTCGCGGCCTTTATCTCCGCGAGCAAAGCGCGATAACAGGACCCTCCCTGACCCAAGTCCCTCGGATTCCAATCGGTGCGCATGCCCGTACCACTAAAAGCCACCTTCACTATCGCAAGCGACCTGCGCTCACGCATCCGCAACTCTCTCACAAAACCGATTTCAGGGCCAAAACCGCCCTCTGCACTTTTGAAATTTCCGTACTGCCGCCCTTTGCCGCCTTCAGGCAACTGGTCTACTGACGTTTCACGCGGAAGCGGATGCCCTTTCGGTTGGACGCCTAACCCTGTCCACTGTCCTCCGCTTGTCGAATCGTGCGCATCAGGCGGAGGATCTCCAACACGAAACCAGAACAAAACCTGTCCATCTGCCGGATCTGCTGGAAGAAGCTCCGGATAGGCATCAAATCCAACGGCATTTGATTGGCCTGCAACAATAACCAAGTCGCGCTCTTCCCCCGCCAAGAGTTGCATCTCTAAAATTCCTGCACTCGCGAAAAGCCAGAGCACCAGCGCCAAAGGAGGGAACGGTCGAGAGAAAAGTACAGGCCAGTTACTCATTTTACAGTCTTCATCTCCTCAAAGCCTCGCTCTCTAATTGCTCAAAAAGACCCTCTTTCCTAGCAACACTCACACGAAGGTTTCGACCGCCTAAACATGCCGCTGAGAGTCCTCTGCCGCATTCGGGCCCAACTCTAAAAAGGCAAGCGCCTTGTCGTAACTGCACCGCTGCAAATAGTGCGCCAAGCGCGGATCCAATGGCCTTGGAAGCGATTCCGAGAGGCTTACTATCGTTTCCGATACTTCGGTGAGCGCTGCCAAATGTCCCGCCGCATCACGCGCATACCAATCTCGATCGCCAATTACCGTGAGACGCTGGCGCAAAGCTTGCACGAGAACGGAATAAGAAGAGTCAGGGGTGGTTGACATCCGGAACTTACGCTTTCTTTTGCTTCTTTGTTTTCGCTGCAAACTTCTCAATCTCAGCAAAAATCTCCGTCTCAGCCTGTAGCCAATCAACCGTCGGATCAGGTGATTGACCTAAGGCGCGCCGCTTTTCTGCTAGGAAGTAAGCCCTCACAGCGATCACCTCTGGGGTGAATTCAGGAGCTTTGGTCACGACCTCTTCTTTCTTTTTAGCTGGCAGCTTAGCTTTGCCAGCCGAGGCTGGTTTGGGCTCCTTCGCTTCCGGACTTTTCTTTGGCTCGGTCAGCTTTTTCTCGGCGGCAGCTTTTCGGGGAGCTTTGGGCATTCCGTCTTGGGCCTGATCTTTTTTTATCGGCATAACAATGATGTGTTTGTTGTTGAGCCTGAGGGAGACTGAGGCACGGATCCTTCACCGGACCAGCCACGAGCCACAGGATTCAGCAAGCTCTATTTTACGTAAAAGTCAAACCCGATGTACCCTCTCGGCGTTCGGTTTGTAAAAGTTTGATCCCCTCAGTAACCGCCTCAGCCGGTCCAACCGCCCGCAACGCCTGCTCCTTCCGAAACCACGTCTCCTGGCGCTTTGCGTACTGTCTCGTAGCAATCGAGATGGCCTCTTCCGCTGCAGCCCGAGAAAGAGACCCACTTAAGACCAATCGTAGCGAGCTAAAACCGATAACCTGCCCCGCCGTAGTGCCGACTTCACCCGCCTCGCGCACTTCCTCCAAAACACCTTCCTCAAACATCGTATTGGTGCGTCGCTGGATCCGTTCCTGCAATTCGACCCGCTCCCGAGAGATCCAGATTCCAACCGGCGCGCCCTCCCAAGCCGTCAGGTGTCGGAAGCTTGAAAATGGACGTCCTGTTTGCAGACAGACCTCCAATGCCCGAATCACCCGACGTGGATTCTTCAAATCCATGGTTAGCGCCGATTCTGGATCTAGCCGCCGCAGATCCTCCTGCAATTCATGCATGGGGCGCCTTTCAAGTTCCCGCCTCAACTCAACATCAGGCCCTGGCAGTCCCTTCGCTAATCCGAAAAGCAGGGCGCGAATATACAAGCCTGTCCCTCCAACCACGATCGGTAAACGACCTCGCGCACGCACTTCACGAATGGCGGCCTGCGCCATTCCAAGATAGCGCTGCACATCCATCGCTTCTTCCAATCCGAGTGCCCCGATCAAATGATGCGGAACCCTCGCCAACTCTGCAGACGACGGTTGAGCCGTCAGAATCGGTAATCCGGAGTACAACTGAAATGCATCCGCACTGACGACTTCGCCGTGACAAGCTTCTGCAATTGTAATCGCTAAAGACGTTTTTCCGGAAGCGGTCGGCCCACCGATCACTAAAGCCGGGAATGTCTGCGGGTCCATATTCATCAATCTTTTAAGCTCCCTTAGCCGCCGTTTGTTTTTGAATTTGCGATCGGAGGAAGGTGGGAAATCGCGCCTTTCACCCGGAGTTTTCTTTTAAAGATCCGGTCGCCGCAGACGGCATAGAGAACGTCAAACTCCGGTCCTCCAAATGCAAGGTTTGCGACCTTCCCATTCGGGGTCGGTAAGATGCAAGCCACTCGGCCCGCTGGGTCACATACCTGCACGCCCATCCGTGTGGAGACAAAAAGCCGTCCGTCACGATCTACCTCCAAACCATCAGCCCCCGCGTCGTCCGCTGAGTCCGGCATCATCATTTGGAAAAACCGCTGCTTGTGCGCAAGCGATCCATCCTGCTGGATTTGGTAACTGTAAACCCAATGGCTCTTCGTATCGGCCACGTAAAGCAACGCCTGATCTGGAGACAATGCGATACCGTTAGAAAACCTTAACCCCTTATCCACGACCCGTTTTGTTCCATCTGGAAGGACCAGCCAAATTTGACTTGGCTCCGTGCCATTCCAACCAGGTTGCGTCACGTAGATTTTCCCATCGGCTCTAACCACGAGGTCATTCCCTCGAAATCCGTCCGCAATCATGTCCATCGAGCCATCGGGCTTATAAGCCACGATTTTATTTTCCCCGCCCGCTACTGCATAGAGACGCCCATCGGGGCCGAAGGCCTGCCCATCTCCCTTTCCTGACTCCTCGATGAACGACTCCACTTTTCCTTCGGGCGTGAGACGGAACGTTTTGCTAGTCGGCACGTCGTTAAAGAATAGCTCCCCCTTCGCATTGACTGCAGGTCCCTCCAGAAACTTGTAGCCATCGCTCACCAACTCCCAACTCTCGTTTGGAAGCGTGATTTTTTGAAATTGATCAGACCCCGGACCCGCCTTCACGGGCGCCGGCCATCCCTTCCATAAAAAGCGCATGGCGTCTGGGAAAACAACTGCGATCTCCTTGCCATTGTGTCCGCCTTCGCCCCAAGCATGTGCCACCTCATATCCAGAAAAAGCCAGCGCACGTTCCAACATCTGGTTAGCCATCCACCAATCGCCGAAAGGATTATTCAAATCTTGCGCGCCATCCTGAACGAAGACCCGTAGCGGCTTTGGCTCCATTTTCCGCACAAGCGTCGCAAAGCGGTCGCCTCCTCGAATATCCGTGAAACTACCAATTCCTGAGAAGACCCGGTGAAACAAATCAGGCCGCTGAAATGCAGCATTCAACGCCGCTATCGCTCCGGAACTATGACCCCCAATCGCGCGATCATTTGGATCACGGGAAAGCCGAATCACTCGGCCGTCTAAAGCTTTTTTGGACTCCACCGCCGGAAGCAATTCCGTCTCGAGAAACTTGGCGTAATCTGGCGATAACGAATCGTATTCGAAAGACCGATTCACGCGGTCTCCCGTCCCTGGAGCGACAGACTTTACCCGGCCGGGTTGCACAAAAACGCCAATCGTAACCGGCATCTCTCCCTTTCCGATAAGTTCGTCAAAGACATCAGGAGCTTTGTTGGCCACGCCGTCCTGATGGACATACAGACACGCGGGCTTTTCAGGCCGGTAACTATCCGGAATGTAGATCCAGTATTTTCTAGAGGTGCCCGGGAACACCTTGCTGTTATCGAAGGTGAACTCACTGACCTCCCCTCTCCCCGTATTCGGGCTCGTGGCAATTCCTTTGTTTTGTCCGCAGACAATCATTGGAAGAAGAAGGGCGCTCAAACCGAGCAGCGTGCGGAAGAATCTGGTCATATGAGATAGGGAGGGGTTTGTAACAATTATAACCGGCGGATCGGCCAATCGTTGGGCTGGGCGACCCGGCGGATCGGAGCTTTTTTCCAGCCTAAACAAAAAGGCCTCTAAATCGAAATCAGGGTCCAGCTGAAGCCGCGCAAAGCGCAGCTAACCATCCACACCAGAAAGCCCTTCTTTCGCAACGCTTTTTGGGGCTACTCTTTGAGAGAAATGCATCTCATGCCTCCCATAGCGTTTTGGAGGCAATGAGACGGGCCGTTTACAAATCGCTTCGGCGAAACCGAAGAGCGTTTCAGTAGCGCGCAGCCACTTTTTCAGAAATGAACCTGCTAGTCCCTATCCTATCGGCCCTTCTGCTCGTTCCGATTGCAGCCGCTAAGGCCGCCGATCTTCGCGAGAACCTATCGCCTTATCAGCGCAAAATTCTGGCGTCAGACTCTCCACCGCCAGCACCGGCCACGTTCAGTTTCGATGCACCTTTCGGACCTCAATTCACTGATTCCGAAAAAGCCGCTCAGCGCAAGCGTGGTGAAGAAGTCATACCGTCAGTCAGAAAGGCCTTCGACTCGGGCGCTGAAGGGATGAGGATACCGCCAGGTGATTATCGTTTCGGTCAGGAAAGCTATCAAGGGGCCAAGGTGATCTTTCCACTCGCATTCGAGAATCTGCAGCGCGATTCAGAGCATCCTTTTGTGATTGAAGCGACAGGCGCGACGTTTTGGTTCGATCTCGATGACAAGCAGATGCCTCCTGGGCACCGTTGCGTAGGCTTTCGTGACTGCCGCAATATCGTTCTTCGCGGCGCCACCATCGATCGCGGGACTCGCGGTTGCATCGAAGGCCGCATCACGCGCGTGGATCAAGAAGGTAATCGCTTCGAAATACAGATCTCACCGGGCATCATCGTTCCTGTCTCTTACAAGGGCGGTGATGAGCAGCGTCTCTTCCCGTTCAAGAGCGATGGCCGCTTCTGCGCGCCGCTTTATGACCTACAGCCGGGGCTGCGGAAGCTACGCTACAAAGACATCACACCGTCTGGTGAGGGCCGCTACTGGATCAACATGCAAGATCGGGATTTGATGGATCGCATCTATGACGAGAATTGGGTGCGTGCATACGGCTAGTTGGGCGTGTTGCGCGTTGGCGACGGTATATCCTGCCTCTATACCTCGGCAGGCGCGATTGTGATCGAGGACTCGGCTAATATCACTTTGCATGGGGTCAGCGTTTATGTCGCAAAAGGCGGCCCTAGTGAGATTGGCGGTGATGGTGCGCACCTCTGGAAAGACTGCTATTTTGGCCCTCGCCCTAGCACCTGTCAGTGGAAGGGCGCAGACGGATACCTATGCCGCTCGACGCGTTATGGATCGACGCTGGATCATGTCACGCTCCGGCACTCGGCGGACGACCTTCAGAACTTTCACGGCATCTGGGGCACTGTGAAGGCGGTGTCTGGCAAGCAGCTTACGCTAGAGGCCACTGCATCTTTGCAACCCACTTTACGGAACGCTCGCATCGGTGACCGCCTGCGGTTCATCCATTGCAAGACCGGCGTCTTTCTTGGTGAAGCAAAGCTCATGTCTCTCAATGATTTTGAACTAACACTGGATCAGGATTCCACGCCCTTCGCAGCGTCGCAGATCGAGTGGCTGGATCACGAGTGCGCCGGATGGCTGGTTCAAAACTGCTGTTTTGACGACAATTTCCAGCGACTTCTGATCATGTCTGGCCCCGGAACTGTGCGCGGCTGCTCCTTCACACGGATGGGAAGCAATATTTCGCTCAACACCGGTATGGGAATCGTTGGCGGGATCCCCAACGACATCAGGATTTCTAACAACTCTTTTATTGAGGTCAGTCCGCGCCCCCACAGCGCAGCCATCGATGCCCATGCTCACAACGCGCAGGGACTCGATGGAACTCCACCAATCGAGCGTCTCAGCATCACTGGCAACAAGTTCCTCCGCAGCGGCGGTCCCGCGATGAATCTTGTCGGCCTCAACGACTCACGCATTGAGAATAACCTCATCGAATCACCCGTTCGTGCCACCGTGCTTGCGAGGCCTGCCGATGGTACGCACCGCCAAGCGATATGGCTGCGTCGCAGCAACGGCGTGGCCGTCACAGGCAATGAACTCAACGATCCTGAAGGTCACACAGTTGCGGATGATTGTAGCCACAGCCGTCTGCTCGGCCTAGACAGCACGAAAGGCATAACGCTCGATGGCACACGTCTCCCAAATGTGCTGAAAGAAGACTTTGAGGTGAAAATAAAATGACTCGTGTAGTAGCCCTCATGTTGTTCCTCCTGTTGATTCCATCCGGGCTTCGGTGCGCTGACACATCCATCTCGCTGTCCGAACATCTCAAGACCTCCAAAGATCTTGCTGAGTTGCGCGACATTCAGGCCGATTGGCATCAGGGCGTGCTTCGACTCTGCGTCTCCACTGCTGAGCGCCATGCTTGGGTGGTCATCCCAGCACCGAAGGGCGGCTGGGGTCTGAGGGAGCGGGCGACCGTTAATGCCGAGATTACCAATACCGGCAATCACTCGGTTGGCGTAATGTTTTGGGTTGTCGGAAATAATGGGTGGGACGCGGTGCTCGGCGAGGCCACGCTCGCGCCCCACGAGACGAGGCGCTTTTCGTGCCACCTACGCTCCACCTTCCCCGGGGACACCAAAGCTCAGGCCGAGCACTATCAAACAGGCGCAGGTCATGCTTTCCGAGCCGATAAATCTCGCCTGCAAATCCAAGGATCCAAGGACGGGCCAGCCGAGACTCAGTCCGCGTATCACCAAAGCGGTGTCACTCGAACTGCGTAGCCTTAGCGCCCAGGGGGACGGCCCAGAATGGATAAGTCCCTCGGGCCGCATCGAGGTGCCAAACCTTAAGGACTCCGCGCCGGTGCCAGGAAAACGCGTTCGCCATCGCCTCGTGAACGATGTCGGGCCTTGGCTTCCACTCGACTTCGATGTTTCTAGACAACCGGCCTTCCACGCAGCAATTGCGCGCATGGTTCTGGCAGCTTGTTGGAGATTCCAAACAATGACTCATTCCTTTAAGCCCCTCGCACTGCTTCTGCTAATCCCTCTGAATGCTCTTCTCGCAAACGATGTGACGAAGATCGTAACCAAGCCGAACATCCTTTGGCTGATCGCAGAGGACATGTCGCCGCATTTTGGATGCTACGGCGAAAAGGTTATTCAGACGCCGAATGTGGACCAACTCGCGGCGCATGGCGTGCTTTTCGAGAGAGCCTTCGTCACCGGCCCGATTTGCTCGCCGTCCCGATCCGCTCTAATTACTGGAATGTATCAGACGAGCATCGGCGCACACCATCATCGCAGTGGTGTCGGGACGGCAAAGATTTCACTTCCTGCAGATGTAAAACTGGTGCCCCAGTTATTTCAACAGGCAGGCTATCACACCTCCAATGGGGGTTATTACCCTACAATGCGAAGTGGCAAGACGGACTATAACTTCGAATATGACGCTTCTTGCTATAACGGCACACACTGGAAGGGCCGGAAGCCGGGCCAGCCGTTCTTCGCACAGATTCAACTGTTTGGCGGAAAAATCCGCGATGTACCGAAGCAACTCGTCGAGGCACGTAGGCAACTCGGCAGTGTCACCTCTACAGACCAACTCCAGTTACCGCCGTACTACCCGATGACTCGCGGAATCCTGGATGATTGGGCCGCCACGCTCGACGCCGTGCGAATCACAGACGTGCACGTAGGCGAGATCTTAGAGCAACTTCGGACGGAAGGCATCTTGGATCAGACCATAGTATTTTTCATTTCCGACCACGGCGTCAGTCACGCGCGCGGAAAGCAATTCCTCTATGATGAAGGAACGCGAATTCCCTTCATCATTTCCGGCCCGGGTTTACCAGTGGGTCAACGCCGGAAGGATCTGATCGAGCACATAGATATGGCAGCCATGTCGTTGGCGCTGGCTGGAATTTCTTTACCCAAGGGAATGCAGGCTCGAGATACTCTCGCTGCTAACTACGCGCATCGCGAGGCGACTTTCTGCGCGCGTGACCGCGCCGACGAGACCGTAGACCACATCCGCAGCGTTCGTACCAACCGTTGGAAGTACATTCGCAATTTCCTTCCAGACAGACCCTATCTGCAACCCAACAACTACAAGGATCACAAGCCTTGTTTGATTGCACTTCGGTCTGCGGAGGCCGCCGGCCAACTCGATAAAGTACAACGATTGCTCTTTGCTCCGAATCGTCCATCCGAGGAGCTCTACGATCTCGAGAGGGATCCATGGGAGGTTCAAAACCTAGCGAACGACATTAATCACACGGAAACGCTGGAGGATCTTCGGAGAAAACTCGACCAATGGATGGAGCAGTCGAATGATCACGGCCGCACGCCCGAAGCCGAGTCCCAATACGACGCGGACATGGCCGCTTACCAGGGACGCAAACCAAACCCCGAAGTCGCGAGAAACATCGCGCTCATGAAACAGTGGGCAAAGGAAGGGAAATAAAATCCGGACGCCTCAGTTTATCGCACTCTTTCTGCGTTTGATTTAGGCCCCCAAAAGGGCATGCATCCATGGCTACTGGCGGTGTTCTGCTGAGCCTCGCTCTGGCCGGGAACGAGGCAGCGTGCCGGTCCGTCAAGCCTTGAGACTCCAAGCACCTCGGTATTCTCGGTGCAACCAGCGAGGGTCCCCCGAGCCCCCATCAAAGCGGTTGTTGGCGGCGTTCCATTTGAACTTCTGGCCGTAATAGTAGGCGAACCCCAACAGATGACAGCCAATGACCGTGCGTGCTCCAGTTTCCACGTCTGCAATGGGTTGTTTCCGCGTCACCATCGCATTCAAGAAATCTGCTTTGTGATCCGAGCTGGCATAAAGTCGGACGCGCGCGTTTGAGAGAAGCGTCTTTTCCAACGTGTCCAGCTGTTCCGAAAGCGCTGGCTTATCTTCCTTCGCCATAAAGGCCGCCTCCACCTTGTCCTTAAGCGTCACCTTAATTTTCCCGCGGTTGACGTAGACCTGTCCGTCTGCGCCATAGAAGGTCACTCCGTTAACAGATACATGAGAGACTTGTACGCCTCCGGGGTAAACCAGTTGCGCCCCCTCCTGCGCTTGATTCCAATTTTCGGAGGGGTGAATTTCAGTTGGCCCACTCCGATCCATATCCAAGCCCCAATGGGTGATGTCCAAATGATGCGCGCCCCAGTCCGTAATCATCCCACCGCCGTACTCGCGGTACATTCGCCACATCGGGAAATGCTTGTTTACGCCTCGTGGACTCAGCACGGAATTGTACTCTCGCATCGGCGCTGGCCCAAGCCAGCGATCCCAATCGAGGCCATTCTCCATTTCTTCTGCAGGCAAATCACAGGCTTTTGCAGGCCCGCCAAATCCCGCGTCTACTTTCGCAATTTTGCCAATCACCCCATTTCTGACTAATTCACACGCAATTCGAAATTCTCGCATCGATCGCTGCATGGACCCCGTTTGAAACACACGTCCATGTTTGCGTATGGCGGACACAAGCGATGTCGCTTCAAAAACTGTATTCGTGAGCGGCTTCTCACAGTAGATGTCCTTACCGGCCACCGATGCAGCAATTGCAATGATTGCATGCCAGTGATCTGGGGTTGCGATGACAACCGCATCAATATCAGAGCGCCCTAAAAGTTCACGAAAGTCGGCGTAAACTGCGCACCCCTTAAACTCTGAGCCGGACTGCTTCGAATAAAACTCCTCGACGGTCTGCTTTGAAAACTCACGCCTCGTTGTATCCACGTCGCAAACGGCAACGACTCGTGCATTGGGCAGCTTCAAGAAACCGCCCATCAACCCTCGCCCCTGGATTCCACACCCAATGAGGCCGAGCCGAATGGTATCGTTCGGACCCACACTGGCTCCCCAGACCCGACTGGGTAAAAACAGGGGCGCTGCACTCGCAGCCAGCATAGATTGGATAAACGAACGACGAGGATGGGGGATGGGGTTCATCCATTCCGTTTTACTGACAAAGAATTTGAAAGGAAATCGTCGTTTCACTCGGCGTTCATGAGTCGCACTGATTGCGGCAGCTGACTCTTCCCATTGACCTTGGGGCAACTCTGCCAAAAGCTGCACGGCTCCTATCGAGCCCTTGTTTCCCTTTGACCCCCTCTCTGCCATCTCCCATCAAACCCGATCCGGCGCACGAAAATGAGCCGGTCGGCGTCGATCAGCTCAGGGACTCGCATTTGCGAAGTATCTTTAAGGCTGTGAGCTGGCGCGTCATTGGCACCCTCGACACGATTCTCATCTCCTATTTTTGGACAGGCCACGGACGAAAGGCACTGGCGATCGGAGGCTCAGAGGTACTGACCAAGGTTGGTTTATATTATCTCCACGAACGCATTTGGGCGAGGATTCCTCTGGGAACGGTGCGTCGGCTGAGCCCATTCACCACGGGCACGGATCCATCCGCCAAACCTCTGCGAGACTCCAGCCTTCGCAGCGTTTTGAAGGCGCTCAGCTGGAGGGCGGTGGGCACCCTCGACACCATTTTTGTGTCCTACTTATGGACAGGAGATATGAGTAAGGCTCTGGTGATCGGATCCACGGACGTACTCACAAAAGTGGGACTTTATTATCTCCACGAGCGGATTTGGGCACGCATCCCACTCGGAACCC
This sequence comes from Chthoniobacteraceae bacterium, assembly GCA_947448395.1. Lineage (GTDB taxonomy): Bacteria > Verrucomicrobiota > Verrucomicrobiia > Chthoniobacterales > Chthoniobacteraceae > Chth-196. Next base: position 12,751 of record CANFNA010000055.1, read on the forward strand.
TGAGACTCCTTTTTCGCTCAAAAGCAGAGCGGGAGAAAAGTGAAGCGCCCCCTGCGGAAACAGCTTAGTTCTCGGATCGCTGCGAGGGGATAACTCGAGAGAGCGCGTATTCGAGGAGCTTGGTGCTGTCCTCCCAAATGCCGGGCTTGTCAGTGTGCATCACCACGGCGATCGCCTCTTTTCCATCTCTCTGAGCGGCGCTGGCCAGCACTTGTTGGGCTGGAATCGTGTATCCCGTCTTCACACCGATGCACCCCGTCAATTTCTCCAACAACCGATTGTGGTTCGAAAGGGCGAAGGTTCCACGCAGCGACGACCAAGACGACGTTCGGGTCGCGACAATCTGCCTAAAAAGAGGCTGATTCATCGCCGCACGGGTGATGAGAGCGAGGTCTCTTGGCGTTGTGTAATGATTCGCGTGATGGAGCCCGTGCGCATTGACAAAATGAGTATCTGTACAACCCAGCTCGCGCGCCCGCTGATTCATGCGCTCCGCGAACGCCTGAGCGGTTCCTGCATTGTCCCGGCCCAACGCGTGGGCGACATCATTGGCACTCTTCAACATCAAACCATAGAGCATTTGACGACGCGTAAACTTCTCCCCAGGACGAATCGACAAACTGCTCTCTCCAACGGCGGAATCCTCCGAAACAATCTCCACCTCCGAATCCAAGTCTCCGGATTCTATAATCAACATGCCCGTCATAATCTTTGTCGTGCTTGCCGGATAAAACCGCGTATCAGCGTTTTTTTCGTAAAGCGGGTCGCCGGTATAAGCATCCACCACAATTGCGCCACGAGCTGCAAGGCCCAGAGGATCATCGGCGCTCGGTGCTTTTGATTTTGCGGCACCAGAAGCTGCTTTTGAAGAAGAAGAGCTCGCCTTCGTCTTGGCCTCCAATTCAACGAGGGGCCAGCAAAGCAGGAAGCCAACGATCAGAACGAATAAACTGCGAGCACACATGAGATATTCAAACGGACACTAACGTGAACCAAGATCCGTGATTTTTCCATCCACCATCATCCAAGAAACTTTGCCTGTGTATGCCACGACAGCCTCCGCTGCATCCTCGAGCGTTCCTGAGTAAGGGATGGCGATAAGATCCGCTAAACTCTCGGAAGCGATACATCCCAGTTCTCCAGCGCGGCGAAGCGCTTTTGCCGGGGCTAACGTTATCATCGCCAGCAGATCCTCCGCAGCCAGTCTAGGATGACTCTGTCGGAATCTCCGCGCCTCCCCAAGAAGACTCAAAGAATTGGTGCTCGCGAGGCTATCCGTTCCAAGACAAACGTTGATTCCCATGCCTGCCAACCGCGTGAATGCAAATGGCGGATGCCGAAAGTAAGCATGGCTACCAGGGCAGTGGACCACATGGGGCATTTGTTCCGGAGACAATGCGGCAAGCAAATTGAAGTCTGAGGACTCGAGATCATTCAAATGTGCCAGAATCCAATTGGGACCGATCGCGCCATTTCGCCAAAGCCACCCAAAGGGGGTGTCTAAACCGCAATCGTGCATAGGACGTCCTAAGCCCTGCAAAAAATCGTGCAGCGCTCCACTGCCATAACGGAACATTTCTGACTCCTCACGAGATTCGCTGACGTGCGTTGTCAACAGCATCTGCTCCTGGGACCGAGCGCAGGCGCGAGCGAGCCGATACAGAAGAAGAGACGCTGTATAAGGGGCATGTGGGTTTAATCCAAACTGCGCTAGCGGCCTCGGCGATTCTTCAAAAAAGGCGAGCGCACCCTGCACCACCTCTTCCGAGGTAATCCGGTGCCGGATATCAATCATTTCATAAAACCACCATGTCCGAATCGGCGGGACAGGCAGGCGTCCCATCAACTCTGGAAAGGCCACCATCGAACAAATCGTGGTCGTCCCAAATTGCATAGCCTCTGCGAAGCCCCGTTCAATCGAAGAGAGAATGTCTTCAGGCGCGAGCTGCCGCTTGATGGAATTGAGGCGCAACACCCATTCCGTAAACGACTCTGGAGCCGTAATCGCATTTTTGAGCGAGGAATAATCCAGATGACAGTGTGCATTAATGAGCCCCGGCATGAGAATCACCTCCCCCAAATCCACCACTTCTTCTCCCGACGGCAATTCCAAGGCGTTCGCATCTCCAAGCTCCACGACATGGCGATTCTCAATACGCACATAGCCATCGTGGATCGGGGCGCTTGAGAGAGGTAAAACGGTGCGGGCTCGGAGCAGCATGAAAAATGGGGGACAACACCCAACAGAGGAACGGGGGCCGGTCAATCCGAGAAGTAAAGACTCTTACCAAACCTATCCGTACCTGCATCGGGTGATGTGAGGCGGGGCGCGCGCTCCTTGATGTATAGAATGCTTGCCGGTTGCCAATCGGGGGCCGTTTGCCCGAGGTTTTAGTAAGGCTCTGGTTGAGTGTGCCATGGGACACCCAGCGGCAGGGAGATCCTCGCTGCACGATGGACTTTGGATCAAAGTCACCGTCTCATTCAGTTCATGAAAATCGCGCTCATCACTGGCGGCAAAGCCTGCTGCCTGGAGTACGACGCCGGGGACATTGAAGGTCTCGACGGCTTCGTAAAGCAGCTCGCCTAAACCTAGCAGGCCCTGTGGGCATCGGATCGTTTCGATTTTCTGATCCATAACGCGGGCATGGGCGCAACGATCCCGTTCTCTTCCGTCACGGAGGAAATCTTCGACTCCTTCCTAAACGTGCACTTCAAGTCCGTCTACTTCCTGACCCAGCGATGCCTGCAGATGCTTTGTGACGGCGGAGCTGTGGTTAATATTTCTAGCGGCACGACCCGCTTTTGCGTCCCCGGATACTCCGCCTACGCGGCCATGAAGGGTGCCATCGAGGTATTCACCAAATACTTGGCAAAGGAACTCGGCGCTCGTGGTATCCGCGTCAACGTTGTCGCACCAGGCCCAGTCGAAACCGTTTTTAACAACGCTGCCATCCGCAATAACCCGCCGATGAAGGCCGCTTTGACTGCCA
>CANFNA010000056.1 GCA_947448395.1 Chthoniobacteraceae bacterium
CCACAGTCCTAGGCCTGTGCCTTGGCCGGCAGGTTTGGTGGTGAAGAAGGGGTCGAAGATATGTTCTAGATTTTCGGGGGCGATCCCTGAGCCGGTATCGTTGACTTGGATGCACAGGTAGCGGCGATCCTGCAGTTGGGGGCAACGTTGGAGGTGGCGATTTGACGGCATGCGCCAGTCCATTTGAACGTGGATGGTTCCGGATGGTTCGGCAATGGAGTGCCAGGCATTGAGGAGCAGATTCATGAGGATTTGCTGGAACAGGGAGGTTTCTCCGATAACGCGAACGGGTTCTTTGCAGATGTCCTGAACGATGCGAATGGAGGGCGGAATGGTAGTTCGCAGGAGGATGAGGGTTTCTGCCAAGGCATCGCGCGGGCAGAGAGGGCCTAGGGAGGGTTCTTCTTGCCGGGAAAAGGAAAGGATAGCTCGAACGATTCGTGAGGCTCGCTGGCCTGCAGTAAGGATATCCTCGAAATTATGGAGGCAGGCTTTGGGATCGGCGCAGGAGCGGAGGCCGAGCTCAGAAAGTCCGAGAATTCCGGTTAGGATGTTATTGAAATCATGCGCGAAGCCGCTGGAGATCATGCCGATGGCGCCGAGGCGTTGAGCGTGTCGGAGGCGCGCTTCGAGTTGGTCTTGATTGCGGCGGGTTTCTTCGAGGTGAGCTTGGAGGATTTGATTTTGGCGATTGGCCTCCAGAAGGTAGGCGCGGAGGGTGTCAAAATCCTCGGGTGTTTTGTTCGGGCTCGGCTGCTGCGGGACCGGGGAGTTTTTGATTTCGGCGAATAGGACCGGGAGTTTTTCAGGAGCCATTGTTTTGGCTATCAATCGGGTGGCGCCCACTTCGCGGGCTCTTTCGGTTTGTTTTTGAGATGGGGTGGTGGTGGTGAGGATCACCACGTGGGAGAGGGAGAGGGATGAGGCGGATCGGATGGTTCTGCACAATTCGAAGCCGTCGTCGTGGAAGAGGACGGCTTCGGTCAAGATGAGCGAGGGCCGGAGCGTGTTAGCGAGGTCGAGGGCTGTTTCGCTGTCTGGGCAGAGGACCACCTCGGAAAGGCTATTCAGGGCGGCTAGAAACGCTGCCGGAGGGTCTTGGGAAACGAACAGCGTTTTCATGGAATGATTGCCGGTTTAATAATCCAAGAGCGGGGTGGGTGAAAACTTTCGTTTGGTTTTGGCGGTTGAGGTGGACGCGGTGAGTGGTGGTGCGTGACCCGGGAAGGGATTCTGTGATAGTGGCAGGTATTGAAATGAAACAACGCTTGGATGTGCTGATGGTGGATCGAGGGTTGGCGGAGAGCCGCGAAAAGGCGCAGCGCATGATTATGGCCGGGGCGGTTTTGGTGGCCGGTCACAGGGTGGATAAGCCGGGGAGCAAGGTTGAGGTGGATGCAGAAATGATGGTGCAGGCGGTGGATCGGTACGTGGGGCGTGGGGGGCACAAAATGGAGGGGGCATTGAGTTCGTTTGGAATTTTGCCGGAGGGGTGGGTTTGTTTGGATGTGGGGGCGTCGACTGGAGGGTTTACGGATTGCCTGCTCCAACATGGGGCGAGTCGGGTGTATGCGGTGGATGTGGGCCATTCCCAACTGGATTGGAAGATTCGGAGTGATGAGCGGGTGGTGGTGAAGGAGCGTTTGAACTGTCGTTTTTTGAGTGAGGAAGACGTTCCGGAGCGGGTTGATTTGCTGGTGGCTGATGTTTCGTTTATCTCGCTGACGTTGATTTTGCCGGCGGCGTTGGGGCGGGTCCGGGAGGGAGGATCGGGGGTGGTGTTGATCAAGCCGCAGTTTGAGCTTCGCCGAGAGGAGGTTGGGAGGGGTGGAATTGTGAGAGATGCGCAGTTGCACCGGAAGGCGGTGGACCGGATTCAGGCTTGGGTGGGGGAACAACCGGGATTGGAATGGCGCGGTTTTATTGAGTCCCCAATTCGAGGCGGGGATGGTAATCTGGAATTTCTCGCATGGATTTTCAAACGATCGGATTGATTGCAAATGCCACCAAGTCGGGGGTTGGAGAGTTGGTTCAGTCGATTCGTGCCGAGATTGCGCGTTCTGGGAAGAATTCACGGATGGAAAGGAGGACGGCGGAGTTGTTGGGAGAGAGTACGGGAGCGACGATTGGGCAACTGGCTCGGGAGTGTGATTTGCTGGTTTTACTTGGGGGCGATGGGACGCTTTTGCAGATGGTGCGGGAGGCAGGATTTCCGATGGCACCGGTACTGGGGGTGAATGTTGGGACTTTGGGTTTTTTGACAGGGGTGGGTCCTGTGGAGTTTCCGAGGGTTTGGGAGCAGGTGCTTCGGAATGAGGCGGTTTTGAGTTCGAGGAGTCTTTTGGCGGTGGACGTGATTCGGGCTGGGAAGGTACAGCATTCGGAATACGCGTTGAACGAGGCAGTTCTCTCGAGGGGGGAGCGTTCGCGGTTGATTCGGCTACACGTGGACATCGATGGGGTGACCTTGACCGAGTACAATGCGGACGGCCTGATTGTTGCGACGCCGACTGGGTCGACGGCGTATTCTTTGAGTGCGGGAGGTCCGTTGTTGGCTCCGAACTCTGGAGTTTTTGTGATTACCCCGATTTGCCCGCATGTTTTGACCAACCGAAGTGTGATTGTGAACGATACGTCCTGCATTACGGTTCAGTCAGCGTCGCTGAGGCACACGGTTTGTTTGACTGTGGATGGGCGGGATCCGCTGTATTTGGACCCTGGGTCGGAGGTTCGGATTCGTCGGGCGCCGGAGGTGTTGCGTTTGGTTTGTTCGCCTGATCTCACCTTTTTTGAGCTACTGCGACAGAAGCTCAAGTGGAGTGGGCCGTCATTTGAGGTGCTGCGCGGGGAGGTTGGTAGGTTGGGAGATGGATTAGTGTGGTTGGGAGGGAGGCTTGCCGTTGTCAGTTGGCGTTGGGCCCTCTAATGTGGGGGGATGGAAACTGAATCTTTGCCGCTGAGTCCCTCGATATCGATGGGGGCGTTGGTTTCTCAATTTCCGGGGGCCCAACGTGCTTTGTTTCGAGGGTATCACATAGGTGGTTGTTCAAGTTGCGGGTTTCGGATGGAGGAAACGCTGGCGGAAGTGTGTGAGAGGAATGGAGGGTTGGCTGTAGAGGACGTGATCGCGTTTTTGTCTCGAGCGCAGCAAGAGGATCAGGGGATGGAAATTTCTGCGAAGGAGGCGGCGGTATTAGTTCAGGAGGGTAAGGCGAGGTTGGTGGATGTGAGAACTCGAGAGGAGTTTGAGGCGGTGCACATTGCTGGTTCCGTTGCGTTTAACGAGAGCTTGATGCATGAGATTTCTGGCTGGGACCGTTCTTTGCAGATCGTGTTTGTCTGTCACCACGGGGTTCGGAGTTTGGATGCGGCGGCGTATTTTGCAGGGCATGGGATGCAAAATGTTCGCAGTTTGCGTGGAGGCATTGATGCTTGGAGCTGCGAGGTGGATCCGGAGCTTCCTCGCTATGAGTTGGCCTAGGGCATGAATGGAATCTCGCACATTCTTTTTAAAAAAACCGGATCATGAGCGACCTGCAAAAAAGAATCGAAGGGGCGATTGCTTCTCCGAAGAATCTGGGGGAGATGGCGGATGCCGATTCCGTTGGAACGATGGGGTCTGCGGACTGCGGGGATATGCTGCGGATGTGGGTGAAGTTTAAAGAGGATGCATCTGGTCGGAAGGTCATTGACCGGGCGACTTTTCAGACGTTTGGATGTCAGACCGCGATTGCGGTGGCGAGTGTGGCCACGGAATTGGTGGCTGGTAAAACGGTGGAGGAGGCGTTGGAGATGTCGGGAGAGGATCTTTCTGCGCCGCTGGGGCCTTTGCCTCCGATGAAAATCCATTGTGCGCAACTGGTGGAGGGTGCGCTGCGTTCTGCCTTGATGCCCCAGAAAGATGGTGAAGAAACGGCCTCTGTGGAGCTGAATGCCACAACGAGTGCGGTGGGTGGTCAGGCTGGGGTTGTTCCAGGGTTGATTGACCAATTTCGGGCTGACTCGTCGGGTGGAGAGAAAAAGGTCAGGTTGATTTTAAAAAAGCCGATTCAGGGTTGAGATTTATGCACGAGAACATTGAAAAGATTTTGCTGAGGGATTGTGACGCGGTTCGGATTCCGAGCGGGGACCCGATACGGCTTTTACAAGGAGCCCATGTGACGATTACCCAAGCGCTGGGAGGTAGTTACACGGTGGCGACTTCTGAGGGACTGGCGAGAATTCGGGAAGCGGATGGGGACGCTTTGGGGGTGGAAGTGAATCGTGCGGGGAAGGGAGAGGAGGCTTCGGTTGAGCCTGGGACGCGGGTTGAGGAGTCTGTGGTTTGGGGTCAGTTGAAGACCTGTTACGATCCGGAGATCCCAGTCAATATCGTGGACCTCGGTTTGGTGTACGATTGTGTGGTGGAGCAACCGGAAGGGGAGTTGGCGAAGGTTTCAGTGAAGATGACCCTCACGGCGCCTGGCTGTGGAATGGGGCCGGTAATCGCCAAGGAGGCCGAGGATAAGATTCAGGGGCTGCCGGGGGTGGGGACGGTATCCGTGGAGGTGGTATGGGATCCGGCTTGGAGCCAGTCCATGATCAGTGAGGCGGGGAAGATGAAACTAGGGCTCATATAGGCATAGATAGATTGTCTTTTCTGGGCGATTGCCCTGATAATTTCGGACTCCACCCTTTTCCCTTTTGATGAAAGTTTTTCCGGCTGCCTGTTTTGTGGTTTTCGCCAGTGGTCTGGGCGTGTGTTCCCTAGTCGGAGCCAATGCCCCTGTAACATCTGCTGGCTCTGAGAAAGGAGTTTTGTCAGAGCGTTCCGCTTCGATTGGGAATCTGCCTCGGAGGCGTTCGGTTCAGGGTGTTTTGACACTGACTGAATCGGTGAATTTGGCGCTTCGACAGAATCCGGAGGTGTTACGAGCGATTCGGGAGGTGGAGCGCTCGCATGGGCAGATGGTGGAAGTGAGGGCGCAGGCGCTTCCGAGGTTTGGGGTGACTGGGAGTTTGGATCGTTATGACGGGCGTTTGTTGACCGGGGGCGCCAACACTCCCGGAGTTCAGAAGACGTCCTGGAATGTGATCTTTGAGCTGAAGCAGACGATCTATTCTGGAGGAGCGGTTACGGCATCCATCAAGGCGGCGAAGTTAACCCAAGACGCCTCTTACTATGGGCTCCGCGATACGCTCGACAGGACGGTGAGTGAGGTGCGGAAACAATTTGCAGCAGTCCTGGTGACCGAGGCCTTGATTGGGGTCGCTGAAGAGTCTGTGGATCTGGCTCTTAAGCAGTTAGAGGATGCCAAAAACCGGTTTGCGGCGGGAACGGTACCTCGTTTCAATGTGCTTCGAGCCGAGGTCGAGGTGGCGAGTTTACGGCCGTCGCTGATACGGGCCAAAAATGACTTTTTGATCGCGCGCTTACAGTTGGCCAAGTTGTTGGGCTTGGATGCTTCACCGAACGGGAAGCCGGAGTTTCACTGTGTGGGCGAACTGTTGGTCGAAGGGAGGAACTTAGATTTGGCGGATGCGATTAAACTCGGGCGTGCGCGGAGGGCTTCGCTAAAGGGGCAGCGTGAGCAGATTCTCATTGAGAAGGAGCGCATCAAGGTGGCAATGGCAGGCTTTAAGCCCAAGGTAGAGGCGCATTTAGATTACGAGTTTCGGAATAGGTACAACTCTGCGAGTTTTGATAATGCGGTTTCCGGTTATTTTATGGGGGTGACGGGGCGATGGGATATTTTCAGTGGGTTTGAAACGACTGGGCAGGTTTCTCAAGCGAAGGCACGTTTGGAGTCCGCGTTAGTGACTTACGAGGATGCGATGCAGCAGGTGGAGTTGGAGGTGCAAAAGTCTTACGCAGACTTGCAGCAGTTCCGCGAAACGATTGAGAGCCAGCAAAAGAATGTTCAAGAGGCGTTGGAGGCGTTGCGGTTGTCTCAAGAGCGTCTTTCTGCGGGGGCTGGAACGCAGTTGGAAGTTTTGGATGCACGCGTTGCGCTGACGCGTGCACGTAATACTGAGCTCCAAGCGAAGGGCGATTATGTGCGTTCTTTGGCGGAGTTTGATCGTGCGACGGCGCTGAGCACTTCCTACGAGGATTCTTTTAAGGATCCATTGTCAGTTTTGGAGAAAGCGCTGCTACGTCAGGCTCCAGTGGAATTATTCAAGCCGTGAAGCAGGATCCGGAATCCGACTGGGCCCCGGCTCCGACGTCGGTTCCCGGCGAAATGTCCAAGGGTCTTTGGAGCTTGGGAGGGCATCATGGTTTTGCTCTCAGGCAGCCAGGAGTGGAGGTTGAAGTGGAGCGTGCTCTTGCCGTTGAGCGCCTGACGGATTCGCATCGGAGGTTTCAGATGGAACTGGGGTTGGGTAATAAAAGGCTATGTCTTGCGGAGCAGGTGCACGGCGCTGAAGTCGCCTGTGTGGAACAGGATGGACCGGAATGGTTTCCCGGAGTGGACGGGCTAATTACAAGAGACTTATCGGTGAGTTTGGGGATCTACGTGGCGGATTGTTGCGCGGTGTTTTTATTGGACCCTGAAAAAAGAGCTGTGGGACTCGCGCATTCAGGAGCGAAGGGTACACGATTGGGGATTGTGCTCAGGATGATTGATGAAATGCAGCGCACCTTTGGATGCAAACCTAGGTCGATGATGGCAGTGCTGAGTCCCTGCATTCGGCCGCCCCACTATGAGGTGGATTTTGCGCTTCAGATACGAGCGCAGTGCACCCAGGCGGGGATCGGAACTCTCCTCGACTCAAATCGTTGTACTGGAACGGATTTGAGGCGGTACTATTCGTATCGCCGTGAGTCTGGGAAGACTGGGAGAATGCTGGCTTTACTGGCGCTGGAAACCGAGGGGACGGGTTCCAACTCGGGTGGCACAAATAGGTGTTAATTTCTCATCCGCGAAAGACAGCGGAGGAGATAGGGGAGAAGTTGTTTTTTTCGAGAAACCACTCCTGCGAGATCCCAGATGAAGGGTGAATGTTCTGGGTAATCGATTGTTTTGAGGAATGAATCGGATCCACGGAGAAGGAGCAGCGAGTTTTGCTCGTTCACATCCGTGACGAGGAGTGCGGTGAAAAGGAGGCTTTGGTCCGTGCGTCTTTTCTCGAGTGCTTCTAAAAGAGATTCCCGTTTGTCGTGAAAATTTGCGAAGGAAAGTTCTTCAATCTGGGCGACGTTGAAGCGGACGCCGTTTTCCTCGTAGAGCTTGGAATCCGCGCCAATGGCCTGTTCTGGGCTCATCGTTAGCAGCGGGGAACCAACGGAGAAAATTTCTCGCGCTAGGTTTGCTGCATCGACTCCGGTGATTTGCGATAATTCCTCCAAGAGCTGTCGATCCGTGGCTGTGGTGGTTGGGGAGGTGAGCAGGAGGGTGTCCGAGATGAGACCAGACATGAGAAGCCCGGCGGTTTGTTTGGGGATGGGAATGCCGGCGTTCTTGAAGCAGAGGGCGACGATGCTACTCGTGGATCCGAGCGGATTATTCCAAAAATGAATTGGGGAGTGGCTGGCGAAGCCTCCCAGTTTGTGGTGGTCGAGAATTTCGACGATGGGGATCTTATCGGCTCCGCGGACGGCTTGGGTGAGTTCGTTATGGTCGACAAGGATGAGTTGTCGAGGAATGGGTTTTAAGAAGTCAGATTTTGAAAGAATGCCAACGAGGGTTCCTGAATCGTCCAAGACTGGGAACGAGAATTGGGCGCTTTCAGCAGAGCGTTGAATGGCGTCCTCAAGCGGGGTCGAACAGTTGAGAGAGACGTATTCTGACTGCAGCATTTCTTTGACTCGGACGCCGCCACGGGCGAGGAGCACGGTGGTTGCGGTGTCGTGAGGGGAGGAAATCAGGGTGACACCTGCGAGGTGTGCTGTATTCCGGATTTCGGGCGAAATGTCGCTGCCTCCGGTGACGACGACGGCATAAACTTTTTGCTCGATGGCGATCTGCTGGATGTGAGGGCGATCCCCGACGAAGAGGATGACATCGCGGTCTCTATAACGGTTCAAACGCGGGATGAAAGTGTCTTGAGCCATGGCGCCGACCATGAGCAGTTTTTCACTCGGTTCCGTGGATAAATGACCGCTGGCCAGAGCGCCGCCGAAGGTCGTGACAATGTCGGAAAGGGCGGCTTTGACAATACGGGTGGAGAAGGCTTCGTCGCGAGATGGGAAGAGGTGGTGGGTGATTTTCGAAGCACTCAGGAGTCCGAGACAGCGATTGGCGCTGTCGACTACGGGGAGCCCGCGGAGGCGTTGTCTGTCGATGAGTTGGATGGCGTCGTAGATCGGCGAGTTTTCATGCACGCGGATGACGTTTTGTTCCATGACATCGCTCACTTTCGGGGAGACATCGGTCATTAAGACGGGAGGCTCGACGCCGAATTTATTGAGGACGAAGTCAATGCGCTCATTAGTGACACCGGCTCTGGCTGCGAGGACATTGGGATGGCCTGTTAAACGCTTGAACTCGGCGTAGGCAAGAGCGCAGCAGATCGAATCCATATCTGGATTCTTGTGACCGATGACGATGGTTTGCATGGGAGGGAACAAAGATAACAAAAGAATCGGTTCTTGTAGAAGGATCAAGTGCCCAAATAAGTTCGGAGGTACTAACCAATACCCCCTCCCATGCGCCCCATCACGCTCGCGTTCGCTTCGGCCTTTGTGCTTCCCATCGGAATCCTTATTGGCGCCAAACCTGACGGAAAACCCTCCGCTGTGAAGGTCACCGGACTAGCAGTCGGAGAAAATACCGCGACACCGGTTTCTCGGATCAAAGTCGCAAAAGGTTTCTCAGTTGAATTGCTCTATTCGGTTCCTGCCGAAGAACAGGGTTCTTGGGTGAATCTCTGTTCCGACGATAAGGGGCGGATCTACGCGAGCGATCAATATGGTTGCCTGTATCGTTTTGAACCGCCGGCCCCTGGGAAAACGCTCCAAGCGAGCGACATTCAACGGGTCCCCGCTGACATACGGGCGGTGAACGGAATGGCGTTCGCTTTCGGGGCCTTGTGGGTCGGGGTCAACGATTATGAAGGGAAGATTCCGGGTGGCTTGTACCGGATCACGGATAGCGATGGAGATGACCAATTGGACAAGGTCGAAGTGGTGCGCGAAATGGAGAGCAAGGGGGATCATGGTGTCCATGCCGTCGTTCCCTCGCCCGATGGCCAAAGCCTTTTTCTAATTTGCGGAAACGGCGCGAAACTGACGGGCTTCGAACCCAATTCTCAGGTTCCTGCCGTGTGGGGGGAGGATCACTTGCTTCCGCGAATGCCGGATGGACGTGGCTTCATGCGCTCGGTGATGGGGCCGGGAGGATGCATTTATAAAGTCTCGTCTGATGGGAAGCGTTTCGAACTCTATGCGACTGGGTTTCGCAATATTTTTGATGCTTCCTTTAATCGCGCTGGCGAACTTTTCACCTACGACGCGGACATGGAGTATGACTTCAACACGCCGTGGTATCGGCCTACCCGGATTTGCCATGTGGTGAGTGGCGCTGAGTACGGGTGGCGCAATGGAGCGGGGAAACGTCCTGAATTTTATGCCGATAATCTTCCGCCAGTCTTGAATATCGGTCCGGGATCTCCCACGGGCACGACCTTTGGGTACGGTGCAAAATTTCCCGCTAAGTACCAGAACGCGCTCTATGCGCTCGATTGGAGTTGGGGGAAGCTGTACGCGGTTCATCTCGAAGCGGACGGGGCTTCTTACCGAGCCACGAAAGAGGAGTTTCTCTCGGGCTCTCCATTGCCGCTGACGGATGCGATCATTCATCCGAAGGATGGTGCCATGTACTTTGCCATTGGAGGACGGCGTGTGCAGTCCGGCCTTTATCGCGTGACGTATACGGGAAATGAGTCGACTGCTCCAGCGCTTCAGAAGGAGGCGCCTTCCAAAGCTCGGGATTTGCGTCATCAGTTGGAGCAGTTTCACGGGAAAGTGGATGCGGTGGTGCGGGATCGTGTGTGGGAGTCGCTCGGTCACAGCGACCGGTTTATTCGTTGGGCAGCGCGGACGGCTCTGGAGCATCAGGCGATCGCGGGATGGAAAGAGCGGGCGTTAGCAGAGAAAAATCCTTCGATTCGGGTCGAGGCGCTTTTGGCTTTGGCGCGCGCGGGTGGGGTTTGTCCACAGCACCGTTCTGAGAAGACGCCTCCTGCCAATATCGAATTGAGGAAGCAATTGCTTGCGTCGCTTCTGGAACTGAATTTGAAGGGACTCCCTAGCGAGTCATTACAGACGGCTTTGAGAACGCTCGAAATTGTTTTCAACCGTTTCGAGCGTCCAGATGAAGAAACGCAAAAGCGGTGGATTGCGAAACTTGAGCCTTTATTTCCAGCGGCCAGTCGCGAGCTAAATTGGCTCTTATGCGAGACCTTAGTTTATCTAGAAAGTCCGCACGTTGCCGAGAAGGCCATCAAGCTGATAGCGGCCGCTCCGACTCAAGAAGAGCAGATGGAATATGCGCGGAGTCTCCGAATGCTCAAAGCGGGTTGGAATATCGAGACCCGGACCGCTTTTCTGGAGTGGTTTTTGAAAGCTGCGAATTACCGAGGCGGTGCGAGCTTTGAGAAGTTCATCGAGTTTATTCGGAATGATGCGCTGGCAACGTTTTCCGAGGAAGAGAAGGCGAAATTGGCCGAATTGATCGCGAAAAAAGCGGAAAAGAAATCCGCAGTTGAGAACATCGGGGCCTTGTTTGTGGGTCGGACGCCAACGGCGTGGACGCTTGCAGATTTGAGTGCGGCGGCGAGCGGTGGAATGAAGGATCGAAACTTCGAAAACGGCCGCAAAATGTTCGGTGCAGCGGCGTGTTTCGTCTGCCATCGGTTTGGGAATGAAGGGGGAATGACGGGGCCTGATTTGAGTGGGGCAGGTGGCCGCTACAGTCCGCACGATCTGCTCGATCAAATTTTGAATCCGAGCAAAGAGATTAACGAACAATTTGTTCCGAGCGTGCTTACGAAATTGGATGATACGACGGTGACAGGCGTTGTGGTGAATCTAAACGGGGACTCTGTAACTCTAAACACGGACCTATCGGATCCGAATCAGCGGGTTACGGTAGATCGGAAGCAGGTGAAGTCGATTGAAGCGAGCAAGGTGTCACCGATGCCGGAGGGGTTGCTTTCGATGCTGAAGAAGGAGGAAATTTTGGATTTGGTTGCCTACGTGTTGAGCGGCGGCGACAAGGGGAATTCAATGTTCAAGTAAGCCTTGCACGTCACCTGCTTTTTGCCCGCAAATTCACTCCCCGAAAACTCATCTGTTGGTTCCTGTCCGCATCCTGCGCACTTCCACTTCAAAGGCCCAGAGTTGATTCAATCAGAGTGTCCCTAGATAGATCATTTTCCCCATGAAACAAACCGACCTTCGGTGGCTTTTTGTCCACGGAATAGCATTCCTTGGCCTTTTGGGTCCTGCGCCCCTGTCTGCTGAAAAACCGGAAGGCAAAGCAATGGTGAAAATCCAGAAGAACGGTGTGGACTTCACCCTTCTGCGCAATGGCGTTCCTTTTTATGTGAAAGGCATTTGCGGAAGTCAACACTTGGACCTCGCTACTAGGCTTGGCGCGAATTCCATGCGCACTTATTCCTCGGATAATCCCCGGGCGATTCTGGATCAAGCCAAGGCAAACGGCGTGACGGTCACGCTTGGAGTTTGGTTGGCGCACAAAGCCGACGAGTATAAAAACCCCGCCTACAAGGCCAAGATGCGCCAAGAAGTGCGTGCCCTCGTTCTGGCAGCGAAGGAGCATCCAGCGACGCTGATGTATAGTTTGGGAAACGAGACCAATTCCGGCGCGGATACTCCCGAAGCATGGAGTTTTATTAATGAACTTGCGGAAACCATTCACAAAATCGATCCGCTCCATCCTGTGATGAGCGTCTTAATGGGATCGAAGCCGGAGATGCTCAGTAATGTTGCGAAGCATGCACCGAGTCTCGACCTCATAGGAATAAATGCTTACGGGAGTATTTTTTCAGTCCAAAAAGATATCGAAGCGAGCAATTTCAAGGGGGCTTACTTGATCTCCGAATTTGGACCGCTCGGTCCTTGGGAAGTTCCTAAAACAACATGGGGAGCGCCCATTGAGATGAATAGCGATCAAAAGGCGCTGTTTTATAAAAAGGCCTCCGATTTTATTTTAGAAAACCGCGCCCGCTGCATTGGTTCTTACGTCTTTCTATGGGGGCAGAAGCAGGAGCGAACTCCGACGTGGTTTGGCATGTTCGTTGAAAATCGCCCTGCACTTGGGCTCCGAGGGGAAGCCTGTCCGACCGTCGAAATGATGGGAGATGTATGGGGCGCTCCCGCTCCCAAGAATCAATCCCCAGTTTTTAAAGGAATAAAAGTCAATGGCGCTGAAGGGACCAAAGAGTGGACGGGATCATCTGGAACGAAATTCACCGTCGAAATGATCATAAAGGATCCCGACGGCGACCCACTCACTTATTGCTGGGAGGTGCTCGCGGAGGCCAGTCACCTTGGTGAAGGGGGCTCCAAGGAAGAGCGTCCCAAAGGCGTGCAGAATGCCGTCAAAGCCGTCTCTCCGGGGTTAGCAGAGGTCACTGCGCATCTCCCCGGAAAGTATCGGGTCTTCGGCTACGCTTTAGACGGAAAGGGACATGTAGCCACGATGAATTTGCCATTTTTTGTACGGTAGTTTCTCAGATTTTAGGTTTTTCTGATTCCTCTGATCACAGACAGATGGCTCGGAGCATGGGAGTCTGGGCCGAGGTAAAGACAGCATGCCAGACAACGATCGATGTCATGAGGTTTTGGGCTGGCGCTCGAGGGGGTATCGGCGTGCGCAAGTGGGAACGATTCCTCTCAAGTTGCTGAAAATTGGAACGGTGATCACTTGTAACACGCGTGGGATCCGTCAGCTCTTTGCGAGCGGATACCCGTAGGAGGAACTGTTCGGAGAGGTGGCGCGGTGCCGAAGGGGTTGATGAGGATTGGGGGGAATCTGTCTCGACGCCGCAACCAGCCCTAAAAATAGCCAATTTCATAGAAAATAGAGCTGCAGATCCTTCCAAGGACTGCCAGTTACCCCTGCTGCTTATAACGGTGAAATCTTGAGGTTAGAGTGGCCCTGATTTTTATCGCGATGCGCCGAGATCGATAGATTTGAAGCTTTTCGACAAGCGATTTACTGCCGTATCCCACTGCTCGCGTTGCGCGGCGGGATAGGTGATTTCAAAAGTGATAAGCTTGTCTTTAAGGCAATAAGTCTTGCAGTAAAAAATATTATTTCCCTCAAACCCTGATATTACATACCAGTTATCCTTTTGGACTTTAAGAGTTAACTGTCGCTTTCCCTCAATTTTGAGGGATTGCAGTGCTTTTGCATATGCAGTTTTGATCGTGTAAGGTCGGTTGGATTCAAAATCCAGATTAACCCTTCCGAATGCGATCAATTTAGCAGTTTGGTCGCGAGAAATAAAAGTTTGCCCATCTCCATTGTCAGACTCTCCCTTTGGGATTAAAAGCTGGCTGGGGAATTCAATCATAAACTCGTAGCGAGAATTTTGATAGGTTTCATAGTTAACGCTGTTTGAGGTAGCGGCCGATGAATGCGTAGGGGTGCTCGCGCTTATAGTGGTGTATATTATTGTAAAATAAGAAAGGAGGTGTATTTTCATGGTGTGGTATTTATTTATATATCCGTAGCCGCGCCCCTCAAATTTTGCGACATTCGGGTGAATTGGTAGGGTTTGATTGTCGCCTTGAATTGGACTGCACTCGCTTGAGGACTCGCCAGCATGAGTGCCTCATGCTTCGCCGGCTCAAAGGCTCGGAACCGAAGCGCGGATAGCCGGATGCGATTTAGACCCGCGATTTAGACCCACGTGATCGTCAATTCTTCGTGAACGGAAGGGGGATGCTTAACCGTTTTGTGGAAGTAGGCCTGGAGGGATTCGAACCCCCAACCAAGGGATTATGAGTCCCCTGCTCTGACCATTGAGCTACAGGCCCGTCGGTGCGTTCTAAGGACTGTTGATTTCCCTTTTCAAGGGGAGATCACCCAGGGTCCTTGGACACTGACGCGGTCCATGATGTGCGGCTTGAGGGCGAGTCGCAACCGTTGATTTAAGATCGATCGGTTATGAAAAGAAGGTGATTTGGATGGGGCTGGGAGCCTACACTGGGGCGCGATGAATCACCTTGAGAGAGCACGCCGAGTCATTGAGTTGGAAATCGCTGAGTTAAAGCGGTTGGGGGAGCGTCTGGACGGATCGTTTCTGAGTGCGGTGGAACTGGTTCGGAGCTGTGTGGAAAACCGCGGGAAGATCGTGGTTTGCGGGGTGGGAAAATCGGGTGCGGTTGGGGAAAAGATTGCGGCGACTCTGACCAGTACGGGGTGTCCCGCAGTGGTGTTGCATCCGGTGAATGCATTGCATGGGGACTTGGGGTTGATCGCGGACGGGGATGTTTTGCTGGTACTGTCTTACAGCGGTGAGACGGAGGAGCTTTTGGCGATTCTTCCGGCGGTGGCTCGCTTGGGGGTGCGGATTTTAGCTTTTACGGGGAATCCGAATTCGACTTTGGCGCAGGGGAGCATGGTGGTGGTCGATACGAATGTTGAGCGCGAGGCGTGTCCGTTGGAGTTGGCGCCAACATCGAGTACGACTGTGATGATGGCGCTCGGGGATGCCCTAGCCATGGTCCTTCTGGAGGCGCGCGGGTTTACTCGTGAGGAATTCGCGCTTTATCACCCCTCCGGCAGTCTTGGGCGGACGCTTCTTTTGAAGGTCAGAGACATCATGCGGGATAAGAGCCAAATGGCGGTGATCACGCCCCAGATGCTGGTGCGAGATGTGTTACACGAGATGAGCGAACACAAGGCCGGGGCTGCGGTGGCCGTCGGCGAGGATGGGCGGATGCTTGGTATTTTTACGCACGGAGATTTTGCGCGCCATTTTCAGACGACGCCGGAAATAGGGGAGAAGGCGGTGAAACAGTTTCTCACGCTGAAACCGGTGTGTGTGCGCGGAGACCGGTTGGCTGCGGAAGTCCTTCTGATTCTCGAGAACCACCGAATTGACGAGGTGGTCGTTTTGGATGCAGAGGATCGCCCGATCGGGGTCGTTGATTCTCAGGACCTTGCCCGTTGGCGCTTGGCCTAGAGGGGTGGAACCCCGACGAGCCGAGCCGCGTTTGCTAGCGGCTAATGATCGGCAGCTGTTACTTTTTCCAGTTACCTACGTCGTCCTCTGTACCGGCGGTGCGGTCTTTGCCGGCCGAAAAGATATCATAACCGTCTTGGTTGCGTCGTCCGGGTGAGACGTACTGGTATTCCATTCCCCAAGGATCGAGGGGGACTTCTTTGAGCAACTGGCGCCAATTGCGTGGGGCCGGATTGGAGCTCGGTTGTTGCACGAGGGCTTTCAATCCTTGTTCAGTACTTGGGGGGAATCCATTCATGCTCTCGTAGACCATCAACTGGGTTTGGATTGTCTGGAGGTCGCTGCGGATTTTGGCGTCTTTTGCGACTCCGATATTGTCCCCGAGATTATAAGCGGCGACCCCAGCGAGCAGGCCGATGATCATTACGACCATCATGATTTCAATTAAGGTGAACGCCGACCGACGCGAATTACGGGCGCTTTTTGGAAACAAGGGCTGTGCGGATTTCTTCATAAAATAGGGAAACAGGAAGCGAAGGATGGATGGG
>CANFNA010000057.1 GCA_947448395.1 Chthoniobacteraceae bacterium
CCCTCTGGAGTTGGGTTCAAAAGGACGCTCAAGAACGCCTAGGTTAATTTTTGACACAAGACGATCCACCCCCGTTTTTGTCGGATTTTTCGGCTTTGAAAACTCCCGCATTTTAGCCGTTACGACCGCCGAAAAAGCTGAGATTCTCCGCCGCTTCCCTGATATGCACGCCCTTCTTCTCAAGCGGTTTTTTCAAAACCCGCGCCAGATCGCATACGTGGTGCCAAGTTCCAAGGCACTCACGCGGCGTGTTGCCGACAAAATGGACTTTTCCAAGCCCCGAGTCGTCGTCGAATACGGCCCAGGCGAGGGCTGCCACAGTCGCGAAATCCTTGCGCGAATGAGCCCAGAATCTCGACTGATCCTCATCGAACTCGATGCGGAACTTGTTGAATGTCTGCGACAACAATTCAAAGACAACCCCGTCGTCACCATCGTCCATGGAAGCGCCGCCGATATTCTTTCGATTCTCGCAAATCTCGGGTTCTCTCACTGCGACTACGTTGTTTCCGGCATCCCCTTCAGCCTCATCCCCGCCGAGTTGAAGCGCGAAATGCTCGAGCGGACTCTGGAAGCCCTCTGCCCGGCGGAACATGCCGCTTTTCTGGTCTACCAAGTTTCGCGGGAACTCAAAGAGGGGGGGCATTGCAACCACTTCGCGCGCTGCGAAACCCAGTTTTGCCTCTTCAACATCCCTCCCATGTGGATCTCCGTCTTCTACAGAACAAACCAGGGATTTATTCCTCAAACGCCATCGTCCGTCCGCCTCTCA
This sequence comes from Chthoniobacteraceae bacterium, assembly GCA_947448395.1. Classification (GTDB taxonomy): domain Bacteria; phylum Verrucomicrobiota; class Verrucomicrobiia; order Chthoniobacterales; family Chthoniobacteraceae; genus Chth-196. Next base: position 773 of record CANFNA010000057.1, read on the forward strand.
AGTGACGCGATGGTCGAAGTTTGAATGCACATCGAGCTCTTTATCCGCGAATGGTGCCCGTGGTGTGTCGAGGCACGTGCAATCCTCGACCAACGAGGCTATTCTTACACCGTGCGCGATCTCGAAAATGACCCTGCGAACGTCGCAGAAATGATCCGCATTTCTGGGCAACCCAAAGGCCCCACTCTCACCGTTGGATCCCTAGTCCTCGCAGATTTTGGTCCAGAGGAATTACTCGCCTTTCTCAAAAAATACGGACTGCAACCTGATTCTAAAACTCTTTGATTTTGCGCCTTCCCGCCTTCGCCTCCCATGCTTGCTAACCTGCTTCTTATTCTCGGTTGCGCTGTCATCAGCATCGCCCTGCGCGGAACAGGTAGCCCTTTCTGGTTCAGAGTCGGAAACCTGTGTGTGATCGCCACCTCCTTCCTCGTCGGCTGGCGCCTCACAGGCAACAAAACCATTGGAGCGCTCTGTGCCTCCAGCTGGCTGCTGTTTCCATGGATCGATATCGTCACCCGCGTTCGAAACATGCAGATGCCCTCTGAACGGCCTCTTCGCCCCCAAGCGCCCCCCGGCCCCACCCGATTCCCTATGCTCAGCGAAATCACGGAGGAGATGGAGGCCGAGGGCTTTGAGCACCTTCAAGACGCAGGCTGGGACACCGACGAACAACGCCAATTCGTCAGACTCTGCATCCATCCCACCCTCCAAATTCGCGCCACGATCAATCTGGTGGAAAGCCCTGAAGTCTCTTTTTATTACATCACACTCTCCTCACGCTCCGCCGACGGGACCCTCTGGCTCACGTGGAACTACCCATTTTCGTCCAGCCTCAAGCCGTCTCCAAATTGGCGCATCCAACGCCTTCGCGGCGCCCATGGCTTCCTCGAGCTCAACCAGGCTCACCTCGATTGGATGCATCGACTCAACGCCGGCACGCTCGTCGCTGTCGAACCTGATCCCGAAAAGCTCATCGCAGAAATCGAACACGAGCTCCAATCCCAACTCGATCACAACCTGGCCTGTGGAGTCCTAACCTCAGGGGACCCCGGCCTAGTTCGTTACTCGTGGCGCGGCTGTTTCTTTCTCTGGACACAGTTTTTACGAGACCTTCTGCGCGCTTAATCAGCCCGCCAATCCCTGGAAATCGACGGTAGATTCGCTGTCTCAAAAACAGCTCTAGGGCTCGTATCTCTTTCCGTTGTCCACTCGGTTCAGGGATGCCATAACGTGAGAGCCATGCAAGTCCCTCTCCTTGACCTAAAACTGCAGTATGCTCCGCTTAAGGCTCAATTTCTCACGGCCATCGAAGCAGTCGCAGACTCTCAGAATCTGGTCCTCGGACCTCATGTGGAGGCTTTGGAGAAAGCGGTGCAGGAATACACAGGTTCCCCTCATGCAATCGCCGTCTCCTCGGGAACAGACGCACAACTTATGCTTCTCATGGCGCTGGAAATCGGGCCCAGAGACGCCGTAATCACCTCGCCCTACACATTTTTTGCGACCGCTGGCTGCATCAGCCGTACCGGAGCGCGCACCGTTTTCGCAGACATTGATCCCGCCACCTACAACCTCTCCGTCGCGGCTCTTGAAGCGGCTTTGGAAAAGACTCCCAACGTCAAGGCCATCATCCCTGTTCACCTTTACGGATGCTGCGCAGACATGGAAGCGATTCAAAAACTCGCCGCCAAATACAGCGTCCCCGTGTTGGAAGACGCGGCGCAAGCGCTCGGCGCACGCCATGCACTCGGCGCTGCGGGAGCCATTGGCGAGGCGGGATGGTATTCGTTCTATCCAACCAAAAATCTCGGCGCGTTTGGTGATGCCGGCATGGTCACCTGCAAAGACGATGCCCTCGCTTCCAAACTGCGAGCTCTGAGAAATCATGGCATGGAACCCCGCTATTATCATCACTTAGTCGGCGGTAACTTCCGTATGGACGCCATTCAAGCAGCAGTCCTGAATATCAAACTTCCACTCTTGGATGGCTGGGGATCCGGACGCCGCGAGCGGGCCGCCTATTACCGCAGAGCCTTTGCTGCGAACGGTCTCGAAAAAACACTCACTCTGCCAGCCGAACCTTGGCGGGAGACCTCCATTCACGCCGCCCACCATATTTACAACCAGTTCATCGTCCGCGCACCAAACCGCGATGCTCTGCGGGCTTTTCTTCAAAAATCAGGCATCGGAAGCGAAGTATATTACCCGCTCCCTCTGCATTTGCAGGAGTGCTTCAAGAGCCTCGGCTACAAGACCGGGGACTTTCCAGAGTCCGAACGCGCCTCGCAGGAAACCCTGGCACTCCCAATTTTCCCCGAACTAACCGAAGCTCAACAGGCTTACGTGGTGGAAAAAATCGCAGAGTTCTACCGTTCCTAACGCCATTTCCTGATGCGATCCCCCTTCGCCACGGTCATCCCTCTCGGTTCTGCTCTGGGATACACAGTCGCCGCGCTCATGCTCAAGCGCGCCACAGAGGACGGCACAGGCCCTTGGCGAGTCACTTTCATGGTGAATTGGGTCGCGGCTCTCGCATTCTTTCCGTGGATTCTCCAAGGAGGCGAGCCCTTCGAAATCTGGCCCGTCTTTCTTGCGATCCTCACTGGAGTCACCTTCTTCATAGGCCAAATCTTCACCTTCCTCGCTCTCAGTCGCGGGGATGTGTCGCTAACGACTCCCATCATGGGAACCAAGGTGGTTTTTGTCGCCATTCTCGGCGCTTTGTTCGCTGGTGAGACCCTTACGCCCTCTCTCTGGGCCGCCTCTTTGCTCACCTGCGTAGCGACAGCTCTCCTCGGCGGGGAAATGAAATCCAATGCTCAACGACTCATTCCGAGTCTGCTCTTTGGAATCACCGCAGCCCTTGCCTACGCAGCTTGTGACATCATGCAACAACGCTGGGTTAAGCTCCTCGGGTTCGGCCATTTCGCCCCCGTCATGTTCGCTACAATTGGAATTCTTGCCCTAGGCCTCATCCCGTTCTTCCCAGCCCCCCTCCATACCGTTCCCCGCCAAAGCCTTGTCTGGGGCCTCGCCGGGGGAAGCCTCATCGCAATTCAGGCAACGGGCATAGCATTCAGCATCGCCTTCTTCAAAGAAGTAACCCTGACCAACGTGTTGTACACCACCCGGGGAATCTGGAGCGTCATCCTCGTTTGGGCCATCGGAAGCTGGTTTGGAAATACAGAAAAATCGGTAGGCACCTCAGTCATGCTCCGGCGTCTGCTCGGAGCAATTTTGCTTCTCGGCGCCGTCCTATTAGGTCTCTCCAACCGCTAAACCCTTCCCCTCAAAATACAAACCGAGGGCGGCTTCCTTCTCAGGAAACATCTGCAAGCAATTTCCTTGCTCGTGGCCTATCTTTTTCTCCGCCTATTTCGATAATTTTAAAGAGACGCCGCCTTGACTCCAAAGGGGAAAAACCACCATATCTCGTATCGCTCTTTCCCATTAGCCCCCACTAATTGTGGGGGTGCTTCAGGCCCACCCCAAGCGGCAGATACCGCAAGGAACCCCGTCCCAAGGCCTTTCCAGATCCTTCTGGAAGGACCCAAAAGACAGAAAAAAGCCTGATCCGATCGTCCGTCCCCTCGCTTGCATTTCATCCTCTGTCCCTCTCTCCCGCCGTTCATCCATCACCCTTCTCTGCATCTCCGAAAACTATGATCTCCGATCTGCTCACTCCTTCCGACCCCGAGGCCGTCAACGATCCGCTTAATTTTAAGTCATCTGACGGAGATGTCTCAGCTCGGGAGGAAGGCGACGTGGTGGTGTACCAGTTTCGCAACAAATCCTTCCGGCTCGATAAATCAAAGGCCCGCCAGCGCCTAGCCGGAAAAAAGGTAATCAACGGCCATCGTTCGGCGGAATTGAATGTTCTGCCCATCAAATATCACGAGGCCTACCGGATTTATAAACAAATGAAGGCCAACCACTGGGAACCGGACGTGATCGACATGTCCAAGGATGCCCTCCAGTGGAACACAGGGGCCCTCTCCCCCAAAGAACGTTGGATCATCGAAATGGGCGTCGGTTACTTCTCAGCAGCCGAGGGGATCGTCGGAGACTCCGTCCTGCACGTCATCGAGGACAACCTCACCGCCGCGGAGCTCAAACACGCCTCGCTCCGCCACATCGCCGAGGAATCCATCCACATGGACTCCCTTCTCCACATTATTGGAAGCCTCAACATCGATCTCGATGAGGTCACCGCGAAGTTTAACGACATCCCGTCCATCCAACGGAAGAATGCCTACATTACTAGGCACATGCCTGAGTTGAAGATGGGCATCGATCTCACGAAGACCGAAAATAAACAACGTTTCGCAAAGGCGATCTTCGGCATTACCCAAGTCATGGAGGGCACTCAGTTCTACGCGCTCTTCGCCATGGTGCTCTCCCTGCACCGTCAAAACAAAATGACTGGGATCGGGCAAATGTTCCAATACACCCTCCGCGACGAGTCCAACCACATCGCCCTCGGTCGCTATATTCTCACCCAACTCATCGAAGAAAATCACGATCTCTGGACGCCTGAGTTCCGCCAAGAACTCGTGGACTTCATGAAAGAAGGCGTTGCTCTCGAGAAGGAATTTGTGCGCGATTGTTTGCCGGAAGATATCGTCGGAATGCGTCAGCAAGAGTTCTTGGACTATGTCGACTTCAATGCCGACCGGCGCCTCGCCGGCTTGAATCTTCCAACTCTCTCGAACATCCGCACCAACCCGTTCTCTTGGCTGGATGAAGTGATTTTCCTCAAGAAGGAGAAAAACTTCTTTGAAACTCGGGTCACCGAATACCAGACCAGCGGGAGTGTAAAAAACTCCAGTGAAGAAGATCTAATCTAGCTCTCATCGCCCAATCACCGTCTCCCCCTAAGGCCTTTAAAAACCCTTGGGGTCGGGACGGTTTTTGCGTCTCAGCCATGCCTGTCCACCCCCCGCTTTTCGCTCAGTTCCTGCTGTCATCTGCACGATCCCGCTCCAACTCGAATTCCTGAAACCGTCCTGCTCTCAGCCCCGTCCGCTCGCACTACCCCAACCCTCTCCCCAACACGCTCGCATGTCCTCTACGTCCTTCACGCTCCAAGCCGACCCGCCCGCCGAGGCATTCTCTCCCGAATCAGCAGAGTTCCCACGCGTTATCCGCCGCGATACGCCTCAATCGCTCCAGCAAAAGCCGCATATTGTGCCTTGGCTGGGGCACAAGATTGAACGCGCCGTCGCAGCCGCTTGCGCCGCGGTTCAAGCGGACGAATCCATCGGTCGTCAGGTTCGCGCCGAGATTGAGTTTAGGGCCCGTAAGGAGCGGCCACTTTTTGTGCACATCGAGCAGATTCAGGACATGGTGGAGGAGATCCTGTTGGAATTGGGACACAGTCGCGTCGCGCTTGCCTACGGCAAATACCGCGCGCGCCGTGCCGCACAACGCGAACTAACTCACCAGCATTCCCACGTCGGTGAAAGCGAACAGCTCGAACTCGCCACCCGCGAGCAACTCAATGACATCCGGGCACGCGTCTCTTTTGCACGCATTGGACTCGAGTTGACACTCACCGAAAGCGAACTGATCAGCCGCCTCCTCCGCTCTACCTCGATGTCTCTTTCCGAAGAGGAACGCCGAGAAACCATCATCCTCAACGCAAAGAGCCTTCTCGAAGTCGACGCCGACTCCCGGTTCGTCGCCGGACGCATTCTCCTCACCTACCTCTATGAGGAGACGCTTCCGTGGCGCATCGCCGACGGCCCGCAAGCGCTCAAAGACGCCCACAGAAAAGCCTTCCTCGCCTATATCCCCGAAGGCATCAGCCTCGGCCGCCTCGATCCGCGCCTCGGAAAAATGGATCTGCGCAAACTCTCCGACGCCCTAGATCCCTTCGCAGATTTACAGTTCGACTTTCTAGGAATCCAGACCCTTTACGACCGCTACCTCATCAACAAACGCGACACGAACACCGGAAAGAAAAAGCGCATCGAAGCGCCTCAACTCTTCTGGATGCGTGTCGCCATGGGTTTGGCACTGCTCGAAAACGATCCCGAAACTCGGGCCATTGATTTTTACCTCCTCTACAAAACTCGCCGGGCCTGTTCCTCAACTCCCACTCTCTTCAACTCAGGAACCGTTAAGTCCCAGCTCTCCAGCTGCTACCTTCTTTATTGCGGAGACTCGATTGAAGAAATTACCGAAACTTGGAACCGCTTCGCCCACCTATCCAAATGGGCCGGTGGACTTGGCTGTTCTTGGACCGCTGTACGCGGATCGGGGGCTCATATCCACGGCACAAATGGAGAATCCAGTGGAGTCGTTCCATTCCTGAAAGTTTCCAACGATATCGCCCTCGCCGTAAATCAGGGCGGCAAAAGACCGGGAGCGCTCTGTAGCTATCTGGAACTGTGGCACGCCGACATCGAAGACTTCCTAGACCTTCGAAAGGAAACCGGAGATGACCGCCGCCGCACTCACAACATGAACACGGCCCAATGGATTCCGGACCTGTTCATGAAGCGCCTGAAAGACATCTCCGAAGGACGTCTTCCAAAAGATGCCACTTGGACCCTTTTCCGAACCAACGAAGTAGCCGACCTCCCAGAACTACACGGCTCCGCCTTTGAGAGACGCTACTTGGAGTACGAACAAATGTCCGAGGAGGGCAAAATCCACGGCCGCAAAGTCCGTGTCCTGAGTCTCTGGAAGCGGATGCTCGAGACCTTGTTTGAAACCGGACATCCCTGGCTCACATTCAAGGATCCCTGCAACGTCCGAAGCCCGCAAGATCACGTCGGCGTCATTCATAATTCGAACCTCTGCACCGAGATCACGCTCAACACTTCCACCGACGAAGTCGCGGTCTGCAACTTGGCCTCCGTCAATATTTCCACGCATCTCACGGCCGACGGTTCGCTCGATCATCCAAAACTCAAGTCCACCGTAGAACTCCTAATGCGGATGCTCGACAACGTCATCGACATCAATTTCTACCCCGTACCAGCCGCAGAGCGTGCCAACATGCGGCATCGTCCCGTCGGCCTCGGAGTCATGGGGGTCCAAGATGCGATGTACCTTAAACGGATTCCTTTCGACACCGTCGAGGCCGTTGATTTCCACGACGAGGTTCTCGAAGCGATCTCTTACTACGCCTATGCCGCCTCTGCAAATCTCGCGGCCGAACGTGGAACTTATCAGACCTACAAGGGCTCCAAATGGGATCGTGGAATGCTCCCTCTCGATACCCTCGACCTTCTGGAAAAGGAACGCGGCGTGCCAGTGCTCACGGACAGAAAACAACGTCTCCCTTGGGCGGAACTCCGCAACCTAATCCAGAAAAACGGGATGCGTAATTCCAACTGCCTCGCGATTGCACCCACGGCAACCATCTCCAATATCATGGGATGCACCCCTTGTGTCGAACCGAGCTACAAGCACATTCACACCAAGTCGAATCTCTCCGGAGAATTCGTTCGCACCAACGACATCCTGCTTCGAGACCTTCAAAACCTCGGCCTCTGGGATGCGGAGATGCTGGACGATTTGAAGTATTTCGACGGTTCCATCCAGATGATTGATCGGATCCCCGCGGAGTTGAAGAGACTCTATAAGACTGCCTTCGAAATTCAGCCGACGTGGATTTTGCAATGCGCCGCTGTACGCCAGAAATGGATTGATCAGGCCCAAAGCACCAACCTTTGGCTCGAAGATCCTGATGCACGCGCCGCCAGCTTCATGTACCGCGAAGCATGGGAGCGCGGTTTGAAAACCACCTACTACCTACGCACCCTCAATAAGAGTGCCATCGATAACGCAAACCGCGACCGGCGCCCTGCAAAGGAAGTCACCGAAGCAGAAAAATTAGCCTGCTCGATCGAGGCCATGCGTAACGGCGGCACCTGTGAGTCCTGTCAGTAAATAGATCAAACTAAAGATAACACTTTAAGGGGAGGCCTTGAGATTTCCGGTCTAAATCAAACCGGAAATATACTCAGGCCTCCCCTTCCGTTTGCTCGGATCCGAGTTCATGTAAAATACGCACCGAACGCCCTGCGTTCGCCGTCTGACGGCACTCGCTCTGAAACGCTCGACGCTTCTTCAGACTACAACAATCGGCCTTCCACAGCACCCGCTCGGGTCAGTTCAACGGACAGCGTCTCCTCCAATCCCTTGGTCGCCGTCGCCGCAATTTTGGTCGCCATCCCCCACAGGTTTACATCCGGAGCGTCCTGCCAGATGGCCTTCACAAGCACCAACAACCCATTCGGGCGCAACTCGATCAGCCCCCAGTTCGCTGGCAACTCGTCCGCATGCGCCACACCCTCTTCAGCTACGACGTAGTGCAGGTTGGCCCCACGCCACTTCAACATCCGAGAAAAACGTCCACGCGAGTACAATTGCTGCGAGAGCTCCGAAATCTCCTCTAACCATCCGCGGTACTCCTCGCCGCCCACCTCTTGAAACCGATACACGTCGAATTCAGGGAACAACGTCACCCCTTCTCTCAGCGTTGGAAAATCGCGACGAAGAGCCTCCTCAGCAGACTCTCGTTGCTGATTCAACTGCCTCAAACGCTCCCTGAGTTGCTCCTCGCTTCGGGTGTCTCGCAAAAAATCAGCCCGATCCGCCTTGCACTCAAAAACCATCACCGGCCCTGCCTTCAGCAGAAAATTCCCACGCACCCTTCGCGGAGGGTCCAACTTGCACGCCGCAACATCCAGACGCGCCCCAATCTGGGAAACCGGAATATCCAAAGCCGCCACGTTGAACCCCTGCTGCAAGGCCCAGCAAAATGCCGCCCTCTGCAACCGCTTCACCCGTGCAACAGCACCGCGAGACATGCCCTAGTCCTCCATCAAAAAGTGAAAATCGTCCAAGGTCAGCGCCCTCGCAAACGACTCCTCTCCTAAAATATCTCCAGCCATCGCACTCTTGCTCCGCTGCAACTGCCGAATCTTCTGCTCAATCGAATCCTTCGCCACTAACCGGTACGCTATCACCTGCTGCGTCTGCCCAATCCGATGCGTCCGGTCGATCGCCTGATTCTCAACCGCAGGGTTCCACCATGGATCAAACAAGACCACGTAGGAGGCTGCGGTCAGATTCAATCCCATCCCCCCGGCCCGCAGGGAAATCAGGAATACGGCGGAGCCTTCGTGTTTCTGAAAGTCCGCCACCAACTCTCCACGATCCTCCGTCTCTCCAGTTAAAACAAAAGAATCCCACCCTCGCGCATCCATCTCGCGCTCGACTCGCTCCAGCATCTCAACGAACTGCGAGAATACGAGCACCTTGTGCCCCTCCTCCATCAACGGTTCTAGCAAGTCCGTAAGCGCCTCCATTTTCGCACTATCAGCATATCCATGCTCTTCACTGACCAACCCCGGATGGCAGCAAATTTGGCGCAACCGAAGGAGCGAAGTAAGCACGTTAAAACGCTGCTTATCGAGCTCCTTGCTGCCCCCAATCTTTAACAACGACTGCCGAGCTTTCTTCAACTCCGCCCGGTACAACAATGCTTGGGTCCCCTCCATCTCGACCACCAAGTCTTCCTCAATCCGCGCCGGAAGATCTTTGGCAACCTCAGACTTATTCCTGCGAAGCACAAACGGACGAACCCTTGAAGAAAGCTTCCGACGGGCCAGCAAATCCGTCCTCGAATCGTAAATCCTCTGAAATTGGGCACGCGCCCCAAGCAACCCAGGCATCGCGAACTGCATGATGCTCCACAAGTCCAACAAACGATTTTCAATCGGCGTTCCGCTCAAGGCGAGCCTGTGCTTGCCCTGTAACGAGCAGGCCGTCACTGCCGTCTGGGAGGCTGGATTCTTAATGTATTGCGCCTCGTCTAAAACAATCGCATGCCAGCGCTGCGCTGTCAGCGCCGCTGACGACAACCTCAATTGCGCATAGTTCACGACAATCAGATCGTTCCGATCCACCATGCGTTTGAGACTCGCTCCATCACCCCCGCGCCACGTTGATGCCCGCAAATCCGGCGTGAAACGCTCCGATTCCAAAAGCCAGTTCTGCACCACAGACTTCGGACAGACCACCAACACCGCACCACCCGAGAAATCAGGCTGCGAGCGAAGCCACATGATCCATGTCAAGGTCTGCAGGGTCTTTCCCAAGCCCATGTCATCTGCCAAAATTCCGCCGAAATGGTTCGTGCTTAAATAGGCGAGAAAGTGGAAACCCGCATGCTGGTAAGGCCTCAACTCCACCTTCACCGAATCAGGCACCTCCGGTTTCACTTGCACCTGCAACTCCTCCGCACGCCGACGGATCTTTTCGCGAACTTCCTTCTCCATCAATCGACTCGCTGAAGACGAGGCCAACTGCAACGCATGAAAACGCTGCGGCGGCCCATCCAAGTCGGCAGGATTAAGCCCCAACTCCGCAAAATGCGCAGCCTCTTCATCGTCCATATCGAACTCCAAGCGCCGCCACCCCTTCCCCTTGAGTCGGACAAACTTCCCTTTTCCTTCCAACAACAACTGAATCTCCTCCGGAGTTAACTCCGTGTCGCTCACCGACAAAGCCACATGAAGATCAAACCAGTCCGGACTGGTTTCCGTCATCTCCAAACGAACCGAGCCCTTGACCACCGCAGAACGAAGGCTCTCCAAATCTCCCTCCAATTCCACCTCCACCCCCTTCGGCACCGATTCAAGCCAAGGAACAAACTCATCCGGAAAACGCTTCCCTACCACCCGCCCCCAAACCTCATCGTCGCCCCGAAAATCCTTGGCTGAAATCGAATGTAATACGCTCGGAATCACCCTCAGCTGGCGCTCGTCGACCGAGACGATCACATCACTCTGGCTCGCTCCAAAGCCCTCGTCTCCCTCCCAACCCTCCGAAGTCAGCGTGCGAACGCCATGTTCGCCCAAATCACAAGTCACTCGCACACTTAACCGCTCCTCACCTCCTCGAGTTTCCAACCAACACTTCATGCGGATTTTTGGCTCCACCACAACCACCCGATCCGCGAGGTCTCCCGGAAGCGGAACGCCCAAACCTTGTAAGAAACGAACTGCCTTCCCTGAACGCAAACCCTGGGCAGGAATCCGAAGCGGTTGACGGGGATCCAGTCGGAGCATCGGCGAAGTGCGATACACCGAACCCGATGTCACATAGCAGTTCAAATTTCCACCCACCGAAAACAACGGAGGATGCGGCGCACGATTGTCCGGCAATACCAATTCCAACAAATAGTCCCCCGAATCATCATCCGCCGGATTCAAAATCCACCTCAAAGTCTCCTCAGGCCACTGATACGCGTCTCCCTCAATACTCACAATCAGGTCCCGAAACATCGGAGCGAGCAGCATTCGAGCAAGCTTCTCCCGATTCTCAGCACGCGAAAACGTAATCTCCGAATGACCCATCGATGCTGCAAAAAACGCCTCCATCAATCCACGAGACCCCGACGTGCAATCAATCCGGCTTTCCGCCAACAACCGAGCCAACTCCTCCACTTCGCGTTCTCCAACCGTGCTCCACTCCTCCTCACCCAGCCGTTGACACTCAATCCGCGCAGACTGGACAGACATCACCATCCGCACCTCCAAACACACACGAACCTGCGAAGACTCCAACTCAGTTAGTAGGCGGTCTAATTGATCTTCCCACTGACGAATCAACTGCCGGCCTTCCCACCCCTCCTCCAACGAGGCCATTTCTGCAGCCGTCGTAATCGACGCAAGAAATGCAGGAACCACTCCACCCCGAGATTTTAGAAATACGAAAAGGTACAACCACGCTTCCCATCCGCTTTTTGGCTTCGAGGGCCAAATCTCAAACCCTTCACTCCCACTCAACCTCCGCGCTCCAAGGAATGGTTCCAACACGTCCACCGGAATCTTACCGTAAGTGCTAAATTTGGAATACATCACTTCCACTCGAGAAAGAAACCCCACTTCCTCGCGACTCAACCCTCGGCCAACCTTGGCGGATACCACCGTCTCCAAAGAATCGCTCTGCGCTCGCCGCGCCTGACTGACTTTCGCAGTCGATCCACCAACCGATTTTCCAGAAAATGGCCCAAAATCGCCAACACTCAGTTGTAGAGCCGCGCAGAGTCCGAGCAGCGTGTGCGCACATCCATCGTTTGCTCCACACGAGCAATCCGCAGTCCACCCTCTCCGAAGCCCGGCGTAACGCACCTGAAAATCTTCGTCCGCCGTTTGCACCACAGCCTCAACCCCCTTCAATTCTCCATCCACCATGTGAGAGTTGGAGACCACCACACGTGAGCCTGCCTCCAAAACGAGAGCGGCTTCTCCCCATTTTTTGGCGAGAGAGCGCACTGCTTCGAGGGCTTGGGAACGAGCGAGCGTAGAATCCATTGGGAGAGCCCCACAGACTCGCAAACTTCCTGATTCCTGCAAGCCTTGCTTGCATGTTTCGCCCCCCCCCGAAAGCGCCGCGACTTCCAGAAAAAAAAACGACGATATTCTACACGTACTTAGCGAAAAATCTGGCTTATCAAAGGTGAGCTGTGCGAAGCCTTAATCCCACCTCACAAAAGCATGTCAGACCGCTCCAGACCCTCGCAGGAAAGCTTCGACCTGACCGAGGATGAAATTTCCCCCGAGCACCTCGACTCACAGGTCCAGAGAGCTCAGGAGCAGATCATCGCCCTCAAACGTCAGCAGGAACAAATTGAACGTCAAAAACGCGAACTGGAGGAGCTTAGCCGACGCCAAGACCAACTCCAAACCGGTCGCGCCGAGATGGTTGAAAAACTCACACGCGCCCTCGTTGTTATCGAACGCGAGCAATTCGAAACCCAAAGAAGAGTCGAAATGCTACAGTCCGTGCGGGAAAGTTTTTCTCAACACCTCCAGTATTTCGAAGCACTCGATTTGCGAGGTTTTGAGGGCCCTGATCTAAACCGCGAACTCACTCGTTCACTCAGCGCTCTGGATGACGCCAGAATGGAGTACACGCGTACCATCCCTCGCATCTCGGAGCACGCCGCAGAAGCTCACGAAACGGCCAGTGAGCTCGGCTACGGCAGCGATTCGTCCAGCGGACACGACCTGATGTACTGGCTCAAAGCCGGTATCGGATTCACCCTCCCTCTGGCCATCGTCGGTCTCCTCATTTTCATCGCCCTGCTCCTAAAGAAGTAAACCGCAGAGCCTCCTCTTCTGTTTTCCTCTTCCTCTCTTTTCTCTTTTCCCTTCTCCCTCACCGAGTCTTTCGCGTCCAACCCTTATGATTTTCAGCCGGAAGTCCTCTCGCCCCTCTTCCAAAGGCAAGCCGTCCAAACTCAACCGGCCCGAAACTCCTTTCGAAACCCGCAGACGCGAGCTAGCAGAACAAGAGGAGTCTCTGCGTGCCGCGGAGGAAAAACACAGGCGTTTTATCGAGGACGCTCCGAAACTAGCGGCAGAACGTAGAAGAGAGGAACGAGAACTCTATCTCAAAAACGCTCGCACCGCGCAGACTCACTCCTCCAATCCGCACCGCCTCCCAGACGAGCGCTATCTCAACAATGATGTGCCCGCAGCCAATTCCAGCTCAAAAAGGCGAGACCGGGAGAAGGGCAAATGGACCTTTTTTCTTTTACTTCTCCTCCTTGCCATGACCGCATTCTGGATGTTCCAGACCCTCTGGCATCCTTCCTTCTAAAAGTCCCTAAAATCTCTGCTCACCGTTCGGAATGAGCCTCCCAACCGAACGACGTCTGCCTTTGGGGAACTGCAGGGAACTCGACGCCCTGCTCGAAGTCGACCCATCCGGGTACCTAGTCTCGGTATCGCTTCCGTCATTTCCTCATCCGAGTCTTCTTCCCCAAATTTCGAAGGATCTCTATTGGCAAGCGCTCCAAATCCTATCCCGCTTTCCAATTCACCCTCCTTCCAATCCGAAAGTCGTTCTTTTTCAGGAGGCTCTCTGCGCCATCCCCCCAGGATCCACCAAAACCTACGGCGACATCGCCAAACAACTCGACACCTCCCCTCGGGCCATCGGCGCATGGTGCGCATCCAACCTTCTTCTGCTGAAAGTGCCCTGCCACCGCATCGTTTCCAAATCGGGATTGGGCGGTTTCCATCCAGGCCGCCCATGGAAGGAACTCCTTCAAATGCTTGAGCAATCTCGCTCCTCCACTCGGGATTCTTCTCACGCTCGTCCAACTTGAACTTCGTTTCTTCGCAGTGAGTCTCCGTCCTACTGGCATTCCATCCAGCCCCCCTTACAATCCTGCTCATGCCGCGCATCCAACTGCTTTCGGAAGAAGTCGCCAGCCAAGTCGCCGCTGGTGAAGTCGTCGAACGCCCCTCCGCAGTCGTTAAAGAACTCGTCGAAAACTCCATCGACGCAAAAGCATCCCGCATCGAAATCCTCACACGGCGAGGCGGCATTTCCTTAATTCAGGTCACCGACAACGGCATCGGCATGGACCGTGATGACGCCCTGCTCTGCCTCGAACGCCACGCCACCAGTAAAATCCGGTCCGGCCTGGATCTGGCAGCCATCCATACCCTGGGATTCCGAGGCGAAGCACTCCCCAGTATCGCCTCCGTGTCTCGCTTCCGCCTATCCACACGCGAACACCAAGCCTTGGCGGGAACCGAAATTCTCGTCAATGGCGCGAAAATCGAGGCCGTCCGTGACGGCGGCGATGCTCCCGGCACACAAATCGAAGTGCGCTCCCTCTTTTACAACCTTCCAGCCCGAAGAAAATTCCTCCGCACCGCAGCCACCGAGGCCAGCCACGTCGAACATCAACTCCACCTCCTAGCCATCGCCAACCCTCAAGTCGCTTTCGTTCACATTCAAGACGAACG
>CANFNA010000058.1 GCA_947448395.1 Chthoniobacteraceae bacterium
CCCCAAACACCCTCGCCATCATCGCAGGAAATGGTGTCTACCCACACGCCATGGTGCGCGGAGCCCGTGCCGCAGGAGTCTCCAGAATCGTTGTTGCCGCCTTCCAAAACGAAACTGACCCGAATCTCGCAAATCTCGTCGACCAAATCGAATGGATGCGCGTGGGCCAACTTGGAAAACTCCTCTCATTCCTCAAAAACTCAGGCGCCAAGCACGCGGTGATGAGCGGCCAGATCGCGCCAAAAAACCTGTTTGATCTCCGACCAGACCTCAAAGCACTAATGCTCCTCGGAAAACTCCGAGAGCGAAACGCTGAAACCATCTTCGGAGCCATCGCCCACTCCATGTCTGAAATCGGCGTCGAACTCCTCCTCGCCACCTCCTTCATGGAAGAGTGCCTAGCGCCTCAGGGCCTAATCGCTGGCCCTTCCCTTGGAAAAAAAGAGTCCGATGACCTGCAATTCGGTCTCCGAATTGCCAAGGAAACCAGCCGACTCGATATCGGACAAACTGTCGTCGTTAAGGGCGGCACTGTTCTTGCCGTAGAAGCATTTGAAGGCACCAACGCCGCCATCCTTCGGGGCGGAACCCTTGGAAAAAAAGACGCCTCCATGGTCAAAGTCTCCAAGCCCAACCAAGACCTCCGATTTGATGTTCCCGTGATCGGCCCACTGACCCTCCAAACCGCGCGCGAGGCAAATCTCCGAGCGATCGGCATCGAGTCGGGAAAAACGTTGCTCCTCGAAAAAGAACGTCTCATTTCTCTCGCGTCCGAGTACCGCATCGCCATCGTCGGCCTTTAACTAAAGATGGAAGGAACAATGATTCCGAAGCCGATCATCTCATCGGACTTTTCCTCCCGCTGAAACAGTCTCGCCTCGCACGGCTTTTACCCACGTCATCATATCCCTTAGCATGCGCGGGCCCGCGGTCTTTTGGGCTGAGAAACCTACGGGCAACGCAATCGTTAAAATCCAGAAAAACGCTGCGAAATCCAACCTTCGGCGGGAAGGCTTTTCGTTCTACATGACCTTAAAAAACAACAGCTCCCTCCATTAAAAAAGTGAACCCCTCGTTTCTGATCCTCGCATTGTTGCTGCCGCTAATTGCTGTACTTTCCTCTTCGCAGAACGCAGAAGCAGCCCCACCCGCATCCACGGATATTGCAGTCGTCGCTCAGTTTAAAGGGGATCGCGCCGCTGCTGTTTCCATCACACTCGATGACGGTCTTCGCAATCAGGACGACGTCGCTGTGCCACTGCTAGAACATTATGGATTCAAAGCCACATTCTTCGTCATCCCCGGACTCACGCCTGAGACAAATCAGGAAGCAGAAAACAAGAAGCCAGGGGATTGGGGCGGCATCAGTTGGGTCCGTTTACAAGAACTCGCCGCGCGCGGAAATGAGATCGCCAGCCATACGTGGACCCATGAATCAGTAATCATCAAAAAGGACGGACAACGGATCGACATGGAGCCTGCCAAGTTGGAGGCGCAAATTGCAAAGGCCTACGACATGATCCAGAATAAGATCGGCATTGCACCATTCAGCTTCGCGTCCCCAGGCAATGCCATTGATGAAGTCATCAGGACGGCCGCGCACAAGTATCATCCGGTCATTCGGGATCAATGCGAACGCTTCGGCGCTTGGCCACCCACGAGCCAAGACTTCACCTCCGAAAAGGCAAACGCGACGGTGGAGCGTTACATCTCCCAAGGCAGAGCCTTGGTCTGGATGATCCATGCCATCACCGATGGATATAATGCCCAGTCCGGCCCCGATGTTCTCGAAGACCACCTCAAATACCTGAAGAGCCGCGAGGATGCTCTCTGGGTAGATACCTACGCCAATGTGAAGCGCTACACCATGCAGCGTGACGCAGCAAAACTATCCCAGTCTATCACCGGCGAAAGCGCCACATTCACTCTCGAATGCAGCTTGGACCGACAACAGTTTCACGATCCGCTGACAGTCATCATCCCAATCAAAAATGCAGCGCATGTGGTCGCTCGGATTCCAAAATCCGGAGCGCAACTTCCCGTGGAGGTGCGCAAGGATCGTATCCTCGTACACACCGAACCTTCGCCTGAGTCGGTCCACGTCACGTGGCAGAATGGAGATCAATAAGTTGCCTGAACAAAAGCCCACCAAAATAAATGGGCTCCACCACCGTTCATTTTCTCGCCTCGGGAGTCACCTTCAACTGCACCGCTGCACCACCCCGAAGCACGGTCACCGGAACCTCCTGCCCAATCTTCACCGCATCCAAGGCATACGTGTAGTCGTAGATATTTTTCACCTTCTGCGCACCGAACTCAACAATCACGTCTCCTCCCTGCAAGCCCCCTTTCTCGGCAGGACTCCCCGCACGAACCCCCGAAAGCTTTACCCCAACCACTTCAGTCGCATAGTCCGGAATCGATCCGATATATGCACGCAGCGTTTCGCGCGAGCCACTGCCTTCCCCAGAACTGCTCCTTTCCACCCGAGCAAAATCAATTCGCTCCCCCGCCCCAACCACATCTTTCACCAGCAACTTCGCGAACCGAGCGATCCGCTCCATCCCCTCAAAGTCCAACTTCTCAGGAGTATCTGTGGGCCGATGGTAATCGTCGTGAGCCCCAGTAAAGAAGCTCAACACGGGAATCCGTTTGGGATAAAAACTCGTCGTATCCGTCGGAAGATAAGGATCGTCCTGCAACGTCAGATTAAAACCCGCAGCGACATTGTTCTTCTCGATGAGCTTTCTCCAACTCTTCGACGAGCCAATGCCTTGCAAACTGAGTTTGTTGTCCCGAAGTCGCCCCACCATGTCGAAGTTCAGGTAAGCCACGCATTTGTGCGCGTCCACGCTCCCCTTCTCTGCAAATGCGGAGGAACCCATCAGTCCAATCTCCTCTCCCGACCAGAAACCAAAAAGAACACCCCTCTTGAAACGCTCCGGTGATGCCTCCCGTTCCGCTGCAAGCGCTGCCGCCAACTCCATCACCACAGAAGTTCCCGAAGCATTGTCGTCCGCCCCAAAGTGCACTAACTTTTCCTCGCCAGAGCGAGCGAGCGAACTCGAATCCGCCGCCTTCCCTAAGTGGTCATAGTGCGCGCCCACTAGGACCCACTCATCAACCCCGTTTGGTCCCGGCGGAATCGCTGCAATCACATTCCGATCCTTCCCTTTCCGGTGCACAATTCCCGCTTCCAAACGAACCTTTACCCCTTGAAGCACATACCCGGCAGGCTCATGCGGATTTTCCTGATCCAACGCTGCCTGCGCCTGCTTCAACGTTTTCCCGGCACCAGCAAGCAGCGCATCCGCCACCGCAGCCGTGACCGAGTGAGCGGCAATCCCAGAATCCGCAACCGTATTGTCGGATGAAAGACTGACCAACTCTCCTGGATTTGCAGAGTTCGGCCCAGACACCACGAGCACTGCCTTCGCTCCCCGTTCCCGAGCCAGCATCGCCTTGTAACGAAGCCCTGCATAATGGTTCAGCTGCGCCCTTCTCTTGGAATCAACTCCCTCAGGCACATACCGGAGCAGCAGCACCACTTTACCCTTCACATCCAACCCATCGTACGAGTTGTACCGCAGCGCTCCATTCCCTTCCGGAACCGATAAACCGTACCCTCCAAAAACAACCTCCCCCTCCACCTCGCCGGACTCACTGAACGGCAACGGACGAAAATCGGCGTCGAATGAAAATTCGCTCACCTTTCCTTCCCGCTCCACCGACAACCGGTTCTTCCCTGCTAGCGTTTCAACACCAGCCGGAAATTCAAACCCCTGAAAATACCCTTCCCAAAGCGGCCCCAAACCAGACTTCTTCAGATAATCCGCCAACCACTCTGCCGACGCCTTCGCTCCCGCACTCCCAGTCCGACGCCCCTCCCTTTCAGGGGACGCCAACCACTCGACCTGAGCCTTCAGATCACTCATCGCAATCTCAGCCGAAAAACCTCCAACCCCAGATTTATGCCCGCCGACTTCACCCTGCGACGGCGACTTAACCTCCGAGAGGCTTGGAACAACCTCCCCCCCTGCAGACGAATTCCGAAGCGCGCTCGCCGCCAATGCAGTCTGCGCCGCTGCATGATTCCATTCCGCTAAAAACAACTGCGAACGCTTCTCGCTGCCGCGATTCGAGGTCCAGCACAACCGACTTCCATCCGGCGAAAATACGGGTAGCCCATCAAATCCGTCCGTGGTGGTTATCCGAACCGGTTCCTTTTTTCCCTCCGAATCCACAATGAAGAGCTCGAAGTTTTCGAATCCAAACTTGTTCGATGTGAAAATCAAATACTCGCCGCTCGGATGAAAGTACGGCGCCCATGACATCGACTGAAAATCGGTAATCTTCCGCACATCGCTCCCATCGATCCGCGCACTAAAAACATCCGCATTCATTCCGCCGGAATCAAAGCGTCGCCATAAAATCCGTTTGCCGTCCGGCGAAAAAAACGGTCCCCCATCATAGCCCGGCGTATTGGTCACCCGCCTCACATTCGTTCCGTCTGACTCCATGACATACAAATCTGCGAAGTAAGCTGGATCCTTTTCAAATCGGGCTTTTTCCTCCGTCGAAAGCTTCTCCAAAGGATAAGCGCCTCGCGTTGACGTAAAGACGATGAGCTTGCCGTCTGGCGAAAAGGACGCTTCGGCATCATAGCCCACTGACTGCGTCAATCGTGTCACTTCGCTCCCATCCTCCTTCGCAGAGTAAAGCTCGTACGCGGGGTCATAGTCCCAACTATAACGTCGCGTTTTCCCTGAAGCTCGGAACTCCAGTTCCTCCTTCTGCTTCTGCAAAGCCATCGGATCCTCGTGCGTGGAAGAATACAAAATACGTCCTGTTCCGTGCTGAAAAAACGCACACGTCGTCTTCCCTGTTCCCAATGAAACCCGACGCGTATCCCCACTCAAAAAATCCAACGTGTAGATCTGATAAAAAGGGTTTCCAGCTTCACGCTCACTTTGAAAAATCAACGCCTTCCCATCCTCTCGGAAATAACCCTCCCCACTACGTGCTCCTTCAAATGTTAACTGTCTGGTGTTCCTTAAAAACTTCCCTTCCCCATCCACCCCCAGTGCGCTGAGAGACATCGCGAAAACTACGGAACAAACTTTGAACGAAAACGGGGTGGACATAAGGAAAGCGTTACCGCGGCTTGTTCACTGTGCAAGCTGAGGCTTTCTCCCCTTGTCACTGTTTTACCCCTTTGCCAACTCTTTGAACCTTCCACCCCATGTCTGATTCTTCCGCGGCCTCCTCCCCTAATAGCCGCCCTCCATCCAAATCTCTGGGATCAAACACCCTCCCTTTGCGGGTCTTGGAGGCCCTCCCTTGGTCCGCCGCAGCCCTCTCAGGCGCCCTTTCCGCTCTCGCCTTTGCCCCGTGGAATTACGCCAACCTCATCTGGATTTCCCAACTCCCCCTCCTCTGGAGCCTCTGGAACCTCCCCACTACCGCTCCAAAATGGAAAGCCCCAGCCTTGGGCTATCTCTCGGGCATCGTCTTTTTCACCACCACCTTCTCGTGGCTCTCCTCCCTCGCAACCCTTTTTGAAGATCCATCCCTCTACGGACTCCCTCTCCTTCTCGCTCTCTACCTCGCCCTCTATCCGGCCATCTGGGCTTGGCTCATCCAACGGCCTCCAGAAAAGACCCCATCGCATGTCGGCCACTCCTTCCGCAATATTGCCTTCGCCCTAAAGGGAGCCGCAGCGTGGGTCCTTCTCGATTGGATCCGAGGATGGCTTTTTACAGGCTTCGGATGGAACCCCCCCGGAGTCGCCCTCCACCAAAATCTCGTCTTAATCCAGATCGCCGATCTCCTCGGTGTCCACGGAATCTCCTTCGTCATTCTCTTTGCCAATCTTGCGTTTGCGCTCGCAAGCCGACGCGTTGCCCAAGAACGCTCGGTTCGTGCGATCCCTGCAGTGCGCATCGAACTGATGGCGGTGCTTCTCCTCGTCTGCGCCTGCATCACTTATGGCGCACGCACCCTCCTCCATTTCCGCCCCGGAACCACCCGCCTCAGCGCCCTCTGCGTCCAACCCAACCAACCCCAAGACATCCTCTTCAACCCTACCGTCGAACAAACCGTTTTCGACACTCTGGACCGGTTGATGAACCTCAGCCAGAAACTCGCCCCTCCCCCCGATCTCATCCTTTGGCCCGAAGCAGCCACTCCCCGCGGAATCTTCGCAGACGATGCCAATCATCAGTTTTTCCTCGATCAATCCAAACGCTCCTCGTCGCCACTCTTGATCGGCTCCATCGAACCCGATTCGGTCGGCGATTCAAACGACCTCCGCATCTTTAACTCTGCAATTCTAGTCACCAACCAAGGCCGTACGCTCCAAAGCTATCGGAAACGTCATCTCGTCCCATTCGGCGAATTTCTGCCGTTTCGCGCTTGGATGCCGGCCGCCGTTCGCAATCTGGTTCCGGGAGATCTTGACTCAGGAACCGAGGCCAATCTGCTCAACCTCGAAAGGCCGGCGGTTCAAATTGGAGCCTTGGTCTGTTTCGAAGACAGCCTTTCCCGAGAAACCCGAGCTCTCGCCCAGAAAGGAGCGAACCTCTTAATCAATCTCACCAATGACGCTTGGTTTGCCACCTCCCCAGCCGCTGCTCAACACCTCGCAAACGCTCAGTTTCGCGCCATTGAAACACGCCTCCCGCTCCTGCGTTGTGCCAACACCGGAGTCACTTGCCTCGTGGACCCCGTCGGAAGGGTCACTCAGGAAATTCCTCCGTTCACCGAGGGTCTCGCAACCCACCCGGTTCTTCTCACAGAAAAACCCACCCTGACTCCCTACGTTCTCCTTGGCGAACAATGGATCTGGCTCTGCGCTCTCGCTTCCCTCTCGCTCGCTCTCCGAAACAAACCAAAGGCTTAGACCACTCCGCTCTCGCACCATGCACCGCTCCTTGCGTCTCAACATTGCCGCTGGCTTTTTTGGCATGCTCTGGATTTGTGTCCCACTCGGTTCTCCCCTGCCGCTTCTGATGCAAGCCATCGAAGCATCCTCCGCGCAACTCGGCCTTCTTTCCGCAGCCTGGCAGGTGACCATGCTCGCACAAATTCCCGCGGCTCTTTTTGCACAAAAACTCAAACGCCGAAAAACCCTCTGGGCCACGGTTTGTCTCGCCCACAGACTTTTGTGGATAGCACCCGCGCTCATTCCAATTCTATTTCCACAACAACGAAAACTCTGGCCGATTCTGCTCATCGCCTGCCTTTCTCTGAGCAACCTTTTCGCCAATCTCGGGACGGCCTCGTGGTCAAGCTGGATGGCAGACATCGTTCCTCCCGCTACCGCCGGTCATTTCTGGAGCTTTCGCCAACGCATTCTCTCCATCGGCCTCATCGTCGGCACCGCTCTCTATGGTTGGATTCTTGACCGTCCTCAGTGGCAAAACTCGATCATCGGCTTCCAGTGGGTATTCGCACTCTGCGCTCTCTTTGGAATGATCGATGTCCTGGTGCACTGTCTGGTGCATGAACCAGATCAACAAACCCACGATCGTCCACTCGGACTTTCGCTGGCTCTTCAGGCACCATTTCAAGTGCCCGGCTTTCTGCAGGTCTCCCTCTTAATGGCGGCTTGGACAGCCGCCCAGTCGTTCGTCGGCTACACCCTTGGGATGCCCGGTTTTTTTTCGATCGTCCACTTACGGGAAAACTTTGGGGTCACCTATTCACAAGCCTCCGTTGTCTTTCTTGCCGCAGCCGTCGGTGGCTTCCTTTTTTCGGGAAAACTTGGATCGTGGATGGACCGTTCCGGAGCGGACGCCGTCTTTAAGCGTCTCGTTTTTTGGGCCCCGATCTCCATGGCTGCTTGGTGGTTTGCAATGCCTGGATTTTGGCAATTCGGTGACATTCGCGTTCCCACAAGCATTGCTTGGATGGGCATCGCCGCCACTGCGCAAGGCGTTTTCTACGGAGGAACGCTGCTCTGCCAGTTCCGCTTAACCCAAATGTGCACCATTCCCGAAGGCCGCACTGTCGCAATGGCCGTGCATTGGAGTCTCGCAGGAATCGGCGGAGCCATCGGCGCACTATGCGGAGGCTGGCTCAAAGGGTGGCTCCAATCAACGGGGTACTCGGTCCTGCCCGCCCACCGATACCCATTTGATCATCTGGTTGCCATCCACCTTCTCCTCGCTTGGACCGTTGTTCTTCCGCTGTGTGGATGGTTTCAGCGCTCGATTCGCAAAAACTGAGTCCAAAGAGTCCTGGGGTTTAACTGAAACATTAAACTCCCTAAAAAGTACAACCCGTACCTCATGCGGACTGCTTGCTCTGCACAACATTCCTATCACCGGGAAGTGGTGGAAAGGCATAGCGTGGGCGGCGATCAAGGTGAAGGCGCCCTGCACTGGGACCTTTGCGACAATAAATACCGCAGGCGCGAGCTGCGGAAATCGGCCCGCAAGGAAAGTCCTGCTATAAGAAAAACAAGCTATTCGAAGAGCTCGACGTACATTCTAAGTGCCTTTCCTTCCCCTCAAGCTCACGCTTGGCTCCCCTGATAGCAGAATTAGGTCGCTAGAAGCGCTTACTTGGCAAAAGCACCTTTGAGATGTTGATCGAAAAACGCCGTGACCAGCGGACGCAAATCACGTTGCTTTGGCTGAAGATCAAAGGTGTGCGGCGCACCGGGGATAACCTCCAGAATACACGGCGCGCCTTTCTCCTTCGCCACACGGAGAAACGTCTCACTTTGGCTTATTGGAACGGTTATGTCCGCCGTGCCATGCACGAGCAGCATCGGCGGATCTTCCGCATCGAGGTAGTTGATCGGCGATCCCTTAACGTAAAGCGCTGGGGCCTCTTCCCGAGTTTTTGCAAACATCTTCATGTCGTGGTAATTCGGGAGGTCAACAGCCCCATAAAAGCCAACCGCACAGTTCACTCGTGAAGAGATGTTTTGATATGGCTCCCTTGGCACCGCATCGAAACCATCCTCCGGACCGGTCGTCGCTAACATCATGGCTAGGTTGCAGCCCGCGGAACAACCAATGCCGCCGATGCGGTTGGGGTCGACTCCCAAACTGGAGGCTTCCTTCCGAAGATAACGCACCGCTGCCTTCGCATCATAGACGCTCTGGGGCCATGTTACTTGGCCTTGGGCGCGGTGCAGCTTGTAGTTGATGCTCATACAAACGTAGCCCTTCAGAGTCAGGTTTTCTGCGATATTGATCTCTCGACTGCGCGCTTTGTCCCCATCGTTAAATCCACCTCCATGGATCACGATGATTCCAGGCAACGAATTAAACCTGTCGTGTCCCAACGGACGGTAAACATCGGCTTTCTCTTTTCGATCTACACCAAGGTAGGCAACGTCCACATCCACTTGGACTGTCTTCGGGTACACCGGAACCTTTTTCAAGATAGCCGGTGTGTCTTCCGAAGCCGGTTCCACCGACTTTGCCGGAGGTGAAGCAGATTTGGACTCGGTTGGAGCCTGTACTGCCAGCAAGAAGGAGATAAAGGGGGCGAGGGGGGGCACGACCTTTTATTAAGCCGTTCACAGTGTCAGCCAACCCACTGCCAATTTTTGGAACTGTGAAGCTGCACCTTTATCAAGCAGACAACCGGCGCCCCCTCTATTTACCTGCCGCTTTTAACTGCGCCTCAATCGCCAACGCCACCTGCTTCGCCAAGGCCCTCGAGCCTTCCGCAGAAAAGTGAACATTCTGGGGAAGCTGCAACTGCGCTAACTGCGGCTCACAAAACGCGAACAGATCGTCCACAACCACCCCTCTCTCGTTCATAATCTTTACCGCTGCCGCATTGTATTTAACAGGCGCCTCAGGCTCGCGTAACGGCCCCTTTGTATCAGGCACAACCGGAGTGGTTGTCGCATAAACGAGCCTTGCTACTGTCCCTTTCAATTTTTCAACAATCCCTTCCAAATTCCTCGAATACACCTCCACCGTCGCCTGAACCGGATCCGTAGGACTATTCGAAACCTCATTCCCTCCCGCTTCTTTCACGTGCTTCAGGTCGTGAAGACCCCAGTTAAAATGAATGACATCCCACTTCTTATCTCCCAGCCAGCGCTCCAAATTTGCAATCCCGTACGTTGTTCCACTGCAGTTCTCAGCCTTTTTCCCATCCTTCGAAAGCGGCCGATAAACATTCGCCCTTCCTTTCAACAACTCACGAACCTCCAACGTGTACCCGATCGAAATCGAGTCCCCGAGAATCAAAACGTTCGGCAAACTCGGATCCGCAACGAATGACCAGTCTTGCGCCTTCGCCAACTCCGCTTTCGATCCTTTCTCAGGAGTTTTCTCGGCAGCCTTATCCCCTGAAACGGCGGATAAACGACTCCCGCAAAGCCCCAAAACAACAACCGTCACTAAAGAAGTCCAAAGCAACTTAAAGCCGCATCCCCCGTTCGAGTTTGTCAGTTTCATAAATTCTAAATCCTAAATCTTAAATCCTATAAAGCCGGCCACATTGAAACCTTCCCAGGTGGACTGCCATCGCAAATCAGCCTCCGCATTCACTCCGGGCGCCGCTTCCCTTTTGGCTTTGCCTCTGCCTCAGGGAGCGCCGGCAAACTCCCAAATTGTTTCCGAAATAAAGTCCAATACGAGTTCTCCGCCGCCAACGGAGCCTCTTCATTCACCATCATCGGACGCGCTGATTGCCACCACTTCTCAAATTCCGAAGCCAAAGACTCGACCACTTCGGGACGCTTTTGAGCCAAGTCCGTTTGCTCCCCATAATCCTCCCACAAATCAAAAAGCATCCACTCGGACTTATTCCGCTTCCCAGCAGAAACGAGATGGTACTGAGGCGTGCGCACACTGCAGTTGGCATACTTTCCAGTCTCCGGATCCACGCCCTTTTCCCATCGACCCACATGAGTAAAAAGCGTCCTCGGAGCCCAAGCGGAATCGGGCTTTTCAAGCAGTGGAACGAGACTTCGTCCCTCAATTTGTTTGGATGCCTTCGGCGTCAGATTGGCACCGGCAATCTCCGCTAAGGTCGGAAAGAAATCGATATGCGCAGTCAAAGCCTTCGACTCCCCCGGTTGCAACGTCCCAGGCCAGCGCCAAAACGAACAAGCACGCGTTCCTCCCAAAAATGGTGTTCCCTTCGTTCCACGCATCCCTGCGTTAAAAACCTTGCACCCTCCCGTCCCACCGTTGTCGTTCATGAATACCACCAGAGTATCACGCTCAATCCCCCATTCCTTCAACCGCTCGAGCAGCCGCCCAATATTGTCATCCGCGTTCTTCAACATCCCGAAAAACTTGGCCGTATTCACATCCTCCACTTTGTCCTGATACACCGCAAAATCCTCGTCCCGCACCTGAAGTGGAGCGTGCGGCACGTTTGTCGCCAAATGCACAAAAAACGGCTGTTTACCCTTCACTCCCTCCATCCACTTCTGGGCCTGTGAAAAAAACACATCCGTGCAATACCCCTGCGTCTTCTCGAACTTCCCGTTATGTAAAATCCACGGAGAATCATACATATTCGCGGGAGCATCCCCGCAGGATCCTGGGTAGTGCTGCCCAATACCGCCGGCCCCGTGGATAAAGACTTCGTCGTATCCTCGCTTCTCAGGTTGATAAGCCTCCTCATCCCCCAGATGCCACTTCCCAAATATCCCAGTCGCATATCCCGCTGACTTCAACGCCTCAGGCAAAGTCGTCGCGTCCAGAGTCATTCGCTCGCGCTCAAGAATCGTGTGCGTAATCCCATTCTTGAATTCGTGACGTCCCGTTAACAATGCGCTCCGAGTCGGCGCGCATGTCGGGCTCACGTGAAAATCCGAAAAACGCACCCCTTCATGATGCAAACGATCCATGTTCGGCGTTTTTAAGATCGGGTTCCCATGCGCCGACACATCCCCGTACCCCTGATCATCGGTCAGAATGAAAATAATGTTCGGACGCTTCCCCGCTAATCCCTCCGCAGAAACGAAACCGCCGCAGCACAACCATCCCAAGACCGTTAAAAACCCAACAATCGTGACCCTTTTCATAATCTATTAAATCTCACTGACCCTTATGATTTCATCCCCCGTTATTCTGGGGATTTTGATTCCTTCTTTTTCACACCCTTGCGTTCGGAATCCTTAACCGCATCGAAAGCAGGATTCGGAGTCGGCAATTGCGCCCCCACTCTTTCCCGCCAAGCCCGTAACTTGTCACGTAGTTCCGCCGCTTTCTGCGGACGCTCCGGAGCTAAATCCTTCGCCTCACTGACGTCTGAGCTCAGGTCATATAACTCCACATGGTTATCCTCAAAGAACTCAACCAACCTCAGATCCCCTTCCCTCAGCGCTCCATGAGGAGTTGCCCCGCCGGGATGATAATGCGGGTAGTGCCAGTAAAGCGTGTCCCTTTTCAAGCCCCCAGTCCGGGCCAATACAGGCTTTAAGCTCTCCCCATCCACCTCCGGTTTCCGCGCCTCCGCCTCACAGCCAACAGCCGACAAAAACGTCGGAAAAAAATCCGCACTAATGACCGGGACCTTGGTCTCCGATCCTGATTCGGTAACGCCCGGCCACCGCACAATCAAAGGCACTCGAACGCCTCCTTCATAAGCAGATCCTTTACCCACCCGGAGCGGCGCATTCGAAGTCGTTGCCAGCAACCCGCCATTGTCGGAAGTAAAAACCACTATCGTGTTCTTATCCAATTTCAGTTCCTCCAACTTGCGTAGCAACCGGCCCACGCTGTCATCGACGCTCTCGATTAAACCAGCATACTTTGCGTTTGAATGCAGTCCCTTCGGATCCTTCTTCGCCTCGTACTTAGCCATCACCTCGGGCTTAGCCGCCAGCGGGGTGTGCACCGCATAGTGCGGTAGATAAACAAAGAACGGACGGTCCTTATTCTTCTCGATGAATTGAATGGCCTCATCCGTGAGTCGATCGCTTAAAAACTCCCCACTGGGCCCATCCTTGATCGCCTCCATTTTATAAGGGGAAAAATAACTCGGCGGTTGCCCGCGATGGCTCCCCCCAACATTCAAATCAAACCCCTGCTTTTCCGGCCAACAATCCTCGGGACCCAAATGCCATTTTCCAATGCTCGCAGTTGCATACCCCTGCTCCTTCAAAATCTTCGCCAGATTTGGGATCTCCGGTGAAAGCCTCTGCGTCCATTCAGGGATCTTCAACTTCGCATAAGGACGGTTATGGCCTGCAATCCAGTCGGTCAAATGCAAGCGGGCTGGGTATTGACCAGTCAAAACACTTGCACGCGTCGGAGAACAAACCGTGCAGGCCGAATACGCATTGGTGAAACGCATTCCCTGAGAAGCTAAGCGATCAATATTCGGAGTCTCGTAAAACTGACTGCCAAAACAGCCGAGGTCCGTCCAACCCAAGTCATCCGTTAAAATGAAAAGAATGTTCGGCTTAGTCTTCGAACCCAACTCTCCAAGCACCGTCTGCGCAAACCCAACGAGCATGACCAAAATAACCAGAATAGAGGACCGTGGCTTCATTTTTAAAATCCCTGCGTGTTGGTTTGTGTATGTGGTTTGTAGTGCCTCAGTTCAGTTCTGCTGCTTTCGGATAAACAAAAGCCTGAATCCGCCCTTCCAACACACCCACAATCCTTTCGAGAATATCCGACCCATATTTCTCGGTTCGATTCTTATCACGCTTGCTCAACGCCACTTGAAGCGCCGATTTCACCGCCCCTAAAGATGGGCGAGCCGCTTCCCCCAATCGATCCAAGGCATTCGCGGCTTGGAGCGAAAAATAGAAATTGTTCTCCTGCTGCAAACACCGCTCCAAAATAAGCAACCCATCCTTCGCATTGCCCAGTCTGACCAGCGCCTCTCCAACGGCCACCTGTACCCCGCCAGATTCATCCAGAGCCCGCGCAAGGAGAGCTTTCTCGGCGCCTACAGCCTCTTTTCCAAGCATCGTACATCCTTGAGCCGCCCACCAACGCACCGCCTCACTCGGATCCTCCAATCCCTTCACCAACCGCTGCAAATTCTCAGGCTGTCGATCCGCCGCAACACCTGCCATGTCGAAAGCTCGATCGATTGGAAACGCCCCAACGGCACGCGAAGCATCGTACCCTTCAGCGGTCGATCCTTCGGGCATGAAACCATTGTCCACCAACTCCACACTGTGCCGTCTCAGCGCCGAACGCATAGCGTTTAATCGCCCCTGATGCTTTGGATCCCCCGCCAAGTTCTTCACATTGTCAGGATCTTCCTCCATGTCGTAAAGCTCCTCAGTAGGCTTCTGCCCCCAAAACATCGCGGTCGATTGGGTTAACTTCCCTTCCGCTGCCAGTCTCGCCCAAGACTGATAACCCCGCGCCTGAAACATATAACTCAATGGAAGAACATACGGCACGTCCGGCCGAAAGTTGTGGATATACAACCACCGCTTATCCATCACAGACCTCACCGTGTCGTACCGCTCATCCATCCGGTCCCTCGTGCAAAATACAAACTCCGGTGCCTTCTCTTTTGCGGCCCCCAAAAAGGCACGTCCCTGCATGTAAGAGGGCTTCTTTAACCCAACCAAGGAAAGCACCGTCGGTGCAAAATCTACAAAACTCACCGGATCAGAAATCCGCGTCCCGGGAGCCGCCGGCGCAAGATGACGCCATTTCGGTGGAAAATAGACAATAAGGGGAACATTCGTTCCGCTCCTCTGCAGAAATCGTTTACTGCGCGGGAGAGTCCCTCCGTTGTCGCTGTAATAAAAAACAATCGTATCCTCTGCTAACCCCGCCTTTTCCAAATCACGCAACTTCCCCCCAATCTGCTGATCCATCAGCGCGATGCAATCATAGTAACGCGCCCAGTCCGCTCTGATTTCAGGCGTATCGGGCTGGTAAGGCGGTATCCGAACGGCAGCAGGATCCGTGGGCGTAAAATCCATGGCCGGCGATTTCTGTGGAAACAAACAGCTCTCATGGCAGACCTCGTGATTAAACACGGAAAAAAACGACTGCTTCGGATCGGCGCGCTTCGAATAATGAGCACTCTTGCCTGATTCATTCCATGTGGCTGATGGATCGATCGGAGAATTGTAATCCGTCTTCGCGTTATTCGTAACGTAATACCCTTTGTCCTTGAGGTACTCTGGAAACCCTTTGAGCCACGTCGGAATCTTCCCCTTCGCTCGCATATGTTCTGCCGGGCCATTGGAAACCGCAAACATTCCAGAAATTAATGCGAACCGAGAAGGCGCACACACCGGTTGCGCAAAACAGCGATCAAAAACAACCCCCTCTTTCGCCAACTTGTCGATATTCGGCGTGCGCGCCAAGGAATCACCAAAACACCCGAGGAGCGGATCATTATCCTCGCTCACCAACCATAATATATTCGGTCTCGCCTCTCCCTCCGCAGCTCCGGCGTTAAAACCAACCCATAGAAACAAACCAAGAAGACGCAGAAGATTAAGAACAGCTTTCATATTCAGTCGAAAATAC
>CANFNA010000059.1 GCA_947448395.1 Chthoniobacteraceae bacterium
CTCTCCGTCTGAACACGAGAAACCACTGCCTCCTCAGGGAAATCTACGAGGTGACGTAAAACGTATTCAAGAAAAGCTTGCATACGAAAAGAAGTGAATCAGATCGAACTCCGCTTCGTCAAATCTCCCCGTTGAGTGTTAACCACTCAAGGGGGGATTTCGTGCGAACCGCGGCCTAAGCAGCCGTCAATTTCCGCGTACGAAGAATAATCGAGCGAACTGTCTCGGAAGGCTGAGCCCCCTTGCTAATCCAGTAGTCAGCGCGATCGAGATTCAAATTGGTATTCAAACCATCCTTCTTAGGATCGTAGTTTCCAATAATTTCGATGAACTTGCCATCGCGGGGACTCCGCGAATCGGCAACTACGATTTTATAATATGGACTGTTGGTCGTGCCTTCGCGGCGCAGACGAATTGAAACGGACATAGCTGAAGATTAGGTCTATCGAACTCCGGCACGCTGGGCTCGTGCCATCATTTTCTTAAAATTGCCCATATTTTTCATCACCTTTCGCATCATTCCAAAACGCTGCATCAGGTCGTTAACTTCCGTCACTGAAACCCCACTTCCCCGCGCAACCCTTTGACGGCGTCGCGCATTGAAAAGATCTGGATTACTCCTCTCTTCCAGCGTCATCGAAAGCACAATGGCCTCAATACGCCGAAGCTGTTTTTCATCAACGGAAAAGTCTTTCAGATTGCCCATTCCAGGCAGCATCGCAAGGATATTTTCAAGAGGCCCTAGCCGACGCATCATCTTAAACTGGGCTAAGAAGTCGTTGAAATCGAATTCCGCCCTCCGCATCCGCTCCTCCATCCTCTTCGCATCTGCCTCGTCAATCACAGATGCAGCCTTCTCCACCAAACTCACTATATCGCCCATCCCTAAAATACGACCCGCCAAACGATCGGGATGAAACGGCTCAAACTGCTCCAACCTCTCTCCAACCCCCGCAAACTTAATCGGCCTTTGCGTCACCTCGCGCATCGAGAGGGCCGCTCCACCTCTGGCATCCCCGTCTAACTTGGTCAAAACGAGACCAGTGATCCCAAGCACCTCATGAAATCGTCGCGCCACGGATACCGCTTGTTGGCCCGTAGCCGCATCAGCCACCAAGAGAACCTCTTGGGGTTGCAACATCTCTTTGAGACGACGCACCTCCTCCAACAGCGCTTCATCAACCTCTTGTCGTCCTGCAGTATCAAAAATAAGTACGTTCCCAGGTTGCGTCTTCGCCCACTCTAAAGCTTGAGCCGCCACCTTCAGAACGTCAGTTTCTCCGGCAGAGGGAACAAATACCGGAACCTTAATCTGCCGACCCAAAGTCGCCAACTGTTCCACCGCAGCCGGCCGATACAAATCGCAAGCCACCAAGAGCGGATGCCGACCTTGCTTCTCGAGCCATAAAGCCAACTTTCCAGAGGTCGTCGTCTTTCCCGCCCCATTCAAACCCACCATCAAAATCCGCCCCGGAGACTCCAAATTCAGAGGCTCCTCGTTGCCTCCAAGAAGAGCGGTCAACTCGTCATGGAAGATTTTCACGATCTGTTGCCCTGGCGTTACCGAACGTAACACAGACTCGCCCATCGCCTTTTCTCGGACGCGAGCAATGAACGTTTTGGCAACTCCGAATTCCACATCGGCCTCCAGAAGAGCCATCCGAACCTCTCTCAGGGCCTCCTGAATATTGGATTCGCTGATCGCACCCTGCCCCCGTAGGTTTTTGAAAACGCTCTGCAGCTTATCGGATAGAATTGAAAACATGATTAAAATAATGGAGTTTCAACGACCATCCACTGTCTGAATCCAGCCCTCTGATGCCCTGTTTCCCTCATCGATTAGGAACGGGACCGGAGTTTGTTGCAGGAGCAGGAGCCTGTAGCGGCACCGCGGGAACCACACTGGAAGCGGGCTCGCTCGGATCATAAGTGAAATTCCAACGCGTTTCAACCCTCCTTCCTCCGACCTGAGCCGATAAAATCACCGTTACCTGCTTTTCCCGAAGAGGCTGCAAAAGTTTCCCCTCGGCCAATTTCGTCTCGGGGCTGTATTGGACCGGCACCGCGCCAATACCACTCACCCTAATTTCGACGGAACCAGGTTCCACTTCCCCGAAAGTTGCCAGATTCGCCTTAATCTTCGGCTTTGCCTCACGAATGACCTCCCCCTCCATCGGAATCGTCACCATGGAAGCAGCCGCTAGCTGCCCAGATACCACCCCACCACCAACGCCGCCCAAAGACCGTGGAGAATCCGCTACTCCGCCTCCAACCATTGCTAACGCGTCGGTGAAAATCTTGGGCTTTGCGCTATCCAACGCATAACGCCCAAGTTGGTCGGCCGGACTATGATAAGTCAGACGCTGACCATAAACGGTGAAAGCCGCCTCGTACCCAGATTGCAATGCAATCGCCCGAATCTCCTCGCTATGATTGCCATAGGGATAAGCCAATGCCTTCACAGAAATCCCGAGTTGTTGCTCTAAAATCCTCCGAGAATCGGCCATTTCATTCCGCAACCATTCTTCATACGTCGCAAACTGACTCTGGTACTTACCCTTCTTATTCCGAAGATTTTGGTGATTTACCGTATGACTCTGGATATCCACGCCAGCATCACGCATTTCCTTTAACTGCTCCCAAGAAAGTGACGCCCCCCCTGCAAGAGCCCCGCCTTTGACGAAGGCGGTGTAAACAAACATCGTAAAAGGATATTCAAACTTTTTTAAAATCGGCCAGGCAACGTCGTATCCAGAGCGATACCCATCATCGATAGTGATCACGCAACTCTTCTCAGAGATCGATTTCTCTCCCCGCCGCCACGCTAGAAGATCCTGCATCGAAATCACTGAGAACCCATTGTCCTTAATCGCCTGTAGCTGTCCCTCGAAATCCGATGGGGTGATCGCCATGCCGTCTTTGGGCTTCACCTCAAACCGGTGATAGCAAAGGACTATCGCCGAGCCCTTCGTGTCCGGCGTTTTTGTTTTGGGAGACTGAATAGTCTCCGACGGAGGCGCCGCAGCTTCGACCTTAGGCTCCGTAACCACAGCCTCAGGCTGCATCACCGGCAAAGTCGGTTTTTTGCAGGCGCCCAAGGAAACGCCGGCAACTAACACCAAAATCTTTAAATAACGGATCATATGCGCAGGTTCGTTTGCTGTTCTTAAAATACAGGAAGTAAAGCCCCTGCAAAGGGAGGGATTCTCCGAATTTCTCCGAAGCCTCCCCAATACCAAGCCCCCCCTCCTAAAAACTTTTCCCGTTGCCCAAATCAAGCCGACTATAAACCCAAACGCCGGAAGGTCTCCTCGACATGCTGGAAGTGGATTTCCAAAGAGCACAGCCTGTCGATCTCGTCCCGGGTCAAAACCGTTGCGACATCCGGCTCCGCAGCCAGGTTTGCCTGGAGTGAAATGTCACCCTGCCACGTCTTCATGGCAGCCCGTTGAACCGCCTCATAAGCGGCGCGCCTTTCAAGCCCACGTCGGGTGAGTTCCAACAAAACGCTCTGACTAAAATAAAGTCCCTTCGTCAGACCCAGATTCCTTTCCATGTTCTCCGGATAAACCAACAACCGATCAACCAACTTCCGGAGCGTCACCAGCATGTAATTCAACAAAATCGTCGAGTCCGGCATGATCACCCTCTCCACCGAGGAATGAGAAATATCACGCTCATGCCACAAGGGAACATTCTCAAGGGCCGCAATCGCATTTGAACGAACCAATCGCGCTAAGCCGCTCAACTTCTCTCCAGTAATCGGGTTGCGCTTGTGGGGCATCGCCGAAGAACCCTTCTGACCGGCACTGAAATACTCCTCCACCTCCAGAACCTCCGTGCGCTGCAAGTGTCTAAACTCGGTGGCCCATCGATCGACGCTCGATGCAATCAAGGCAAGCGTCGTCTGGAATTCAGCATGTCGATCGCGCTGCACAACCTGCGTGCTCAGCGTGGCGGCCTTCAGCCCCAAGTGCTCGCAAACCTCCTCCTCCACCTTGGGATGAAGGTGCGCATGGGTCCCCACTGCTCCACTCAATTTTCCAACGCGAATCCGCGATTGGATTCCCTCCAAACGGTCCAACGAGCGGCGAAATTCGTCATGCATCAACGCCAATTTCAAGCCAAACGTGATGGGCTCGGCATGAATCCCATGACTGCGTCCAATCATCGGGGTTTTCTGAAACTCCCGAGCCCTCCGGGCCACCACGTCCAAAAGCTCTCTCAAATCCTTGAGAAGAATATCCGAGGCCTCGGCCATTTGCACCGCCAGCGTCGTGTCCAAAACATCCGAAGAGGTCATCCCTTGATGCATCCATCGAGCGGCTGGCCCCACGTAAGATGCTACGTTTTCTAAAAATGCGATCACGTCGTGGTGAGTCCGACGTTCTATCTCCTCGATCTCGGCCAACTGAAAACGAGCCTTCTCACGGATCGTTTTGGCATCCTCAGCGGGAATGACCCCCAAGCGGGCCATCGCTTCGCAAGCGAGCACTTCGATTTCAAGCCAGATTTCATATTTGCGCTGCTCTGTCCAAATTGCGCGCATTTCAGGAAGGGTGTATCGGTCAATCACAACTCAAGGTTGAAAGGGCCAGCTGCTCAGAGGAAAAGCAAAAACATCAAACAGCGGCCCTTACCCTCTGAAACTTCAGCTTTTTTTCTAAACTCGCCGTCCATTCGCCTTCCACATCCGTAGATTTGGATATGAGTGCACAACATCTCGAGGTTCTGGAAACCACCGTCCAAAAAACCCATCAGTGGATCGACGCCGTGGCGGACGCCGCTCACCTAGATACCCACACTGCGTATCAAAGCTTGCGGGCGGTCCTCCAAACCCTTCGCGACCGACTCCCTTCCGAAGAGGCGGCTCACCTTGGCGCCCAACTCCCCATGCTTGTGCGAGGCCTGTACTATGAAGGATGGCGCCCCTCACAGGTTCCGATTTCTATGGACAGGGAGACTTTTTTGAGACGCATTTCGGAACGCATTGTTTCCAGTCGCATTGTCGATCCGAAGGCGGTGGCCCAAACCGTTTTTGCGGTCATGGGTCAGTTTTTATCAGAAGGAGAGCTAGAAAAACTGGCGACGGTCCTTCCTTCAGAAATTCGCACTCTGCTGCCCGGTTTCCATCGAACAACTTCAGGGACGGTCTAGGGAGGTCCCCGCTTTAGCCGCCCCCCTATTTCAAAAAAAGGCGCCTCTGTTGGCGTTGCTGGGATCCTTTTCGACTCGCGACGTGAACAACCATCAAAGGACATAGAGCCCCCCTTCCCGTCCTAAGAGGAGACGCATCGGCTACTTTAGCTACGGTCATCGCCTGAATCATCCTGACTGGCTTGTGGGTCACGCTAGGTTCCAAAATTTTGGTTTCTCACTTGTAGAGCTTCTTGTGGTGCTAGCATTGGCTGGAGCCATGATTGGTTTGGGTGCTGGCTTTCTGAACGGATCCCTTACGAGATCCTCCCGATTTCAGCGTGAATGCCGGAGTCTTGAATCGCTATTGAAGGCTTCACAGGCAGCTGCACGCGCCAAGGTGCAGCACCGATATGTCGCGTTTGCCGATCTAAGCGAAAACGCATCTTCCTCAGCGGGCGATGTCGGCAGACGCTCAAAAATTGATTCCAAAGGCCTGCTGGTTGCCGTTTTCAGCAGAATCGATGGATTGGCAGGTTTTTCGTCCAGAGATCCGCGAGGCACTTGGATGGAGGAAACCATCACCCCTCGAAACCTACGACTGACCGAATCTGTGCAATATTATGAAAACCTTCAAATGGCAGCCTCGCTTGCTCCGCCCTCCCACGGGGGAATGGTTCGACCTGCCGTAAATCGCTTCCAGCGGATTGGACATCCCTCTGGAAACTCCGCTCTGATCATCCGAACCATGGCCTTTGATCGCGAGGTTTGTTTTCGGAAAATCGTGCACTTCGCACCGAGTGGAAAAACCCAGATTGTTCATCAAACAACAGCCGAAGAATTAGTGCATCAAGTTGAAATCGGGTTAGTGCCCGCAGGAACGCTGTTATCGAAAACAGAGAGCGCCCCACCGCCACCAACCGAGGATGATGGCGCCTCTTCCATGAGGCCTTCCTATTCGATCCCCGTGCCTCCACCGAGACTACAGGCAGCGATCCAACTCTGTGGAATCAACGGGAGGATCAAATTATTTCTGCCTTAATTCCGAGACACAGAGCGAGAGGGATTCGAGTGGCTGTAAATCAGAGTGTTGACCGCTTAGGCAGCGTGATATGCGGCTCGCGAAGGTATAACGGCTCTAAATCCCGGGTCTGAATCACCCCACGTTTCATAAATGCTAATTGCCCGATAATGCCGGCTCGAGGCAGAGCGATCTTCGCGGCCCATCGCGAACAAACTTCATCAGTGGAATAAAGAGGCCCTTCTTCCGAGCTCAGTAAGTCCTGCAAGTCAGAGTCGCTTTCGACTAGGCGCGGACCATCGATACACTCGCCCAATTGCGTCTGCGAATAATACCAAGTTCCCCTGCGCGCATCTCCAACCACCCGAAAGGATTCTCCTACAGGTCGAAGCGCAAGAACACTCGGAATCCCAACTAACTCGCACCCCAAGACCATCTGAAGTCCGAGTGCCGCTGCGATGGCTATCCGCACCCCAGCGTATGAACCAGGTCCTAGCCCCACGGCTATACAGTCCAATTTAGCCACGCGATTTTTTGCCTCCTCCAGCACCGGAAAAAGAGAGGAAGAATGGGACTTCTGTGACGGAATCTCCCGCTCCCAAATTATCTCGAGGCCTTGAACTAACGCGACCGACGCCACATCGGTAGAAGTGTCGATGGCTAAAATCGTTTTCATAACTCAATCCTCAAAAGTCTCTCATCCCCATCCCGGATATCGAACCGAACAAAAATTGTACCCTTTGGGAGTGCCTCTTCGAATTTATCCGCCCACTCGACCACTGACACCCCTTCCTCCTCGAGGTAATCAAACCATCCCATCTGCGGTAACTCTCGATTATCCTCCAACCGGTACAGATCAAAATGAAAGACCGGCAAAGTACCGTCTCGATACTCGTTGACTAACGTGAAAGTAGGACTGGAAACTTCCGAGGGATCTCCCCCAAAAGCGGAGACCAGCCCTTTCGTAAATTGCGTCTTTCCCGCTCCTAAATCCCCACACAAAGCAACCACATCGCCGGACCGAAGCCGGGCTGCAAATGTCTTTCCCGCGAGAAATGTCTCCTCAGGACTTTTGGAAATGATCGT
Source organism: Chthoniobacteraceae bacterium (assembly GCA_947448395.1). Lineage (GTDB taxonomy): Bacteria > Verrucomicrobiota > Verrucomicrobiia > Chthoniobacterales > Chthoniobacteraceae > Chth-196. Next base: position 7,244 of record CANFNA010000059.1, read on the forward strand.
ATCCACCGTGAAAGCTATCTAACACTCCGCCATCGTTTTGAAGTCTCTTCACCAGAGAACCAACTCGAGTCAGTGGAGTCCCTCGAAATGCGAGTTTCCAAGCGCTCAAAAGCGCCGTCACCTTTCTAGGCGCCACAGCTAAAAGTAACTCGAAGTCCTCGCCATCGGTAAACGCCTCCTGCAAGGAGCAGCCCTTCGTACGTGGGATACAGTCGAGATCCCATGCGGCGGAACACCCACTGGCCGCCGCTAGACGCGAACCGTCTAACCCCAGACCGTCACTGATATCCATCATGGCGCGAGGCAGGAAATGTTCGACAAGCCATGCCGCCTCTTTCAATCGCGGAGTGAAGTCTAAGTGCCTTCCCGTTCGCAGAGATCCTCCAAGCCTTCCCGTAACCAGCAATGCATCTCCGACCCTCCCCCCAGAACGACGCACGCATCGTCCCCTCTTTACCCAACCTGTCAAAGCGACACTGCAGACCAAAGGGCCTTTAAGCTGGCTTGTTTCTCCACCCACCACCGACACCCCAAACTTGGAAGCCGCACGCCCAATTCCTCGATAGAGATCCTTCACCTTTTGCCACTGAGTCTTCGCGGGAGCTATGACAGTAATTAACGCACTCTCAGGCAGCCCTCCCATACCGGCCATGTCACTGATAGCTCGGCACAATGCCTTCCATCCCACGCGTTCCATTTTTTCTTCTGCGCAAAAATGCACTCCCTCAACCACGGTATCTGTCTTCAACAATTGCAACTGCGACACTCCAGGCACCTCAATCACAGCGCAATCATCCCCAGGACCGACTCGCACTGATCGCGAATTCGGGGGCAGCATCGAAATCAAGCGGCGAACCACTTCGTCTTCACCCAAGTCACGGAGAGTCTCGGATTTCATGTCGGCATCCAACCGCGTCCCTGCAGATACAGCAGAACCAGACTGATCGCATTGAACCCTGCGTGCATTCCCACTGATACCCAGAGAGATCCATAGCGCTCGTAGGAAACCGTGAGACAAATCGCTAGCGCAAATAAACCCGCCATCGCACCAGTGTTCCCGTGAGATAGTGCGAAGATCGCGCTCACCAAAAAGCTACTCCATAGCGGCCCGCCAAAGCGCTTCAATACGGGATAAAAATAACCCCGAAATAGGGTCTCCTCGACCACTGGCGCCACGACAACCCCAGACAAACAAATGGAGGCGACCTTTTCCCAATTCCCACTCTCTGATGCCGAACGAAAAATAGTCACCAGCGCCTGCTCCTTCGCTGAGTCGGTTACGAAAACATGAAATGCGGTGTTCATCGCCCATACGATTGGGAGCGCCATCGCCAATCCCGCAATCGTTCGAAATATCAGACTTCCAAAATCCCGACCCTCAAGCCCCATAGCTTCAAAAAAGGGCAGTCCTCGCATCTTGGTGAAAAAAACAACGGTCCCCAAAATCGCAATCATGAAGACTCCGTTGGAGAGCAGACGCTCGACGCTCATGTCTCCAATGCTCTCTTCGCCCGCGAGAGAACTCACACCCATCCACACAAAATACGCAGCCAAGGCGCTTCCAAAAAACAAATCTGCGCTTCCAAAAAAACGCCCCCCGACATGCCCGCCACGCTCTTGTAAACCTCGAATCGCGAGACCGTAATAAAAAATCCCCCAAAGAACAGGAACAGAAAGGGCCGCTAGTAAAACCCAAGACGGAATGGTGAGAACCGAGAGCATCTGAAACCACCCTTACGGAGCCAAAATGGATGGCAAATAGTACAAACGGCCATTTTCAAGTTTGAGCTGCGTTGCGCGCCCTAAGCCAACTTCCAAGCGACCCCCTCGCATCGGAGTCTCACTCAAAAATCTCAGCAATCGACCGAAGGCGACCGGCGCCGTGTAACGAATCGCCGCCGCTCCCGGTACATTCGCAAGGCTCCGAGCCTTTTCCAGCGCATCATCAAACCCTCCTATTTGATCAATTAATCGATATCCGAGAGCCTCTTTGCCTGAAACGATCCTACCGTCAGCAACCCCCGTTCGAAGCTCTTGCTCAGGAATACGACGCTCCTTGGCCACAATTCCGACAAACCGGTCGTAAGACTGAAAAATCATCGCCTGCACATACTGCTTCTCTTCCTCGGTTAAGGACCTTGCGCCGTTCAAGAGGTCCTTAAATGCCCCGCTTTTGAAGGTGTGAACCTCCAACCCAACCTTCCCCAACAACTCTTGATAATTCAGAGCCTGCATAATCACCCCAATCGACGCCGTGATTGTAGTTTCATGCGCAAACAAATAGCTCCCAGCACAGGCCACGTAATATCCTCCAGATGCCGCAATCGCATCCATGCTGACGACTACAGGTTTCCGTTCTCGGAGTTTTCTAACCTCCTCGTAAAGCATGTCGGAAGCCGTCACTTCACCTCCTGGAGAATCAACCCTCAAAACCACCGCAGCAATCGTATCATCCTCCTTGGTCTGCTGAATTTGAGCAATCGTGTCCTCAAGAGAACTCTCCTCCACCTGACCTGACTCTCCCGAGGAAATCACTCCCCTGAGCGAAATCACTGCAATGCGCTTCTGATTTCCTTCTTTGTCTGGAATCGGGGTCTTCAACACCGTTTCCCCGAAATTGAAAGGACTGGCCCCAGGCTTTGGCGGGAAAGCTCCCTTGGCTCCGCTGATTGAGCGGGACACAAGAAACGAAAAATTCAGAATCACGCTCACAAATAGGGCGATGGCAAGAATCGCTGCAAAACACCCAGCACGCTTTTGGCTCATACGCCCCCAGCCTGCGACAAGGTGCGCCCATCGGCAAGCGCCTTAGCAGAATCCAGTCAGCGAGTAGAACCCCGAGTTACTTATCGACCGTTTAACCCAAAGCGTAGCCACTCAATCGTTCCGATAAAACACCCTTTCGATTTGCCGCCACCCCTCCACGCATAACCAAAGCATCGAAAGCACCGCGGCGAATGCCGAGTACCACTCCAAATGCCGCGGAGCCCCAGATCGAACCCCCGCCTCCACCGTTTTTAGATCTAACACCTGATTCAGCCCCACCCAAGACAACACCGAGAGCCCCAAACAAACGCGCAACAAGTCCTCCACTTCAAACACCGAGACCCCTTTTCCCGATTCAGAAAAAACATCCTCAAAAAGATGGCCCCCAGAAAAAGCCATGACCGATCCCACACCAATAACCGCAAGCCAGCACTTGCCCAAACTCCGAGTAGTCATCCAGCCCATCCGGTTCACGAGCATGGCCGCTAGAAACGCAGCACACGCACTCTTGGCACAGACAGTCGCCGAATCAAAAAGCACATCCTCCGCCAACCACACGCCAACTCCAAATACCCCTCCCTCAAATCCTGAAAATAAAACGGCCGTCCACGCCGCCCATTTTTCGTGAAAGCATGTCAGCAATCCGCTCGCTAATGCACCCACAAGAGATCCAACTCCAATGCAAACCCCAACACTTCCCAATCCCCATACACGGCAAACACTCCATGCCGCCCATGCCGTTAGGAGCGAAACACCCCAAAGCAGGGTCATTTTCCAAAGCGCGCCTCGCATCGTCATGGCAGAGGCCTCACACCGCCTCTTTGCTCTATCATAAAAAACGCCAATCGGTTCTTCTGCGCCTCGTTCCCCGACGCCCCCTTTGACACCCCCAGATTGAGCCGCCTTGGGGCGGGAAGGAGCACGAAGCAAAAGCAAATCCATGCCCTCACCATACCGCCTTCTCATGCGCACGAGATTCAGAGAAATGCCGAACCGAATTCCGTAAAATGGCTCCGAAAAAGACTGAAACACCTACTCCCAAAAAGGAAATTCACTTCCCCACTCTTCTCGAAAAATCCCACTCCCCTAAATGCGAGATTTCCCCACTTCGCGTAATCCAAAGAACCCGCCAATTTTCTCGCTCCGCTAAAGATCGGGCCTCCGAAAACTCCTGACATATCAGAGCGCTCACATGCCCCTTGGCTTCCAAACACGTGGCAGCAACCACCGAACACAAATCCACCTCCGTCACCAAAGGATAACCCGTCCTCGGCGAAACAATGTGCGACACCTCCCGCCCTCGCTGAGTGCGCCGCGTTCGATACAAACCTGAGGTCGCTAAAGAAGCATCCGTTAAAATCAGCGTGCGAATCAACTGGTGCGGATTTCGCGGATCCTCGATCCCAACTTCCCAAGATCCCGAAGCCCTCATTTCTCCTCCTAATTCGACCAAAAACTCGCGGCACCCTCTACGCTCCAAGACTTCGCTCACTCGATCCACCGCATAGCCTTGGAGCAGCGATAGAATAATGCGCAACTTGGGATGCGTTTTGCGCACACTTCGATAATCCGGCGCGACATGCAGTTTCTGCCATCCCACGCTGTCTTTCAGAACCTCCAACTCCGCTGCCTCGGGGTCTCGATCCCTCGTCCCCTCCGGTCCGAATCCCCAGGCAGAAACAAAGGGCGCAACGGTGATGTCATAAGCCCCACCCGACAACTCACTCAACCCCTGGGCAAAGCTGACAATGCGTCCCAACTCCTCGGGAATCTCCAGAGCAAAGGTTGTTTCAGAGTCATTGAATAGGGATGTCACGGAATCCCCACGCCACGGTGATAATGTCGATTCAATCCTCTCCAGCTCCGTGTCCACCTCCTTACGAAACCCTGCCTCATCCTCAATCGTTCCCCTAACTTTAATACACCAACTCGTCCCAAAAGAACTTCCGCGAAACTCCAGAGCGCCACCTTGAGAAAGGCTCCTGCCTTCACTTTTCGATTCAGGAGGCATCCAAACTCTGAAGCCCGTCGGAACATACGTCACCAAAGTCGCCAGAATCAAAATCACGCCTGCCCATCGATCCTTCGAACCAAAGGTCTCGCTGGTAGAGGAACTCCGCACAAACCGAAGCAGCGCCCCGGTGGGACACCCGTAATGACAGTAGGCGTTAGGGACAAAAAGAGAGCCGAGTAATCCAAGGACAGCAATGACTGCTGCAACTGCCGCGCCACCGCCCAACACCCATGCATCAAAAGGCTCAAGTTGCGCCAAATCAAGATGCGGAAACAGGAGGAAGCAGAGGATCCCAGCAGCCAATGTCAGCGCAGGAATCACCTCCAAAAGACGTTGCCATGGTTTCGAGATGCGAAAGTGCAATCGCTCAAATCGCCCGAGCCATCCCTGAAGCGCCCCATGCGGACAAAGCTGATGGCAATACACCTGCCGCCGAGTAGCCCATGGAACCAAAATAGCGAAGGCCACCAGACTCAAGATTCCGACGGATTTTGGCCCATTCACGCCGGCACGCGCCCAACCACAGAGCAGCCCGATCGAAACAAAATGCCCCAACCACAAACCCAATCCGGCAATCAAAATGAACTGCCATCCCTTTCTCACCCAGCGATCCCCTCTGAACCGCGAAAAACTCATGATCGCTGCACCACACAGAATTCCCCACAACGCCCATTCTCGAATCCCAACGCCCCATTTCTTGAACCATCCCAGTACCGCCCCCCCGTCATCCTTCGTTCGCGTCTCCTTCTCCTCCCGCAATCGACGCTTGATCCCCTCCGCTACTGCATAACTCGTCAGCGTCGCACCAGACACCCCTTCCACCCCTTCCTTCGCAAAATTCACATCCGGCCACTCGTCAATTTTCCAACGAGTCAACAATCGCAGGTATCCCGGATCGCCCCGCACGCGGTCGACATATTCCTCGGTGTCGTACGATTTCCTCAGAGTGACCCCGGTAATAGTCTTTCCATCCGGAGCCAATCCAATCAACGACTCTGTCGGCCCCGCATATCCACTGACTGCATCTGATTCGGGCGAGGTTCGTAAAACATACCCCCTCAATGTGCCCTGAGGATCACGCGCCTCCCACCAACCGGACTTCCCTTTTTTCGGGAGTAAAGTGGACGCTTCAGGGAAAAGCACACCAACTTCGGAAACGGTCAGGGGCTCAGGAAACCGAAGCGATAGGCGTTCTCCAGAGAATCTCGCGTGGATCGCCTCAACCACAGCCAAGCTCGTCAGCGTTGATCCTCCAACCGCCTCGATCACTGGGGGCGCTTCTGAAGCCGGACGCCAACCTCGCAGTTGATTCCAGAAACCCGCTTTCTCTCTAAGCGCTTCAACATGCGCCTTGGTGTCTCCACTGCGAATCATGCGAACCCCACACACTTTCCCCTTCGGATCTAAGGCCACCATCAAATCGCTCGGACCCGAGTAGCCAATCACGCGCTCGCCCTGAGGCGAGGTCCTCGCAAGCGAACCCAAAACCTCTCGTTGCCCGCCCTGATTGCTCAATACCAAACATGTACCGTCTTTCTGTGGATCCAACACGTCGGCCCCCACAAAAAAGGCCCTCGCATCTTCCAGCAAAAAGGCTCCCTCAACATTCCAACCCGATCCCCCTTGCGGAGCGGTTTTATGCAGTAGGAACCCCAACCAACAAAGCGCCCCAAACCGCCACAAACGCACGGCAACTGTGGAAAAGCGAAGGGCGCTTTTCATCAGGCTTTAAGGCACTGGCAAAATCTGAACGGCATCGGCATGAACCGTGCCATCCGCTTTGTCAGTCTTCAGCACAATTGCATGAGTGCCCTCGCTAAACTCAAACTCTCCAATCGGATGCGATCCTGTGGGCGAAGATTCACGTTGGTTGAGTCGAATCGTGACAGGCGGCTTACCGTCCCGCACCAAAGTACAAGGTGCGTTAGAAGCCCTTTTATCATCCACCGCCCAATAAAGAACGACCCGATACTTGCCCGCCTTCGGAATTTGAAACTCATACCGTGCCTCGGCTCCCGAGTTTGCCGCTGCATAGTGGTATCCCCCACCCACTTGGGGAAAGAGCCCGCCTGACTTGGACCATTTTCCCTCAAACTTTGCTTTGGAATCATCGACAACAATCCCCTCCAGAACCATCGGCTCAGAAGTCTTCTCCACATACAACCGACCAGTGAACATAGGGAGGCTCCGGTTCGCCCAAATCACGGGCAGCTTCCGAAAATCCGTCACGGATTCGTCCTTTTTAAGTTCCCCGTTAATAGACTCACGCCGCATCGCACCGGGGGTCTGCAAAAGCTCCAAGAGGGCCGGGAGATACTTCTCATAAACACCACGAGGTTCCGTGTGATTGGCGATGGCAAGATAGGCCGCCTTTCCAACCACCTCACCCATCATCCCGCAAGTCCGCATCACCCGGATCGTTCCAAGCGCCTGATGCGTGACGCTAATATTACGACCGGCCATAAACAGATTCGGAACGTTCTTCGAATAAAAACAACGGTACGGGACTGGATACCCATTTTCGCGATCCACGTGCTTCCCAAATTCCGCCCTCGAAATGAACGGATTCTCCGGAGTCTTTTTCGCAAACTGCTCCTTCGGATAGTGGAGATCGATGTCCCAAGTCGTGGGCACCACGCCATCTGGGAATTCTTTTTTCTGCTCAATATCATCCTGCGTCAGTAACACATCCCCCTCCAACAACCGCGACTCGCGAGGACCTCCCACATGCGACACCCATTTGAGCGCTGAATTCTGGTTCTCAGGGTTTTTTTTCAACGCACTGAATGCGCCGAAAACCGCGCGAAAATTCCAATCCCGAATCAGTTCGAGATTATCCACGGGATGCTCATTGAATCCGGACTCCCAAAACCATTCCCCCTTCATGAAAGACTTGTTATCGATCTTCGATTTGCTCGCAACCAACGGTGGAAAATCACCCTCCTCAAGCGGTAGTGCCCAAGGGGTTTCTGGCCAAGCTTGGGGGGACTCCTCTTTCTGGTGAAACCACATGTTCGACATCCCCATGTGCCCCTTCTCTTCCATCGTAAACCGAGCGCCTGCGAGAGCCCCCACCGTTCCATGTCCTGTGCAATCCACAAATAACTTACCCCGAAACTCACGCTCACGCCCGGTGCGCACATCAAGCGCCTTCACAGATTCAATCTTCCCATCCCCCTTGCCCAAGCTCACTCCGTAAACAAAGTGCCCGAGAAATAAATTCAACGTCTTTTCGTTCCGGCAAATCTTCTCCTTCACCGCATCGCCAAAGTCCTCAACCTTTCCGGGACTATCCGGAGCGCGATCTGCGAACTCCTCCACAATTTCCCCAATGTGCGGGTACTTCCCTCGCATCGTCCCACCCATCGCCCACACCCCAATCTCGCTGCTCCCGTTC
>CANFNA010000060.1 GCA_947448395.1 Chthoniobacteraceae bacterium
AGGTGGATGTCCGGTTTCAGAGTGGTGCGGTAGCGACTTTATATGCACCCTGTATCTTTGAGGTGACTTCTGGAAATGGAGGTTTTTTGACCTTCGGCAAGCTGAAGGCTCGGGCTTCTAATGTTGAGGCCAAGGGGTTCACCGTCCAGACGCCGACGGCAAGAATGGTGGATGTGGGGACCGAGTTTTTGGCGACGGCGTCAGCGGATGGTGAGAGCCGGGTCGAGGTACTTTCTGGGGAGGTTCGGGTGCATGTGCCAGGGAGGGATCAATACCGCCGATTATTGGTGGGGGATGCTTTTGCTGTAGAACCCAGAGAGCAGCGGGTCATGGTGAAGATAGAAAATGGGGATGGATCCGAGAAGTTTCGACTCCCCTCGATTGAACCGCCTTTTCAGAGTGAATTCTCAGGATTCTCCAACCGCAAGGCTTCGGGACGGGTTCTGAGGCCTACTGAGGAACGATCGGAGGCGATTTTGGTGCGTGATTCTGCGAGGGGATCCATTCTTGCGGATTTGGGGGCAGCGCTCTCCGTAACCAAGGTGAATGCCTACAGTTGGCGACGGGGAGAGTTGCATCAGAACCAAGAGGATTACGCGGTGCAGAAATTTGCCCTCTATGGAGCCTCAGACGAATCGTTGCCGGGGGTGGATGGCGTTTTGGAGGCGCAGGGCTGGGATTTGATCGCGAGGGTGGATTCTGACAATTATTTTGGGGTCCAAGATCCGCAGAATCGTCCTGAACAGCAGGCGTCTTCATTTACGTCTCCGTCTGGGTGTCTTGGAAGATATCGTTACTTGCTCGTGATGCCCTTGGATGGCGGTTTGCATGGAGAGGCATTGGCCTCTAACCGAACATTTTTTGGGGAATTTGACGTGTACGCCGAGCCTTAAAGGGTGGGGCTATTGAGCCTGATTTCGCGACCGAACTAGGGTTAGATGAAAAGACAGGCTTGCCAAAGTGATCTTCTCCCCGCAATCTCCACACCCCTTTTCTCTAAAAGCTGCTAAAAAGATATGTCCACCGAACTCATGACGGAATTGCTCGAGGCAGGTGTCCACTATGGGCATCAGAGCAAGCGCTGGAACCCGAAAATGAAGCCTTTCATTTTCGAAAAGCGCAATGCCCTTCACATCATCAACCTCGGTGCGACCGTCGATCAACTCGATGCCGCCGTAAAGTTTCTGAGCAATCTGTCCTCCAAGGGTGGAAAGATCCTCTTTGTGGGCTGCAAAAAGCAGGCTCAAGAGGCCATTAAGGAAGCGGCGGAGGCCTGCGGACAGTTTTACGTTAATCAGCGCTGGTTGGGGGGGACTCTCACCAACATGACGACCATTCGCAAAAGTGTGGCGCGGATGACCTACATTGAGCAGTTGGAAAGCCAGCCTGAGTATTCCAAAATGGGGAATCAGGAAATTTCTGCGCTTCGCCGCGAAGGTGCGAAGCTGAAGCGGAACCTCGAGGGAATTCGCACGATGGAGAAGCTTCCTGACGCGATGATTATTATCGATACGGTCCGTGAAGGTATTGCGGTAGCTGAAGCCCGCCGCCTGAATATCCCTACGATTGCGATTGTTGATACCAACGCGGATCCTGGGTTGGTGACCTATCCGATTGCCGGAAACGATGATGCAATCCGTGCGATTCGCGTGGTGTTGCAGAAATTAGTGGATGCGATTGTGAGTGGGAAGGGTGGGGCGCCTGCGGCAGCCCAAGATCTTTCTGCCGTTAGCGAATAAATCGGCCCTAGGTTTTTCAGTAGGGATCCGCTGCAGCTTGCGGATTCTGGAGAGACCCTTTGACTTCGAATCGACCGGCGGTACACGCCGGTCGATCTATTTAAAATTTTAACCCCAAATTCAGAAAGAAAATGAGCGAGATCGTAATTGATGCCCAACTGGTCAGGACCCTGCGTGAGCGCACGGGTACTGGGTTGATGGAATGCAAAAGAGCCTTGGCCGAGTGCAATGGAGACCTTGAAGCTGCGGTGGATTTTCTCCGCAAGAAAGGAGCCGCCAGTGCGGCTAAGAAGGCGGATCGGGAGGCGAAAGAAGGGTTGATCGCTCAGGCGATTGTTTCTGGTTCGAAGGTTGGGGTTTTGGCGGAGGTGAACTGCGAGACGGATTTCGTGGCAAAGAATGAGGATTTTAGAGCGCTTGGAGACGCGGTTGCGAAGGCCTTTGCCGACAGTCCATCCGCGGATGTAGAGGCTCTTCGTGTGGCTGCGGTCCAAAAGATGGGGGAGAATATCCAAGTGCGTCGTCATGCTCGTTTGGAAGTTCACGGGAGTGGTCTTGTTGCTGCCTACATTCACACTGGCGGAAAAGTGGGAGTTTTGGTGGAGGTGGGCGCTTCCAATGACAGCACCACGCAGAGTGAAGACTTTAAACAGTTGGTGCGTGACCTGACCTTGCAGATTGCAGCGGCTAGTCCGGTGTGTGTGTCTCGGGAAAGTGTGCCGAAGGAATTAGCGGATCGGGAGCGCGAGGTGTATCGCGGTCAGGTGCCTCCGGGGAAACCTGCGAACATCGTTGAGAAGATCGTGGAAGGAAAGATGGACAGCTTTTACAGCAACGCCTGTTTGATTGATCAGGCTTTCATCAAGAATCCAGATCAGACCGTGACCCAGTTATTGGCTGAGAAGAGTAAGGTTCTTGGAGACACGATTTCCGTGCGCCGCTTTGTGCGATTTAAGGTTGGGGAAGAAATCTCGGCTTAAGGGATCTCCCCGATGAAGTCTCGGATGATTTAGTTTAGTTTGTTTAGTGAGTTATTTAGGACAATGCACGCCGATCCTCTTTGAGAGGGTCGGCGTTTTGCCTTTGAAGGGTCGAAGTACAGTTCTTACGGGTTCTGTTGTCCCTTGTCCGATCTTCGGGGTGAGGCTAATTTCGGGATGATGTTCCCTCCCACCTCCGATTCAAGCAAAGCCCGCTGGCTTTTTGCGTGGCTGGCATCGTTAGTTTTGTGGATCGCAGGATGTTCGAACAATCCGTATCCGCAGCCCGAGCGGCTTGTCAGGGAGGATGGAACGCCATGGCAGGTGCGCTATTCTGCGCTACCGGAAGATCCAAGGTCTTTGGATCCTCAAGTCTCGTACGATAGTGTGTCCCGCCGGATTTTGGAGCCGGTTCAGGAATGTCTCTTGGAATACCATCCGATGAAAACGGATCCGTATGAGTTGCGGCCCTGTCTACTGGAGGCGTTGCCGGAGAGGTTGGACCGTCCTGGAGGCGGGCACACATATCGATGCACTCTGAAGGCTGGGATCTTTTTTCAAGAGGACCCCTGTTTTCCTGAGGGTAAAGGGCGTGAAGTAACGGCTGAGGATGTTCACTATGCTTTCCAGCGAATTGCGGATCCAAAGTTGGAGAGTCCGGTTCTTTCGACGCTTCAGGATTATGTGGTTGGGATGGGTGAGGCGTTTGAGGAAGGGCGCAAAAATGGACGATACGATTACAGCCATCGGCTGTCCGGTTTGGAGGTAACGGGAAGATATACGTTTGATTTGCATGTTAGTCGGCCGTATCCGCAGCTCTTGTATTGGTTGGCAATGCACTTCACCTCGCCGGTGGCGCGGGAGGCGGTGGAGTATTATGATGGACAGTTGCATGGGGGTGAGACGCGTCCGCTTTTCCGGTTTCACCCAATTGGAACTGGGCCTTTTCGTCTGGCGGAATGGAAGCGTAATGCCTTTGTGAGGCTGGTTCGAAACCCGCACTACAAGACAACTCGGTTTCCGGAGGAGGGCTGGGGAGGGGATCGTGAAGCGGCACTGCGGCCGCTGGCGGGGAAGGCCTTGCCGTTGATCGATGAGGTTCACATGACGATTTTTAAGGAGACGATCCCGATATTTATGCTTTTTCGGCAGGGCTATCTCGATGGCATGGGATTGGGCAAAGACGCTTTTTCCAGTCTGATGACTCCGTCTCGGGAATTATCTCAAAAGTATCGGGAGCGCGGGGTTGGGCTGCATCGGAGCACGGAGCCCAGTACTTTTTTCATGAGCCTGAATATGGAGGACCCAGTTGTGGGGCCTAACAAGAGGTTGCGTCAGGCTTTGTCCTCTGCGTTTGACGTACAGAAGTACCTGGATGTTTTTGCGAATAGTGTGCCCTTGGCTGCGCAGCAAATTCTTCCACCTGGCATAGCGGGGTACCGGAAGGATTTTCAGAATCCCTACGGTTATAATTTGGAACGTGCCAAAGCGTTGCTGGCGGAGGCTGGCTATCCCAGTGGACGGGACGCCTCTGGCAAGGTTCTGGAACTCACGTTTGACACGGCGGCCACGAGTGCAACGGAACGAGCGATGGCGGAGTTTGAACAAAAACAGTTTGAGCAACTCGGGATCCGAGTCCGGGTGGTGGAAAACACCTTTGCGAGGTTGATGGAAAAACTGGACCAAGGGTCCTTCCAAATTGCTTCCGGAAGCGGTTGGATGGCGGACTATCCGGACCCTGAAAACTTCTTATTTTTGAAGTACAGTAAGAATGTTCCTCCTGCGGGGAAGAACGAGTCGCGGTACAAGAATCCGGAGTTTGACCGTTTATTTGAGAAGATGGCGGCGATGGAGAATAGTCCGGAGCGGGAGCAGATCGTTCATCAGTTGATTGAAATTTTGGCGGAGGATGTTCCGATGATCATGAACATGCATAGGTCTCAGTTTGGACTAACTCAACCGTGGGCGCCCCAGGTGCAGGATAATCCGATGCTCGAGGGCGGTTTCAAGTATGCTGTGCTGGACGTATCCTTGCGTGAAGCGAAGCGTTCGGAGTGGAATGCTCAGCCGCTGTGGCCCGTAGGGATTCTTGCCGGGCTTTTTGTTGTTGGGGCAATTTTTGGACTGCGGTCCTCCAAAAAAGAATGAAGGAGCGTATCTGATGTTAGCCTACCTGATTAGACGTCTGGTTTTTTCTGTGCCGATTGTTTTCGGGGTGATGTTGGTGACGTTCTTTCTTTTTTTTGTGGTGCAGAGTCCGACCGCGATGGCGCGGAGGATTCTTGGGCAGAAGGCAACACCGCAAGCGGTGGAAAATTGGTTGCACAACCGGGGCTACGATAAGCCTCTGTTGGTGAACACCCGCTCTGGAGAGGCGGTGTACGACACCTTATTTGTGAGTCAAATGAAGAGGCTCGTGACTTTTGATCTAGGCAATTCGGATGTTTCAGGTCGCCCGCTGAGGGACGTTTTTGCTTCCGGGGTACTGCCGTCGCTGCTGATTACGGTCCCCGCATTTTTTGTCGGCTTTCTGATGGCTCTTGGGGTGTCGTTGTACCTTGTGTTTGTTCGCGACTCTTTACTGGATGTGGTGGCGACTTTGCTATGCGTGGCGTTGATGAGTGTTCCGCCGATGGTTTACATCATCTTTGGCCAGTATCTTGTGGCCCAGCAGCTCAATTACCTGCCTGCTTTTGGGTTCAGTTTACAGGGCCTTTCGACGGTTAAATTTCTTTTTCTGCCAGTGGGATTGATGGTCATCAGTGGGATTGGGGCGGAGGTCCGACTTTACCGAGCGCTGTTTTTGGAAGAACTCGGGCAGGACTATATCCGGACTGCGAGGGCCAAGGGTTTGTCCAGCACTCGGGTTTTGATGGTGCATGTGCTCAAAAATGGAATGATCAACTTGATTACGGTCGTGGTGGCATCTCTCCCGTTTTTGATCATGGGTTCTGTGGTGATGGAGAATTTCTTTGGGATTCCGGGGCTTGGGAATGTGCTGTTTTCAGCGATCCAGGCTTCGGATTTTGCGGTGGTGCAAGCCTCTGTGTTTCTGGGCTCTTTGCTCCACTTAGGAGGCTTGTTGCTGACCGACCTTTGCTATGCGTGGGTCGATCCTAGGATTCGCTTTCAATAACCCTACTCATGATTGTTTTTGCTTACGTTTGGGTTGGCGCGTTTGGGTTGCAGGGAGATGGATTGTTGGACAAGGCATCCCTTTTGGCGGAGCGAATTTGGTTTCAGAACGCGCTGATTTTTGGGGCGTATGCGTTGCTTGCGTGTCTCCTTTGGCGTGGGTCGCGTCTGGAACGATGGGTGTCGGCGTGGAAACGATTGAGACGGGACTGGATTGGAATGGGATCGCTGGGGTTGATTGTGGTGTTCTTAGCGGTGGGGACTTTGGATCTGGTCCAGTTGCCGATTAAAGAGGGCAAGCAGACGGCTTTAGATGCACTCAGCGCTTTTGTGGTTACTGAAAGTGGATATTCGGCGCCGCTTGCCACGCATACGCTGTCTTTGTCGAATCCTACGAAGCTTATTGGGCATCATTTGCTGGGTACGGATGCTTTAGGCCGAGACACACTAGTACGAACGTTGAAGGGAGCGCGTACGGCCCTTCTGATTGGAGGCCTGACAAGCGTGATCTACATTCCCATCGGGGTCTTGCTCGGGATTTTAGCGGGGTATTACCGCCGGTGGGTGGATGATTTGGTGCAGTACGCTTACAGCACAATTGCGTCGGTGCCTGAGATCTTGATGCTCGTGGCGATTTTGATGGTCCTTGGAAAGGGGTTGGTATCGATGGCGCTGGCGTTGGGGTTGACTGGATGGGTGGGTATGGCGCGGATGATTCGAGGGGAAACATTGAGGCAAGTGGAGCGGCCTTATGTGGCTGCGGCCCAGGCGTTAGGGCAGTCAAATTGGAAGATTATGACTCGGCATTTGGTTCCAAATGTGATGCATCTGGTGGTCATCAAATTTGTGCTGGGATTCTCTGGGCTCGTTCTTGCGGAGGCGATTTTGAGTTATCTGGGAGTGGGTTCCCCTGTGGGGACGGCAAGTTGGGGAGCGATGATTGATGCCTCGCGTTCGGAGCTTTCCCGTGAGCCGATGGTTTGGTGGAACCTTGCCGCCTCGGCGACTGCGCTGTTTCTCCTCGTGCTTTCGCTTAATGTTTTCGGTGATTCGCTTCGGCGGGCCTTTGATCCGCGCCGTGGTTGATCCAGTTGGATAGAAGCTTCCAGACCCATTCCAGTTCCATGATTGAGATTCGAAACCTGTCCATTGATTTTGCTACAGACGAAGGGTCTGTTTCGGCAGTGAAGGGAATTAATCTGAAAATAGCGGCGGGAGAGACGTTAGCCGTGGTTGGGGAAAGTGGCAGCGGGAAGAGTGTCACCGGATTGGCGCTGACTAGGTTGCTCCCAGAACCGCCTGCGGTTTACTCCTCGGGAGAAATTCTTTTTGAGGGTCGTGACGTTTTGAAGATGTCTGCTGGGGAGTTGCGCGCTTTGCGTGGAGGGGAGATCGCCTATGTTTTTCAGGAACCGTCGACTTCCTTGAATCCGGTATTCACGATTCGGTCTCAGATTGCGGAGGCGATCCGGCTTCATCGGCCTGAGGTGAAGAATGTGGATGCGGAGGTTGCGCATGTTTTAGATTTGGTCGGGATTGTGAATCCGAGTCAGAGGATGTGGGATTATCCCCATCAGCTCTCTGGAGGGATGCAGCAGAGGGCGATGATAGCGATGGCACTGGCTTGCCATCCTCGACTGTTGGTGGCGGATGAACCGACGACCGCGTTGGATGTGACTATTCAGGCGCAGATTTTGGATCAGATGCGTGAGTTGAAAGCGCAGTTAGGGATGGCGCTGATTTTGATTACCCACAATTTCGGGATTATTAGCGGGATGGTAGACCGAGTGGCGGTGATGTTTCGGGGGCGGATCGTAGAAGAGGGAAAAACGGAAGAGGTGCTTCGAAATCCGAAGCATCCCTATACAAAGGCGCTGATTGCCTGTATCCCGCAGTTGGGAAAGCGTCAGGAGAGACTGACGACGATTGATCATGCGGAGTTGGATGCGATGGAGTCGTGAGATTGGGCTGAAAAGGTGCCTAGGCTTTTCCTTTTGAGGCCGTGGTGTCAGTTTTCGAATTATGTCTGATTCAGAGACAATTCCAGATCCCAAAGAATGCCGCACATGCTGGCTGCGGATTACGCAGCGAGAGGTTGAAGTGGATGGAGAGGGGGAGCATTTGGGGGAATGGAGATGGCAGTTGCTGGCCGCGGGAGTGTGCGCTGGGTTTGGTGTTGCGGGGTGGCTTTTGCCGAGCCTCGAATGGCGGTTGGGGTGTAACTTGGTTGCGTATGTTGCGGGAGGTTGGTTTGCATTCGAGGAGACGTGGGAGAAGTTGCGGGAGCGGAGTGTGGACGTGCATTTTCTGATGCTCGCGGTGGCGATCGGAGCCGCGATGATTGGGCAGTGGAGCGAAGGGGCAGTGTTATTGTTCCTGTTTGCTTTTGCTGGAGCCTTGGAGCATTTCGCGATGGAGCGGACGCAACGGGAAATTCGATCTCTTATTCAAGGGGCGCCGAAGACAGCGACTTTGGTGACTGTAGATGGGTTGGAGATGGAGGTGCCGGTTGATCAGTTGAAGATGGGGCAGATGATTCGTCTAAAGCCTGGGGCGCTTTTTCCAGTGGATGGTGACATCGCTTCTGGAGAAACAGGGGTGGATGAGTCGAGTTTGACTGGAGAAGCGACTCCCGTGGAGAAGCGTGTGGGCGATTCTGTTTTGTCGGGGACAATGAATTTATGGGGTGCCGTGGACGTGCAGATCACGCGTGCGGCGGCCGAAAGTGCTTTGCAGCGCATCATCACCCTCATTCGGGATGCGCAGCGACAGAAGGCCCCTTCGCAGCGGTTTACGGATCGTTTTGGCAGTGGGTATACGCTGGGGATATTGGGGCTGACTGCGGCGATGTTTTTTTTCTGGTGGCTTGGCTGCGGGATTAGGCCGTTTGTGAATGGGCCTCTGGAGCCGAGTGCTTTTTACCGAGCGATGACGCTCTTAGTGGTGGCCTCGCCTTGTGCCTTAGTGCTTTCAATCCCTTCAGCGATTTTGGCGTCGATCGCAGCTGGGGCAAAGCGGGGCATTCTTTTCCGAGGTGGGGTTGCTGTAGAACAGTTGGCGGAGATTGAGATGGTTGCGATGGATAAGACGGGGACTTTGACGACTGGGGAATTGAGGGTGGAAACGGTGGAGAGCTTTCCTCCAGGCCGTGAAAGGGAGGTTGGGGAGTGGGCTTTTTCTATGGAGCGGCTCTCGACCCACCCACTTGCTCGAGCGGTTACACGGCATGGAAAACGTCAAGGATTGGCTCCAAGGGAGCTTACCGGTTTTCAGTCGGTGACGGGAATGGGGTTGGAGGCGTTTTCGCAAGAAGCTGGAGTCGGAAAAATTCGACTCGGCCGTCGGAGTTGGGTTTTGGAGGGGCGCTCTGAGGGGGGCGATGGAATTGGGATCGTGGCACAATCGGCGGGGCTGGGGATATCGGAGGTTTGGATTGGTGCAGGTGGATTTGTAGGAAGATTGACGCTGAGGGATGAAATTCGAGCGGAGTCTGCGGCGGTGGTGGCGGCGCTCCATCGGAGGGGTTTGAGGAGCGTCGTTTTAACGGGCGACAAGCGCGAGGCTGCGGAGCATTTGAGGGAGCAGCTTGGAGTCCAGGAGGTACGTGCGGAGCTGAAGCCGGAGGAAAAGTTGGAGTTTATCGAGGGTTTGGCTCGGGAGGGGCGCCGGGCGGCTATGATTGGCGACGGCATCAATGATGCGCCGAGTCTGGCGGCGGCTCACGTGGGGGTAGCGATGGGGGCGCGGGGGGCGGATGCGGCTTTGGAGCAGGCGGATTTGATTTTAATGCACGACCGTCTGGAAAACTTTTTGGTTGCCTATGATTTGAGCCTGAAGGCGAAGGCGGTAATCCGTCAGAACCTGACGGTGTCGCTTGGGGTTATTGTGGTGCTTGTGGTTTGTGCCTTGGCGGGGCGTGTGCCATTGCCTGTTGGAGTGATGGGGCACGAAGGGAGTACACTGATTGTGGTTCTCAACAGCTTACGCCTTCTTTTTTGGAGGGGGCCGAAGGCCTGAACCTTCATGGAGAGGGTGGAAAAGTCGGGTGCTGGAGAGTTTGCGGTGAAATTGAGGGTCATTCCGAATGCAAGCCGTTCGGAGGTGGTTGGAATGCATGGGGAGTCGGTGAAGTTGAAAGTGGCTAGTCCGGCTGTGGAGGGGCGCGCGAACGAGGCGGTTTTGGAATTAGTGGCTGAGCGAGTGGGAGTTGGTGTTCGGGAAGTGCGGCTGATTTTCGGTGCCAAAGCCCGTGAAAAGCTGATTGTGGTAGAAGGGCTGAGTGCCGAAGAGGTGAGGAGGCGCTTGCTTACAGAGTAGAGCGATTGTTTGTAAGGAATCTGAAAATTTCATTCGGAAAAAGGCCTCACAGCTGGTAAGCTCTTTCCCCTATGGCCATCCAGAAAAGGACAGCGTTCTCACGTCGATTGCCGGACCTGGTCACCGAGGAACTAGCGGCAGTCCTCACTTCCCGAAGCAGCTTCGAGTTCAAAGACCTATTTGACAAGGTGTATGAGCGACTCAAAGCCCGAAACGCCGCGAGCGGCGGTGAGGAAATGCTTCGTCTCCGAGCATACGAGAAACTTCAGAATCTCGTTTCAAGGGGTATGGTGAAGAAAGACGCAAAGAAATACAAAGGGATCCCCAAGCAATTGGCGACCCTGCAGACAACTCCTCCTCCGCTACCGGCACCCCAACCGGTCGCTGTTTAGGACTTTAAAACTCTTGAGGGGGCGGCCAACTTTAGTGGAGTGGCCGCCCCTCTTTTTTGATGAAGACCGATTATCTTCCAATTTTACTCCAAGTCCTAATCGCGATCGGTTTTGCGGTCAGCGCGCTGGTTGTGAGTGTGGTTCTTGGAAAGACAACTCGCCGGAACTCCACCAAGGATACGGCCTACGAGTGTGGGATGATTGCCGAAGGAGAAGGGCAGCCCCGTTTCAGTGTGAAGTTCTACCTGGTGGCGATGCTCTTCATTCTGTTCGATTTAGAGATCGTCTTTATGTATCCTTGGGCAGTCATTTACCGAGAATACATAGCGGCTCATGGATCTGGAATTTTTTGGACCATGGGTTCTTTCGTTTCCGTTTTGACTGTTGGTTACCTGTATGCGCTGGGTAAAGGTGCGCTGGATTGGAAACGGTGAGCAGATTG
Source organism: Chthoniobacteraceae bacterium (assembly GCA_947448395.1). Classification (GTDB taxonomy): domain Bacteria; phylum Verrucomicrobiota; class Verrucomicrobiia; order Chthoniobacterales; family Chthoniobacteraceae; genus Chth-196. The sequence goes on from CANFNA010000060.1 coordinate 11,006, forward strand.
CCGCCCTTGTGTTACAACTCATTTGCGAAACCCGCCCCTCCACGGCGGGTTTTTCTTTTGGTTTCAAGCGAATCTGATCTGGGACATATCATTCAGGCCTGTGGTTTGGCTTTTTAAATGAAACTTCAGAAGGACATCCTGCGTTTACTGGGCCGTCGGGACTATCAGCCCCTCGATAAAGTAGGTCTTTCAAAGGCACTTCGAATTCCGCCGGAGGAGCGGAGGAAGGTGAGAGATGCTTTGGACGCTCTTGAAAAAGCTGGGGAAATCGCGCGGGTGCGGAAGAATTTCTACGTTCTTCCCGAGACGGCGGATTTGGTGACTGGAGTGGTGATTGTTTTTTCCAGTGGCAACGCCCGGTTGGTGGATGAGAAGGGCAAGCATCCCGAGTTGCGAATTTCGGCCGCAAATCTGGGGGTGGCGATGCATCGAGACCGCGTGGTGGCGCGATTGATCAAGCGCATCCGTCGGGCTCGGCGTGGAGAAGAGGGATCGGGTTTTGGGGAACCCGAAGGGGAGGTGATCCGGATTTTGGAGAGGGCCAACACCACTGTGGTGGGGACGCTTCGCCAAACACGCGGGTTTTTTCATGTTGCGCCGGACGACAGTCGGTTGGTGCACGACATTTATCTCAGGGAAGAGGCTAGTGGTGCGTTGGTTCGAGCCCAGGTGGGCGACAAGGTGGTAGTCCGGTTGGATTCATGGGAGTCGCCGCAGGTTAGCCCGGAGGGGGTTCTGGTAGAGTGTCTTGGGTCGGCTACGGCGCCTGGAGTGGATATGCTGTCCATTCTTCGGAAACACCATTTACCGGTTGAATTTCCAGCCGCAGTGGAGCGGGAGGCGGATGCGATATCTGAGAAGCTCACAGACAGGGATTGGCGGGCACGCGAGGATTATCGAGGGCAGCCTGTTGTTACGATTGATCCGGATGATGCAAAGGACTTCGACGATGCAATTCACGTGGAGCGTCTTCCTGAGGGTGGCTGGGAGTTGAGTGTGCATATTGCAGATGTTGCGCATTACGTTTCTCGCGGGACTGCTTTGGATAAAGAGGCTCGTTCTCGAGGGAACTCGACGTATTTGGTGGATCGTGTGATTCCGATGCTTCCGGAGCGGCTTTCAAATGGGATTTGTTCGTTGAAGCCCGGGGTTGAGAGGTTGGCATTTTCAGCGTTCCTCGATTTCAACGCGCAGGGCAAACTGCGAGGGGCGCGTTTTGCGAGAACCGTAATTTCGAGTATTGCCCGTCTAACCTACCGACAAGCGCTTGCGGTTTTGGAGGGGAAGCTCGAGGGGCGCACCGATCTTCCCAGAGAGGTGCCTGGGTCGCTGCCATTTTCAAATCCGATCGTGATGGAACGGGTTCGTGTCGCTTGGGAGTTGGCCTCCGTTTTGAGGAGGAATCGTTTTGCTGCCGGATCTTTGGATTTGGATTTCCCGGAGGTGAAGGTCGTGTTGGATGGAGATGGGCATCCCGACCGCTTGCAGCGGGTGGAGAACGACATTTCGCACCAGTTAATTGAGGAATGCATGTTGGCCGCGAATGAAGCGGTGGCTGCGTCGCTCAAGCGTTCCAAAACTCCCGTTGTCTATCGAGTGCACGAGGTGCCCGATCCCGAGCGGTTGAAGGAGTTTCGGGAAAAGGCCAAAGCGCATGGCTACAAGGTTGGTGATCTGACTCTGCGTCGAGAGGTGGAAAAGCTATTGAGATCCATCCGCGGGCGACCAGAGGAGTATCTGGTGAAGCTTGATTTTCTAAAAAGCTTAAAGCGAGCAACGTATGATGTCCGGCCTTTGGGGCATTACGGCTTGGCGAAAGTGAACTACACGCATTTTACAAGTCCCATCCGCCGATACGCCGACCTGCTGGTGCACCGAGCCTTGGCGGGGGAACCGCCTCCAAAGGCGGGCGAATTAGGCGAGGCCGCTGTGCATATTTCAGATACGGAGCGGCGTTCTGCCGAGGCTGAGAAAGATTCGGTGCAGATGAAAAAGATGGAGTTTTTTGAGCGGCAGCTTCGCGGGAAGGGGGAGAAGAAGCCGGAGAGATTCCGAGCCGTGGTGGTAGATGTACGAGGGCATGGACTGGTGGTTGAGCTGCCGGATGCGCTAATAACCGGAATGATTCATGTGAGCATGCTTCCTGGGGACTTTTATGTCTTTGATGAGTTGAATGCATGTTTCCGTGGCCGCCGGACTCGTCGCCGTTTTGGATTAGGGGCTGAACTGGATGTGGTTGTGAACCGGGTAGACAGTCACAAGCGGCAAATTGATTTTGCGTTGGTGGAGGACTGAGTCGTGCGATGGAAGGTTTTAGCGATTGGAAAGCCCCGGTTGCCGTTCGCCCGTCTTGGGGTGGAGGAGTACGCGGGGCGCTTGAATCCTTGGGCGAGTCTGCAAATCGATTTTCTTAAATCAGGCAGCCGCGAGGCAGAGTCGGCCATTTTACTGGAACGGAGTGAGGGGATGCTCCGTCTGGTGATGGACGAACGCGGTGAGCAAGTTACCAGTCGAGAGTTTGCAGAGAGAATTACTGGATGGGAAATGCGCGGAACGGTCAAAGGGATAGCCGTTCTGATTGGTGGGGCTGACGGACATACGGCGGATTTGCGGAGTCGCGCAGATTGGACGTGGTCGCTAAGCCGGTTGACGCTGCAGCACGAAATGGCGCTGGTTTTGGTGTTGGAGCAGATCTACCGAGCCTACGCGATCAAGCACGGGGCACCTTATCATCGTGAGTAGACGCCGCGAATGGTGGGCGCCAACTGTTCAGTCTCGGAAGTTTTGAAAGGAGAGTCCGACTTCAAAGTTCTGACTGCGTAGAAACTGGATGACAGCTTGGAGGTCATCCCGTTTTTTCCCTGTGACGCGAATTTGCCGATCCTGAAGAGTGCTTTGGACTTTGAGGTCTTGAGCCTTGATCGCGCGGGTAATTTCTTTGGCTTTATCGCCGTCCAATCCCTGTTTTATAGCCAGATCCTGAGTAGCGTGGCCCAGTGGCGAGATGGCAGGGTCCTTGCGCTCTACATTTCGGAGGTCGATGTTTCGTTTTGCTAGTTTGCCTACGACAATTTCTTCGAGGGATTTCAGACGGGATGCATCTTCAGCGGAGAGTGCGATTCGCGACTCTTTCGCTTCCCAAATGATGGTGGCCTTGGATCCTTTGAAGTCAAAGCGAGTGGCTAGTTCCTTGAGAGCCTGGTTGATGGCGTTGTCGATTTCCTGTTTGTCGACTTCAGAGACGATATCAAAGGAGGGCATGGGATTTTTTAAGGTTGTAGAGGACGTGCAAAATCGATCGGAGAAATGCAACAACAGCGTGTTTTCGCTGTTTGTATTCTAGTCGTGGCGAAGGGCTTTCACGGGGTCGAGTCTTGCGGCTACAAGCGCAGGGAAAAGGGCTGCTAGAGAACAGATAATGAATGCGCTGACGCAGATAATGGTCACATCGCTCGGGATCACCACCGCTGGGATTTGGCTGAATTGGTAGATCCCCGGTGGAAAAATTTCGATGCCGAGCTGGGAGGCGAGCCAGTCCTTGAATTCATTCCGCCAGTGGAGGATGGACATGCCAAGACCGAGGCCCGCGAGATTTCCGAAGAAGCCCACGACCATGCCTTGGGTGAGGAATACCCAGACGATCTGGTGACGCGTTGCACCAAGAGCTTTCATCACCCCAATTTCGCGGGTTTTCATGACAGTGACTGTGATGAGGGTATTCATAATGCTGAAAGCAGCCACAATCACGATGAACAGAAGCAGGAAGAACATGGTGTTTCGTTCCAGGCGAATGGCGTCGAAGATTTCCTGATTCTCGTCAATCCAGGTCGTGCCCCGGAGACCGCCTGGAAGAGTTTGGACGATCTCCAGAACGGTTTTTGGAGCTGAATACGGCTCCGTAAGCCACGCGCTGACGCCATGCACTGAATCGCCAAGGCTGTAGAGTTCCTGTCCGATATGGAGCGGGACAATGAGGATATTGGAGTCGTACTGGTAACGTCCCGAAGAGAAGATGCCCGTCACGGTCAGTTCGGCTGGGAGAACTAATGTTCGGAGTTTCTGGATTGAGGCTTTTGGATCTGAGCTCCCTTCTGCTTCTTGGAGGGCCTTGAGGATCGGCTGCAAATCGCGGGCTGGATAGACGGTTAGCTTATCGCCCACTCTCAAATTCAGAGCGGCGGCAAGTTCCGCCCCGAGGAGAGTGGAATCCCCTGAGAGCTCGAATTTTCCCTCAACCAATGCCGACTGAAGGGGCGCCGAGTTTCCTTCCGATGCGGGGTCGATGCCGCGAATTTGCACTGCGCGAACGAGGCCTTCGGATGTGGAGGCCAAGAC
>CANFNA010000061.1 GCA_947448395.1 Chthoniobacteraceae bacterium
CCATCTCCACCTCGACAACGCTGCAACCCACTCCCGCTCTTTCACAGTCCCTGCACCCACCCAGACGGATTCGGTTCTATTGAGAATTCTCGAGACCCATTTAGAAACACTCTCCTTCGATTCCTCAATCACCCGTTGCACTCTCAAAATCGAGGCCTCAACACCTTCCTCACAACAGCTCGCCCTCTTTGAAAATCCGCTGCGCGACCCAAACCGTTTTGGAGAAACTCTCGCCAGAATCCGCGCGCTTGTCGGAGAAGATTCCGTCGGAGTGCCTCTTCTTAAAAACACCCATCGTTCGGACTCGTTCACTCTCGGTGATCCACTCGTAGTTTTCAGCCAACCTGAAACCGTAGCGAGCGACACTCAAAACCGCACCACCACCATACACGGAACGGCATTGGGACTACCTCTAAGACGCTTCCGCCCAGCACGCGAAGCGGAAGTAAAACTCCAATCCCACCGCCCTGTTTATCTCTCAGCACGCCAGATCCACGGCCCTGTACTCGAATGCAGAGGGCCCTTCCGACTCTCATGCGATTGGTGGCATACCGAGCCATGGCAGACTGAACAATGGGACGTTCTGATCGGTGGAAAAATGCGCGGCTTGTATCGACTCAGTAGCCATTCAACATCCCGAAAACCAATTCAGCAGCCTTCCACTTGGTTTATCGACGGATGTTACGACGGCCCCAACTGGCCGGAAACCAATTCCAACCGCTGAGCACTCATGGAGTATGTCGAACTCCACGCACGCAGCGCTTTCAGTTTTCTGCGTGGCGCTTCACAGCCTTCGGCTCTGGTCGAAAAAGCGGCGCATCTTGATCTTCCTGCTCTCGCACTAACAGACCGCGACGGCGTTTACGGCATCCCACGCCTCCACAAATCTGCAGTAGAAACGGGCGTCCGCCCTATCACAGGAGCCGAACTGACCATGCAGGATGGCAGTATCCTCCCCGTGCTTGTGCGTTCACAAATCGGTTACAAAAACCTCTGTCATCTGCTCACGCGCGCGCACTTGAGAGGCTCAAAAGCAAATGCCCCCGTTTTTTGGAACGAACTTCCAGAGTTTTCTCAAGGCCTAGTCGCCCTGACTGGCGACTCTGACGGCCCCTTGCAAAGCGCCATCAGAACTAGAGATCAAAGCGCCCCATCCGCCATCCTAAACCGCCTCCAGAACAGCTTCGGTTCGGAGAATGTTTACATCGAACTCCAACGCCATCTCCTCCGAGGAGAAACCCTTCTTCACAAACATTTACTCACGCTCGCGCAAATGCATCGCCTTCTCCCAATCGCAACAGGCGGTGTCACAATCGCCAACCGCGAGGACCGCGAAGTGCTCGATGTTTTTACATGCATGCGAGCCCATACGCACCTCGACAACGCAGGCCGCCTGCTTTCGGAAAACGCAGAACGCCATTTGCGCCCAGCCGTTGAAATGCAACGGCTCTTCGCTCACGCACCTCAAGCCGTCACCAACACCGTTCGCCTCGCAGAAACACTCCCGTTCACACTCGCCGATCTCGGATATGCCTTCCCAGAATATCCCGTCCCACCCGGTGAATCTATCGACTCATTTCTTCGAACCGTGACCCTCGCCGGAGCACGCGCACGCTACTCGCACCTGAGTCGAAAAGTCATGACCCAGCTCGAACGCGAACTCGGACTCATCGCACAACTGGGATTCTCCGGCTACTTTCTCATCGTCTGGGATCTGGTGAACTTCTGCACCAGTCACAACATTCTCGTCCAAGGCCGCGGTTCCGCAGCCAATTCAGCCGTCTGTTATTCCCTCGGTATCACAGCCTGCGATCCCATTGCCTGCGAACTGCTCTTCGAAAGATTCCTTTCGGAAGGACGCACCAGCTGGCCCGACATTGATCTCGACCTACCAAGCGGCCAGCGTCGAGAAGCCGTCATTCAGGAACTCTACCGCCGTTACGCCCCCCATGGGGCTGCTATGACGGCAAACGTCATCACCTTTCGCGGCCGCGGTGCCATGCGTGAAATCGGCAAAGCACTCAATTTTCCAAGCTCCGTCCTCGGGCGTTTCTCGGCCCTTTTCGCCAGCGGCGATTTCCCCCATACCCTCGCGCTCCAAGAACAACTCGAGAAAGCCGGCATCCCCTCATCGCATCCCCAAGCCCCAGCAGCCATCCGACTCTACGAGCGCCTCCGCAAACTCCCACGCCACCTCGGCCAGCATTCCGGAGGCATGATCCTCAGCCGAGGCCCACTATCCTCAATCGTCCCTCTCGAAAACGCATCCATGGAGGGCCGCGTCGTCGCACAATGGGATAAGTACGACTGCGAAGAACTCGGAATCATCAAAGTCGACCTGCTCGGACTCGGCATGATGTCCGTCTTGCAAGACACGCTCGAACTCTGCACCGATCGCAACCGCACCGTCGACCTCGCCGCCATCCCAAAGGATGACCCAGCCACATACGCCCTCATGCAATCCGCCGATACAGTCGGCGTATTTCAAATCGAAAGTAGAGCGCAAATGGCCACTCTGCCACGCCTCAAACCGCGCTGCTTCTACGATGTTGTGGTCGAAGTCGCCATCATCCGCCCAGGCCCCATTCAGGGTGATATGGTTCATCCATACCTCGCTCGCCGATCCGGAAAAGAACCCATCACCTACCTGCATCCCGATCTTGAGCCGATCCTCAAACGTACCCTCGGCGTTGCTCTGTTTCAGGAACAATTACTTCGAATCGCCATGGTCATCGCCGGATTCACGGCTGCTGAAGCCGAGGAACTTCGCCGCGCGCTTAGCGATTTTCGATCCCGCGAAAGAATGGAACGCGTTTGCGAACAACTCAGGGTCCGGATGCGAGAACGCCACCACAGCGAATCTCTCATCGAACGCGTCCTCCAATCCATGCGCTCATTCGCCCTGTACGGATTCCCAGAATCCCACGCCATCAGCTTCGCTCTCATTGCGTATGCCAGTGCCTGGATGAAGGTCCACCGAACCGCAGAATTTTTCGCATCCCTACTCAACAACCAACCCATGGGATTTTACTCCAGCGCCACACTCATCCGAGATGCAAAATCCCGTGGCCTTAGAATTCTGCCAGCCTCCGTAATCCATTCCCAGTGGCCATGCACCGTTCATGATGACAGCACCCTGCGCCTCGGACTCTGCATGTTAGGCGCACTCAATCCATCTCATGCACAACACATTCTCAACGCCCGTCACCTCGCACCTTTTCACTCCATCGCAGATTTCCAACGGCGAACTAATCTCAACAGCGATGAACTCCGCGCCCTAGCGCGCGCAGGAGCGCTTCAGGGACTCGCCTCACACCGAAGAGAGGCGCTATGGAAAATTCAGGAATCCGTGGAAGAAGACCTTTTCTCCATGGCAGCCTCAAAGGCCTCCCAGAAGCCCACAACAGATTCCGCCTGCTGCCCCCTCGAGCCTATGACTCGACCAGAACGAATGGCAGCCGACCTCGATACCACGCGCGTCACGGTTGGCGCTCACCCAATGGAGTTTCTGCGCTCCCAACTCCTAGACGCGTGGAAAGCAGCCGAAATTCGGACTGCAAAGCCCGGCTGTCTTTTAAAAACAGCCGGCCTCGTGATCTGCAGACAGCGACCGGGAACCGCTAAAGGATTCGTCTTTTTAAGCCTCGAAGACGAATCCGGGATCTCAAACATCATCGTGGCTCCAACCCTTTACGAACAGTCACGCCTGCTGATCGCTCAGGAACCCTTTCTCCAAATCGACGGTGTCGTCCAACAGCACGAAGGCGTCACCCACGTCCGCGCAACCAACATTCGTGCAATCCACTCGTCGATTCGACCACCCGAATCTCACGACTTTCACTAACCCCGCCTTCTTCTTAAAAAACCGTCACCAGATCCTCACTTGCCGCGACCAAACGTCGCACCATACCCTTTCGCACGATGCAAAATTACGTTCAAAGAATCTTCTCCGAGTGGTTGGGAACCACACTCCTGCTCACCACCGTGATCGGATCAGGCATCATGGCCGAAAATCTTGCAGGCGGGAATGTTGCCGTCGCTCTCATCGCAAACACCCTCGCCACGGTCTGGGGACTTTTCGTTCTCATCCAGATCTTCGGCCCCATCAGCGGCGCCCACTTCAATCCCGCCGTCTCCGCAGTCATGTCGCTTCGGGGCGATTTGGCTCCGGCGTTGCTCGTCCCGTACATTTTGGCCCAACTCCTGGGCGGCGCCTGCGGTGCATGGCTTTCACATGCAATGTTCGATCTGCCCATCCTCCAGTGGTCCTCGAAACTCCGTGCCGGCTCGGGCCAATGGATCGCAGAAGCCGTCGCAACCGCAGGACTTCTCCTCGTCATTCTCCGCTCTCCCTCTGGAAAAGCGGCCTCCCTCGTCTCGTGCTTTATCGGCGCCGCTTATTGGTTCACGGCATCTACTTCTTTCGCAAATCCAGCCGCCGCATTCGGCCGAATGTTCACAGACAGTTTTGCAGGGATATCTCCCAAAAACGTACCAGCATTCGTCCTCGCTCAAGTCATCGGCGCCATCATCGGCCTCATCCTGCACCGATGCCTCCCGCCTCCCGCCAACTCCTCCAAGTGAGGCTGCGCGGGGCGACTTTCACCCCAAATCATCCTTTTATCTGCGGCCTCAACGCCCAGACGAGGAGCGCTCAACCCCCATCCATGCGCGCGCCCCTAAAAGGTATTTTATCAAATCAGCCTCTTGCTCTCGCGAGATCCGGGCCCGCTCAGCCATCTCAGACACAATCTCCTTCCACTTCGCGGGAGCAAAAGCGTCCGGTGGATCGACGGCGTGACACCTCGCACAAGCCCCAACCAAAATCTCACGCCCCCGTTCCAAGTTTTCCAGCCGACTCCCCTGCGGCGCGTATCCCACCATCGCAGGAGTCGCCACCGGGGGCGGCGCCACGCACCCCGCCCAAAGCAAAACCATCCCCAATGACCCCACCGCTTTCCACCGAACCTTTTGAATTATCCATCCTAAGCGTTTCATGCCTCCCGCCTCCGCCGAGTTTAAGCTCCTATCCATCTGCACTACGTCTCTGACCCGCTAAAAGTCGATTCCAACAATCACACGCGTCTGAACCGAAGGTTCCTCGCGGCGATCGGTTACTTGAAAAAGCGTCGTCATCGTTGAAAAAAAACGCCCCTTCCGAAACGTCACGTTAGGGCCGACATAAAGCTCCGGCTTCGCAGGCGCACTCCAGTTCTCAAGCGAAAGCTGGTGAACAAGTTCCACCCCCAGCGACCACCGCTTGCTCAAGTCGTAACTGACTCCAAAGGTCTGCGCTATCTCGCCAGAACTTTCCTGAAAGTCACCAAAACGATCCCCCTCCCATTCCGATTCTAAAATCCCATTCCAGCCAATCACCCAATTCCCAATCCGCTTCTCCAGTAAGAGTTTTCCCTCCAACGCAGCACTGCGTTCCCCCATCGAAAACTCCCCATACACAGCCGAGCCTATCCAGTCCGTGACCGGATTGGTTAGATTGTGGATGACCTCCACACCCGCCCCATCAAAAAAATTCTTTCGAGACCGCTGATCCCGGCTCCAGTTGCCCACATAAAGTCCCAGCTGAGTTTTTTGCGTAAGGCCGATCTCCAGCTCATGCCGGAATTCAAAAGTCCTAATTTCCCCGGGCCGCGACTTCCATGTCACCCAGTTTTCCAACTCCACCTCCCCCTTGGCAGAAGTCTGGGTCGGGTACGTGTATCCAAAATGACGCTCAGAAGCGGAGGCATTCGGGATGAGCTGCACTCCGAGTGCACAAACTGCGCTAAGAATTCCAACCGATGAAAAGCGAGTCATGGAGTTTATAATGCGACGAGTTCTCAAAATAGCACCAGAAAGGCAAGTGATTATTGCAACCTAATTGCATTAAGCATGCCCGTCATGTGTAAATCCTTTGAATTTCAGCCGCATTGATTTCAATCACTGACAGTATTGTGGACTCAAACACCGAGCCTCCCCGAGCAATCCATGGATCCCTACAACAATCCTGACCAACAGAGTGAGGCGACCATCCTCGCCATGATCACCCGCCTCGAAGAACGCGGCCAACACCCAATTTTCCTCCGGATGATCGCCGCGTACGCCGCTCAAGTACGACGCGATCAACCACTTCGCGTATTAGAGCTGGGCTGTGGAACTGGGGTTGTCATCCGCTTTTTCGAAACCATCCTGCATGACGAATCCGCTTTAATCGGCGCTGATATCAGCCTCCGACTTCTGGAAGCCGCAAAATCAATGCGCCCCAATTCCCGAGTTCATTGGGATCATATCGCCCCAGGCCGACTGCCCTATGAAAACTCCCTCTTCGATGTGGTCGTCATGCACACGCTTTTGAGTCACGTGCCCGATCCCGAAAAAGTTTTGTTAGAAGCGGCTCGGATTTTGAAGCAAGGAGGCAGGCTCATTATCTTTGATGCCGACCATGCGAGCACTACTTATGGATTACCGGACTACGCAAGAATGCGCGCGGCAGACCAGAAGTTGGCAGACGCTATTGCGACGCACCCAGACATTTGCCGGCAATTGCCACGGCTACTCAAGCGCTCAGGCTTTCGCTTGGAAAACCATCACGCTGAAATCGTCTCGGAATGTGGTCGGGGAGATTTTTGGCTCTCCAGCGTGCGCGGCTTTGCTCGGCTGATTCCGGCACTCGGAATTCTCCCTGAAGTGGAAGGTAGGGCCTGGGTGAACGACCTATTGAGTTCCCATGAGGAGGGAACCTTTTTTGCAGCTGGAAGTTACTACACGTTTTCCGCAACCACCGCGTCTGACCTCCAAGACCACCCTCAAACAAACTCCCATCGTAAATCCGATTGCGCAGCGCCCTTTCTTGCCCCCTGATATTCCCGTGTCTTCACCCATCCTCCGCACTCCTTGGTCCCCCGTTCTGCCCGACTCTGATTTTGACGGCCTCATCTTCGATTGTGATGGCACCCTCGCCGACACCATGCCCGTCCACTATGTCGCATGGTGCACGGCCCTAGGCTCCAGCGCACAATTTTTCCCAGAACCCGACTTTTACGACCTCGGAGGCGTTCCGACCTCACGTATCGTCGAAATTCTCAATGAACGGCACAACCTGACGCTTCCCGTCCAAGAAATCGTGGAGCGCAAAGAGGCTCTCTTCCTCGAAATGAGCACAAAGGTCCTGCCCATTGAGCCCGTCGTCGCGCTCGCCAGACAGTTCCATTCGGTCAAACCCATCGCAGTCGCCTCGGGAGGTCATCGACACGTCGTGATGAGCACGCTGCGCGCCATCGAAATCGAGCACCTCTTTCAAACCGTTGTGACCGCGGAAGACTATACCAACGGAAAACCCGCCCCAGATCCTTTTCTGGAAGCTGCTCGCCGCCTTGGCCTCGCCCCGGAACGCTGCATTGTTTTGGAAGACACAGAAACAGGACGAACCGCTGCACTCGCCGCTGGAATGCGCTGCATTCTTGTGCCGCCCGCCAACGAACGGATCCTCTCATGAACCACGACGGTCTGCTGAAAATCCTTAAACGTTCTTTCGGCTACCAGTCCTTCCGCCCCCTCCAAAAGGAAATCATTGAAGACTCTCTGGCTGGGAAAGATGTCTTCGCTCTCCTTCCGACGGGCGGTGGAAAGTCTCTTTGCTTCCAACTTCCCGCGCTCACCCGCAGAGGCCTCACCATCGTCGTCTCGCCACTCATCGCACTGATGAAGGATCAGGTCGATGGCCTTGTCGCGAGCGGAATTGCCGCCACCTTCCTCAATTCCACCCTCGATGCCAACGAATCTCGCGCCCGCTATCGTGGCCTGTATCGAGGTGAATTCAAACTCCTCTATATCGCCCCGGAGCGACTCATGCTCCCGAGCTTTCTAGAGCGTCTTCCCGAGCTTAACGTCGAAGCCATTGCCATCGATGAAGTCCATTGCATCAGCGAGTGGGGTCACGACTTTCGCCCGGAATACAGGCAACTGGCAGACCTCCGAACCGCTCTTCCCGGCGTTCCATTCCTCGCACTCACCGCCACCGCCACAGAACGCGTTCGCGAAGATATCGTCCGACTTCTCGCACTCGAAAACCCGCGTCGTTACACAGCGAGCTTCAACCGCCCAAACCTCACCTACCGCATTGTTCCCAAACATAAACCCGGAGAACAAGTCGTCGAAATCGTTCGAAGCCGCGCCGATGAGACCGGAATTGTCTATTGCCAGAGCCGCAAAGCAACCGAGCAACTCGCCATAAAACTCCAGGCAGCCGGAATCGCAGCAGGGGCCTACCATGCTGGCCTTGAGCCAGAGCAAAGAGAGCGCAACCAAGACCGCTTTCTGCGCGACGATGTACGCGTCATCTGCGCAACCATTGCCTTCGGAATGGGCGTCCATAAATCAAACGTTCGCTACGTCGTACACTACGACCTGCCAAAAAATATTGAGGGCTATTATCAGGAAACCGGACGCGCCGGTCGTGATGGCCTCCCAAGCGAATGCATCCTGCTCTACAGCTCGGCTGACGCAATCAAACAGCGGACGTTCATTGACGAAAAACCGGATCCCGAAGAGCAACGCATCGCCCGGGAACAACTCCAGCAAATGATCCACTACGCGGAGTCATCGGACTGCCGGCGCCAAACTCTCCTCGGCTATTTTGCCGAGCCCTTCGACTCGATTCCCTGTGGCGGTTGTGACAACTGCCTCGAACCTCGTGAACGATTCGATGGAACCCTTGCAGCCCAAAAATTCCTCTCCTGCATCTATCGCCTCCGCCAAGCCTCACGCTTTTCTGTCGGACTCAATCACATCATCGAAGTCCTAACCGGCGCAGACACCGAAAAAATCCGCCGCTGGGGACACGACAAACTCTCCACCTACGGGATCGGAAAAGAACACTCACGCACCGAATGGCAATCCATCGGACGCGAACTCATTCGTCTGGGGTTTTGCTCTCAAACCGCTGAACGAATGAGCACCCTCGAATTAACCACCGATGGACAGGTTTGGATGAAGTCTCGTCAAACCCTCACCCTGACTCGCCCTGTGAGCACGGTCACGAAACCGGTCCGAAAAAAACTCGAAGGAGAAATCGTCTGCGACGAAGCCCTGTTTGAATACCTCCGCACCGTTCGCCGACAAATCGCAGACTCCCGCAACGTCCCCTCGTACATCATCTTTCCAGATGTCACTCTCCGTCATCTCGCCGCAAGACAACCAGCGAATGAAAGCGAGTTCGGTGAAATCCCCGGCGTCGGCGAGAGAAAGCTCAAAGATTTTTCGGAACCCTTTCTCGACGCCATCTCGCAATGGAAAGCCTCCAAAAAAAGAACCTAAGTCCAGTCCCCAGTGCCAGCGCCTAAAACGCCGGAGCATCAACGGTCCTACGGAACTTTTAGGTCTCTCGGCCTAGCCTGGCAGTTAGGATAAAAGCTTGCTCAAAAACGGGATGTGGAGGCCCCACCCGAGGAATCCAGACAACCCCATCAACGCTCCCACCGTTAGAAACACGAGCGCGACTGCAAAGAGGGAGCGCCTCTGTACCAAAGCGGAAACCCCGCTCAAAGCGATCCCCACCGACATGGCCGCGTCAGACAGATCAAACTGATCATCCACGTCGTTCAGGCTATCGTACGTCTTCTCCCACCCTTCCGCCTTCTCTTTAATCTCCTCCTTCTCCTTCTCATACCTTTCCACCTTCTTCTGAAAATCAGCGATTTTTTTATCCAACTCAGCCAAAGCCTCCTGTGACGCCCCCGCAGAAAGAGTCCTCAGGCTTTTGAGTTGCTCAATGGTCCCTTCGGCCAAGTTCTGCTTCGTGCTCTTCGACTGATAGTAAGACCAAGAATTCACGCGCTGCGATTGGGCATCCTGCATCGCTTGGTTCAGGTTTCCCGCCTTTACATTGCACAGCGCCATAAACGTACCGGCCAAAGCCACGGCCATTGAAATGCCGGTATTTAGCGCGGGATCTTCATCAGACTTTTTCCTTTCGGATGGTAGATCAATAGATTCACTCATAACTCGTGTTTGAATTGAGATTATTAAAACAAATCAAAAGGTCATTCTCTTCAGTGCATTCTTAAAAAAAACGGATCACGACCGCTCGACCACCTTCGCTCCAACCTCTCGAACCTCCGACTTCAAAGTCCCATCCCGCAGTCGCGTCGTCAGCATCGTTCCCTCGGGCACGCCATCCACCGAGCTTAGAACCTTCCCTTCTCCATTAAGCGTAATGCTGTAACCCCGCTGCAAAGTTGCTTCCGGAGACAATAATACCAACAACTCGCTTAACCTTTCCAACCCCTGCCGCGCCAACCTCAAACCGTCTTCCGTCGTCCTCCCTAAACGTCCCTCCAACTCCCGAATCTCCTGCCTCTTGATGGCTAGCACCTGATCAGGCCGATGCGACCTAACCCTTGCAGACAGCCCCTCAATCCTTTGCCCAAATGCCCTCAAACACTCCCTCAACCCACGCTCCAATTGGTCGGAAAATCCGTCCAATCGCTGCGCCGCCTCTGCCAAACGATTGCGAGGCTCTCGAAATAAGGCGCTCTTTTCGAGCAACTCCACCCTTTGTGCCCAACGGCGCAATTGCCCTCGTAAAAGCCCCTCCATTCGCTCCCCTTGCGACCGAATGTGGCGTGCTAAATCCTCCCCGTCCGGAGTCACCATCTCTGCGGCTGCGCTCGGGGTCGGCGCTCGCTGATCCGCCACAAAATCGGCAATCGTAAAATCGGTCTCGTGCCCAACCGCCGAGACGACCGGAATTGCCGAGTGATAAATGGCACGGGCAACAACCTCCTCATTAAATGCCCATAGATCCTCAATGCTGCCTCCACCACGCCCCGCAATGATCACGTCAATCGGCGGCAACGTTTTTCCAGAAGCCTCATTAAGAAAATTAATCGCAGAAGCCACCTCTTCCGCCGCTCCTTCTCCCTGCACCCTCGCTGGATAAACAAGAATCCGCACCCATGGTGCTCGGCGACTCATCACGTGCAACATATCCTGCACTGCCGCCCCAGAAGGCGATGTCACCAGCGCAACCGTCTGGGCATACCTCGGAATCACTCTCTTTCGGTCCCTCTCAAACAACCCCTCCGATGCTAACCGCTGCTTTAAAGCCTCAAACTTCGCCTGCAAAATGCCCGTACCCCCCGCAGTGACACTCTGAACATTGATCTGATATTGCCCCCTCGCCTCATACACGGTCAGCGTCCCCCGTACTTGCACTGCCATTCCATCCGTTAAGGTCACCGATCGACCAGATCCAGACCGCGCCGCAAACCACACACAAGACACCTGACTTCGAGGGTCCTTAAGCGAAAAATACTGGTGCCCTGAGTTCCCTTGAAGCCGGTAGTTACTGACCTCCCCCTCCACACAGACCTGCCCAATCGACGACTCCAAGGCTCGTCGAATGGATGCAGTCAATTCGGTGACCGTCCAGACCTTGGCGACGGTGGAAGGGGCGGGTGGCATAAACGCAATCAAAGCGCACGAACCGCATCGGCGAAAGCTCGATCACCGTCCTTGTCGACCTCATTTCTGGCACACTTGCCTCCCCAAGCTTCATCCCATAGAAATAGACCCTTATGTTTGAAGGCACCTTCACGGCACTTGTTACGCCGTTCCAAAACGACCAACTCGACGAAACCGCCTACGCGCGTCTCATCGAAGCTCAGGTCTGTGCAGGCATTACTGGTATCGTTCCAGTAGGCACTACCGGAGAGTCCCCGACCCTCGACCACCAAGAACACCATCGCGTCATCGAACTCGCGGTCAAAGCCGCGAACAAACGCTGCAAGGTCATCGCCGGCACCGGCTCCAATTCCACCTCCGAAGCCGTCGCACTTACGGTCGAAGCCGAAAAACTCGGAGCGGATGCGGCACTCCTCGTCGCCCCATATTACAACCGACCCACCCAAGAGGGACTGTTCCTGCACTTCGCAAAAATTGCCGAAGCCACCAAACTGCCTCTGATGCTCTACAGCATCCCCGGAAGATGCGGCGTCGAAATCGCAGTCGATACCGTTGTGCGCCTCGCCTCCCAGTTCTCAAATGTCGTTTCCATCAAAGAAGCAGGCGGCACCGTGGAACGCGTTAGCCAACTCCGCGCCGCTCTGCCTCCCTCCTTCGACATTCTCTCCGGTGACGACTCCCTCACGGTTCCTTTCATGAGTGTCGGCGCAGTCGGCGTCGTCAGTGTCGCTTCAAATCTCATCCCTGCCCGCGTCGCTCAACTCGTGAACGCCGCACTCTCAGGCGACTTCAAATCCGCTCGAGACGCGCACTTCCAACTCTACCCAATCTTCAAAGACCTCTTCATTGAGAGCAATCCTGCCCCAATCAAAACGGCTCTAGCGTTGCTGGGACAAATGAATCCCGATGTTCGTCTTCCTCTGGCTCCCCTGTCCGCAGCGAGCCACGCAAAACTTGAAGCCACCATGCGCTCCCTCAACATCCTATGAGCTCTCCACTCCGCGTTTTAATCAACGGCTCCAAGGGCCGCATGGGACAGGCTCTTATCGCGTGTGCCCAAGACTTTGCAGAACTCACAGTCTCCTCTGCCATCGATGTTGGTGACGATTTTAATGCCTCTCTCAAATCCTCTGACGCGGTCATCGATTTTAGCCATCACTCCATCATCGAATCGGTCCTCTCCGCTTGCCTAGCCGCCAAAACGACGCTCGTCATCGGCACCACAGGACACTCCGACCACGAAATCGAATCCATTCACGCAGCCTCAAAACAGATCCCTATCGTCTTCGCACCCAATTACAGCGTCGGCGTAAACACCCTGTTTTGGTTAACTCGAAAGGCGACCGAAATCCTAGGCCCATCCTTCGATCTAGAGGTGGTCGAAATGCATCACCGGATGAAAAAAGATGCCCCAAGTGGAACGGCTAAACGCCTCGCAGAAATCCTCACCGAAGTGCGCAATTTGAGCTACCAAAACGATACCCGTCATGGACGGTTCGGCATCGTCGGCGAACGAACCCAGTCCGAAGTTGGCGTCCACGCGGTTCGTGGCGGTGACGTAGTGGGCGACCATACTGTCATCTACGCTGCTATGGGCGAGCGCGTTGAACTTACGCACAAAGCCTCAAGCCGCGACACCTTCGCTCGCGGCGCCCTACGCGCCGCTATCTGGGCCCATAGCCGACCCGCTGGACTCTACGACATGCAGGACGTACTCGGCTTGCACTAAAGCCGCGGATCCCAGTCCCTCGGCTTCTCATCCACTCTTAAAAGAATGCGCGCCGGAATCGCCCTAGGATCGAATGTCGGAGACCGGCTAGACTCCCTTTTAAAAGCCCGCGAAGCCGTAATCGCACTGCCCGGAGCCAGCGGTCCATGCCTGTCTTCGCACCTCTACGAAACGGATCCCGTGGGAACAGAGCCTGAGGCCGGGCCTTTTCTGAACGCCGTTTTGGAGGTGGAATATGAAGGGCAACCGTTCGACTTGCTCGAAGGCCTTCAAGCCATCGAGGCATCCATGGGAAGACCATCGAAACGCCCGCGCAACGCCCCTCGCGTGATCGATCTCGACATCCTCTACGTGGGTAACCTGACCCTTTCGACTCCGGATATTGTTATTCCACATCCTCGCCTGCATTTGCGCCGCTTTGTACTCACTCCACTGGCAGATATTCGCCCCGAATTAATACTTCCAGGACAACTCATCTCGGTCCGCGGACTCCTCCAAAAACTTAGCGACCCTGCCGGCGTTGCCGCTGCCAAGACCCAATGGGACACTCAATTTCCAGTGTCATAACATGAGCCAGAACCTCCTACTCTCGACGGATTCCACCGCCGCATTGAAGTCCTCAGGAAGCCGGATCGCAGTCCTGACCGCTTACGATTACCCGATGGCACGGCTTCTTGAAGAGGCAGGAGTCGACTGGCTCCTTGTTGGCGACTCCCTCGGGATGGTTGTCTTAGGCTATCCAGACACCACCTCCGTTACGCTCGCCGATATGGTGCACCACACTGCCGCAGTAGCCAGAGGGGCAAAAAACGTGCCGATTATCTCAGATCTCCCTTTCCGCACCTACGATACGCCAGAGCAAGCGGTCCATTCCGCGCTCAAGCTCACCCAAGCCGGTGCCCATGCCGTCAAATTGGAGGGCGGCGTTTCAAAATCCCCTCATATTGAGGCCATTCTCTCACAAAAAATCCCAGTTATGGGGCATATCGGGATGCTCCCGCAGCACATCCGCGAGGAAGGCGCCTACCGCATCAAGGGACGCACCGATGCCGACGCGGAACGATTAATCGAGGACGCGCTAGCTCTTCAGAATGCTGGAGCATTCGGAATCGTGCTCGAATTAATAGCCCCCGAGACTTCTGCTAAAATTACCGCCGCCCTAAAAATTCCAACCATCGGAATTGGCTCAGGTCCATCCTGTGACGGGCAAGTCCTTGTCACCCATGATCTCACGGGCGCATTTCCTTGGTTCCATCCAAAATTCGTCACCCCTCTTGCCTCCACGGGCGAACAGATCCGCGAAGCCGCGCGCGCGTTTGTCTCCAGAATCCACTGCACCTAGTCAGCACCGAGGCTTTTCCCTTGCCGCTCGAGGCGAAGGCCTCCACGGTTCAGGACGTTTTCTCACCCCATCATGTCGAGTCAGTTTGGCCATCTCTTTCGAATTAGCACCTGGGGCGAATCCCATGGTGGCGGCGTGGGCGTCGTCGTAGACGGATGCCCACCACTTCTCTCTCTTTCCGAGGAAGATATTCAAGTCGACCTCGACCGAAGGCGCCCTGGCCAAAGTGAAATAGTCACGCCCCGCGCGGAAGAAGATCGCTGCCGCATTCTCTCCGGAGTCTTTGAAGGAAAGACCATCGGCACCCCCATTGCCGTTTCCGTCCTCAACAAAGACGCTCGCCCCGAGGCCTATCGCGAAATGGAGCACGCCTTCCGCCCATCGCACGCCGATTTCACCACGCAGGCCAAGTATGGCATCCGCAATTGGCAAGGCGGCGGACGCTCCTCCGCCCGCGAAACCATCGGCCGCGTTGCTGCAGCCGCCATCGGAAAAAAGGTCCTCGCATCGCTTTGCCAAGGCCTGGAAGTAGTCGCTTACGTCAAGTCGATCCAACATCTGCGCGCTAACGTCGACCCCGCAACCGTCCGTTTCGCAGACGTTGAATCCAACATCGTGCGCTGCCCAGACGCTCCTATGGCGGAACAGATGATCGAGCATATCAAGGCCGTGCGCTCGGAGGGAGACTCCGTGGGGGGCATAATCGAGTGCGTCGTCCGGGGAACCCCACCGGGGCTAGGAGAGCCTGTTTTTGACAAACTCGAAGCAGAACTGGCGAAGGCCATGATGAGTTTGC
>CANFNA010000062.1 GCA_947448395.1 Chthoniobacteraceae bacterium
ATGGCCTTCTTCCCGCCTTAAAAGCGGGAGTCTTTCTGCTTTCTGTCCACGGAACCGCGGACACGGTGGTTCCCTACGTCGACAATGCCGGACTCCTTGTGGACTTTTGGAAGAAGGAAGAAGGACGCTTCAAAGCCTTCCCAAAAGAAGCTGGCGACCACCACCCTCACGGTCTTCCAGATCCAGCTCCACTCATTGAATTGCTTGGCAAAGAGGCCAAGTAATTCGGCCCGCTAGAACAACAAATTTCAAAATCACCACCCCGTGACGACATCCCAAACAACACAAACCATGAACGCCTTGGTATGGACCGGGGCACGGGCAATGGAACTCCGCCATCAACCGGTTCCAACACCCGCCGCTGGGGAAGTACTCATCGAGGTCGGTTCCGTTGGCATTTGCGGTTCAGAACTGAGCGGTTATCTCGGTCACAACAGCCTGCGCAAACCACCTTTGATCATGGGGCACGAAGCCGCAGGCACCGTCGTCATGGTGAATGAGGGGGCCTTCGCTGATAACTCACCCGCCCGCACCGGCGTCCGAGTCGCATTCAATCCTCTCGTCAGTTGTGGTTCTTGCGATCGTTGCAGCCTCGGCCTCGAAAATATTTGCCGCACCCGCAAAGTAATCGGTGCACACCGCGCGGGTGCCTTTGCCCGCTTTGTAACCGTCCCGGCAACACTCTGCTCCATCCTACCAGACACGCTTTCCTTCACCGCCGGTTCACTCATCGAACCTCTCGCCTGCTCACTGCGCGCCGTCAACATGACGCAGGCTAATCCAGACAAGACTCTGCTCATTATCGGCGCCGGGCCCATTGGCCTTTTTTGTCTGGCCGCAGCACGCGCCGCAGGATTCAAGCGGATCGCCATCTCTGACATCTCCGAATCGCGACTAGAAACCGCCCGCCGTTGGGGCGCAAGCGATGCCATCAACGCCGCCAAAGAGGACGTAGCAGTCACCGCCCATTCAATAAGGGCCGGAGGCGTTGATACGGTCATCGACGCCGTGGGCATGCACCTGACGCGTGAGCAAGCAGTGAAGGCTGTGATCCCAGGTGGCCGCGTGGTCTACATCGGCCTACACGAGGAAGCATCGCCTCTGGCCGCCAATTACCTCATCCGACAGGAAATCTCAGTGATTGGAACCTTTGGTTATACAAAAGCAGACTTCGCAAGTGCCTTAACATTACTAGAACAAAAAGAGGTTCAACCAACCTCGGACTGGCTGGATGAGCGCCCCCTCAGCGCAGGCCGCGAATCATTTGAAGAGCTCATAAACGGCACCTCCAAATTCGCTAAAATCATTCTGCACCCGAATTGACGCGCTTGGTCGAAAAGTGGCGACCAACCACAACCTGAGAGTCGGCACGCACCCGCTGCCAATCAACCGCCCCCTTTGCACCCATGAACCCACTCTCCCCAAAACAACGCGGCCATTCTTGGCGTTGGTGGATCACAGGTCTCCTGCTTTTGGCGACCACCATCAACTACATGGATCGAGTGACGCTCGCCAACGCCTCCGTTCGAGTGACTACCGAGCTGGGACTAACGAACTCACAATACGGAATGCTCGAGTTGACGTTCGGATGGGCTTTTGCGATTGGCTCACTGGTGTTTGGTTTTCTTTCCGACCGCATACCAGTCTACACGCTATATCCGATTATTCTGGCCGCTTGGTCGTCCGCGGGAATAGCCACGGGGTGGAGTCACGGGTTCACAGAAATGGTCGTATGTCGCACGCTCCTTGGTTTCTTTGAAGCAGGCCACTGGCCTTGCGCACTCAAAACCACTTTTCAACTCCTCGATCAAAAGGACCGCACCATGGGCAATAGTGTTCTCCAAAGTGGCGCGTCCATTGGCGCAGTGATTACCCCGCAACTCATGAAGCTTCTCATGACCAGCGAGAACGACTCGTGGCGGAAAGCTTTTTTCGTCGTCGGCGCAGTAGGCTTTGTCTGGGTCCTCGCTTGGTTTATCTTCCTTCGTCCCGCCGATCTTAGAGAGGACCCAAAGCCTAAAACACCGCAATCAGGCGGCTCCATTTGGCCGATTTTAAAAAGCCGAAACTTCTGGGCTGTAGCCCTCCTAATCGTCGGCGCGCAAACCGTCTGGCATATTTACAGAGTTTGGCTGATGAAGTTTTTACAGAACGGCCGAGGCTATGAAGAAGCCGCCGCGCTGAACTTTAATTCCCTCTACTACATTGCCACAGACGTCGGTTGCCTGCTCGCTGGCGCAGCTTCCCTTTGGCTGGTGCGCCGCAAAAATGATCCTCACCAGGCTCGAAGGATTGTCTATGCGCTCGGCTGCATTTTGACTTCCTTCAGCCTGTTCATCCCGTGGTTGGAACAAGGATGGCTGCTCTTGCTAAACCTTCTCATCATCGGCGCAGGCGCCCTCGCCTTATTCCCGTGCTACTACAGCTTCGTCCAAGATCTTTCCAACGAACACGTCGGCCGACTAACCGGAATCCTCAGCCTTTGGGTGTGGGCCGTGACTTCACCAATGCACCAAATTTTTGGCGCGATCGTAGACACGACTAAAAGCTACGATCGTGTGTTACTCCTGGCGGGCCTTGCGCCTTGGATCGGGGTATTCGCCCTCAAGCTTCTCTGGCCAATCACCAAACATCGTGCGGTGCATCCCTCGCCTGAACCTTCCAAAATCTAACCCCAGCTATGCTTACAGAGTTTTCACGCAACCAAGATTTTCCGCCCCTGTTGGAGATGACCTATCTCAACACCGCCGCAGAGAGTATTCCTCCACGGTCAGTCGGCGAAGCCCTTCAGGCTTACTCGGAAGACAAACTCCGCGGAATGAAAGGACGCGACGCACACTTTGCCCAAGTCGAATTTTGCCGCGAAATAAGCGCTTCGCATCTCGGTCTTCAGAAACAGGAGGTTTCTTTTTGTTCCTGCAGCTCAGAGGCCTACAACCTTCTCGCTACAGCCCTCGAACTAACCACTGACTCGGAGGTGGTGGTCAGTGATCTGGACTTCCCTGCCGGAGTCACACCCTGGCTCCGCGCAAAGATTCCACCCACGATGCGTATTTGGAAATCGGAGAACGGTGTACTCCCTATTCGCGAACTGTCGTCTCTTCTCAACCCTCAGACAAGACTCGTGCAGGTTTCTTTGGTTAGCTTTTACAACGGGCACAGAATCCAGTGGACCCCTTTTGTTCAGACAGTTCGGAGTCTTGCTCCAAATGCATTGATAGCGGTTGATGTCACTCAAGCCCTAGGTCGCGTCTCCCCTGACTGGGCGGGGGCCGACATTTTGATCTCCAGCACCCACAAGTGGACTTTGGGCGTCCACGGCGGATGCATAATCGGCATTCCCGAAACCTCATCCGAGCGTATCACCACACGCGCTGGAGGATGGCTTCACATTCAAAACGCTTTCGATGAAGACCGGTTTCAAACGGCTCGCACCAAAATAGGCGCTGCTAGCTTTTCCGTTGGCATGCCAAATTTTGCGGCCTTGTACGCGCTCAATGCATCTCTTCGATATCTGCATGAAGTTGGAATCAAAAGAATCGAGGCCCATGCAAATCCTTTGATAGAGAGCCTCAACAGCCGGATCGCTCAATTGGGAGTTGTCCCTTTGTGTCCATGGGACCCCGAAAATCCTTCTGGAATCCTAGCCTTCAAACATCCTCGCTGCACGGAACTTCACGCTGCCCTGGAAAAGGAAAACATCCATGTCATGCACAACGCAGGCCGCATCCGAATCGCTGTTCACGGTTACAACACGCACGCGGATATCGACCATTTTTTGAGCGTCCTTTCTAAACTTCTCTAACGCCCTTTACCCCAACCCAAACCTCGCCCCCCAATGTTCACGTCAAAACCCACCTCACGCAGAACTTTTCTCCAATCGGGCGCACTCATTGCGGCGCTCTCACCAAAAGCCCTCATGGGCCAATCAACACCAGGAGGCGACATCGATGCCCATGTGCACGTTTGGACTCCCGACACCCGCCGCTATCCCATTTCAGAGGGATTCTCTAAACAAAAGGACATGGTGCCTGCGAGTTTCACTCCGGAGGAACTCTTTGCACACACTCAGCCCAACGCCATCACGCGGGTGGTGCTTATCCAAATGAGTTTTTACAAGTTCGATAACCGCTACATGCTCGATTGCATGGCCTCTCACAAAGGCGTCTTCAGCGGGGTCGCTATCATCGATGAGTCACGCGAAGACGCCTGCGAAACGCTCCGAAGTCTCCACTCCAAAGGTGTCCGAGGTATTCGACTCTACACTGACAAAGATGCCGCGGAGTCTTGGCCTCGTTCCGCCCAAATGAAACGTCTTTGGACATGCGCCGCCGATCTCGGGGTGGCCATGTGTTTGCTCGCAAATCCAGACGCGCTCCCAGCTGTCGATGGAATGTGCAAGGCATTCCCAAAGACACGTGTGGTGATCGATCACTTCGCACGGATTGGAATGAATGGCCAGGTGCAGACCAAGGATCTGGACGCTCTGTGCACCCTTTCAAAATCCGAAAATACATACGTAAAAACATCCGCCTTTTACGCTCTGGGAGCCAAAAAGGCGCCATACACGGACCTTGCTCCCATGATTCAAAAACTCGTTGCTGAATTCGGTGCTCCACGACTCATGTGGGCAAGCGACTGCCCATACCAAGTTCAGCAAGAGCACACCTATGAGGCCTCAGTCGGGCTGATCCGCACTCGACTGCCTTTTTTAAGTCCCGAGGACAAATCCTGGCTCATGCGTAAAACCGCAGAGAAAGTTTTCTTCACCTAGAAGATTGCGCACCGAAGCGAAGAGCGAAGTCCCGATAAAATTCGGCTGCCTTCTCGACCTCAGAAAGCTCCACATACTCCACAGCAGCATGTGCCTGATCGATGTTCCCAGGACCGATTACGATGGAAGGAACTCCACAGTTCGAAAGCTTACTTGCATCACTTCCGAACGGCACCCCGCACAAGCCACCCTCAAGACCCATTTCTGAAAGTAAGCTCGATGCAAGCAACGCGGGCGCGCTGTTGGCATCTGTTTCCAAAGCCATGTCCGTGAGCATTGGTTCCTCCATAGACGCATCAAGCATCGGATGTGTTTCTTTGAGCGATTCGAGAAGCGCCTGATAGTGCGCCAATACACCCTGAACGGTTTCACCAGGCAGAAGCCGACGATCCACTTCAATCGAACACTCGTCCGGTACGAAGTTAACCTGCACCCCGCCTTTAATCACCCCCACATTCAAAGTCGCAGACCCAAGAAGCGGATGCGTTGTCTCGCAGAGCCTCTCGTGGTCCCGCTCTAGCAGCAGAATAATACGCGCCATGTGTTGAATAGCATTCACCCCAAGATGCGGCTTTCCGCTATGCGCCGCCTTCCCTCGCACCACAATGCGCCAACGCACCACTCCTTTGCTGGCAATCACAGCGCGCAAACCAGTGGGTTCAGCCACCAAGGCCGCATCCGCTTTCAACCCCTCGCATAGTTTCACCACCCCACGATAAGAAAACTCCTCGTCCACCACTGCCGCCAACCAAACCTCACAAGGCGGTTTCAGCCCGCTTTCATGAATACTGGCCACGGCATGCATCATCGCGGCCAGCCCCGCCTTTGTATCGCAACTGCCACGCCCATACATCCTCCCACCCTCAACGCGCGGCTCAAACGGCGAAATCGACATACCCTGAACCGATACCGTGTCTGTGTGGGCCTCAAAAACCAAACGCCGAGTCGAATCGTTTCCAGAAAGCTTCGCGATGACATTCGGACGCCCAGGGAATACCTCCTGTTCAACAACGAAAATCCCGCGCTCCTCGAAAAACCGTTTCACCCATGCGGCAATCTCACCCTCTCCAGGACCGCCCGTGTAGGACGAATTCACGCTGTTGATGGAGATTAGGCTACCGAGAATTTGCGCAACGGGAGGAACCATACAGGCGATAGTTTTCTGAACCACTCAATGAGATGCGAGACATATGATCCCTTCTCCATCTCCCAAAAACAGTCCCTACGCGCAATTACCAAAGACCTTTCAGCCAAACGCCCCCTAGGCGCCCAACCCGCGCGCCACTATCGCAGCAACAGATTCTGGGCTTTCTCCCGAAGCCTCCGCTTTCACGGGTTCTCGTTTCCCATCAAGAAAGAGCATCGCTTTCATTTCAATCCGGCCCTCTCGGCACACGGTTCGAACCCCCACAGGCAACGTACAATCCCCCGCTAATAAGCGCTGCAACTCACGCTCGGCCTTAATCGCATGCCACGTGGGCTTATGATTCAAAACTTCGAGCATCGAACAAACCTCGGCGCGCAGACTCTCGCATTGCAATGCGACAGCCCCCTGCCCAATGGCCGGCAGCATCCGATCCTCCAAGGAGTGCGCAAAAAAATCATAACCCTCAAACCCAATTTGCCCGCTCGCTGTGTCAAATCCCAGTCGGTCCAAACCCGCCTGCGCCAGTAGAATCCCCGAAAATACCGCCGATTCTCCGAGCTTCCGAAGGCGCGTCTGCACGTTGCCTCGCCATTCTGCAACGCGCAGATCTGGGCGAAGCCATCCCAGCTGTCGGGCTCTGCGAATACTGCTTGTTCCCACAGAAGCTCCTAATGGGAGCCCATCCAGCCCTCCGTTCACCTTGGAAATTAGCAAATCTGCCGTGGCTGCACGCTCCAAAACCGCGGCAATCTCGAGACCCTCAGGCATCGTAGCCGGAAGATCCTTCAAACTGTGCACCGCGATATCAATCTTCCGATCCAAGAGCGCAACCTCAAGCTCTTTGGTGAACAGACCTTTGCCTCCTCCAGGCGTCTTGAGCAACTCCAAGTCCAGTTTCTTGTCACCCTGCGTCACGAATGTTTCCACCGCAACCTCCACCCCTGGAAAAGCCCGCTCAAGCGCTTTTCGCGTCAATTCGGTTTGCGCCAGCGCCAGCGCAGAGGCGCGCGTCCCCAAAATCACCTTTTGCATCATCATAAGTCTCCTCTCCAAATCAAATTCCACCGCGTACCGACCTCAACTCTCCCGCCCCGCCCTCATCTCGGTCTCGAGGCGTTCCACTTGTTAAAAGCCAACGCGCAAAATCCTCCACGTGGCCCGCGATCATCGCTTCACAAACTCCCAACTCCTGCCGCCGCACTTCCAATGATTGGTCGGCAATCGCCTGCAAAGAATCGATGTCGTACAAATAAACTCCATCAATGCGATTGACCTCAGGATCGATATCTCGAGGCACCGCCAAATCGATACAAAATAATGGCCTTGCAGGGCGCTGTGCCATGATCGGCGCTAGCTGCGAATGCGTCAGCACATGATGTGGGGCCGATGTTGATCCGATGAGAATGTCCACGTCGCTAAACTCGCTTGGCCATTGTTCAAAATGAACCGCTTTTCCGCTCATTCGCTCCGCCAGCGACTGCGCCCTCTCATACGAACGATTGGCCACAAAAATCGACTTCACTCCCCGTGCATGCAATGCACCAGCCGTTAACTCACTCATCTCTCCCGCACCCAAAATCATGACCGTGCATCGGGCGAGTTTTCCAAAAATTTGTTCAGCCAACTCCACCGCGGCGGAACCAACCGAAACGCTCCCTCGAGTGATATTCGTGTTAGTCCGAACCTCCTTCGCCACATTGAAAGCACGCTGAAACAGTTTGTTGAGATGCCTCGCTGTCGCCTTCCCCTCCTGCGCCGCCTGATAGGCCTTCTTCACCTGACCCAAAATCTCAGTCTCACCCAGCACCATCGAATCCAATCCCGACACCACACGGAACAAATGCCGGATGCCCTCCTTGCCTCGGTACCTAAAAAACGCATCCCCACTCACATCCATGCCACGCCCCTGAAGAAACCTCTCCATTGCCGCAAACCCGGCCTCCGCGTTTTGCGACGCCGCATAAAACTCGACCCGATTGCAGGTACAAATCACAACGCCTTCCCCCAACCCTTCCTGCCTTCCAAGTTCATTCGCAAACACACCCACTTCGTGGTCTGCAATCGCAAAGCGCTCCCGTAACTCCACAGGCGCTGTCCGATGATTCAAACCTAAACAGAGGATCTCCATGAACTTTATCCTCGCGCGACGATCTCCACGGTCCACACCGTCAGCAACAAAATCAAAAAAGCCCCGATGGCCAACCAAGACACTCGATGCGGACTAATCGTCGAATTGCGCAACGCCAGACACAAAAATGCGTAAAGCAACCACACGCCCGCAGAAACAATCCGAAGCAAGCCCACGTGAGCGACGCCATTCAAAACCCCTGCCAACAACCCGACACTCAGCAGCGAAAAACCGACATAAATCAACCGCCGGTTGGCAGCCGCCAACTCCTGAATCGGAGGCAGATGAAAAAAGAAGGAATGCAACCGGCGCGTCTTCAACTGGCGCTCCTGAAAGAGCATCATTCCACCCGCAATCGAAGCCAATGCAAACGCCCCGTAAGCAACCACCGAAACGGCTGCATGCAACTCCAACCATGGTTTTACCGGAGTACCCGACTTCACGGCCACCGGAGTCTCCATTAATAGAGCCGCTCCTTGCAGCAAAAACACCAAGGGAGACGTCAATGCTCCAAGCAGCGAGAGCCGATAAGTCGTCCCAGTCAGCAGGTAAAGCAGCGTGACCGACCACGCGAGAAACACGAGAAGATCAAACAAACTCCCCAGCGGACAACGCCCCACCATCTGTCCGCGCTGATAAAGCCAGACAGTCTGAAACCCAAACCCCGCAACCATCGCACAGAAATTAAGCGGTGAACCACGATACACACGCGCCCCAAGCGCGTACATCGTGTACGCGAATCCTAACAAAAAGCAGAGTGTGGAGATGACCAGCGAAATGCGGTCCATGGTTCAGGGTGGTTAGATAAATCTCAAAGGCTGGCGCCAAATTAGGCGCCAAATCCCCCTGCTGCCAACTTTCGATTCCATTTTGTCACCAAGACAAGACCTGCAAAAACAGCTTCAAATCAAGTATTCAGGCTCTGCCTCTCCCCCTCGTTTCCGACGCTTTCCTTCACTCGTCCCAGGAACGCTGCCATCCCTCAAAATAGGAGGAAGAAGACCGTCCTTCAAAAAAACCGCAAAGGTCTCCCTTGCCAGTTCCGCCAAGGTCAGCCCCTTCATCACCCCAAAAAGCGCGTCTCTGACCCGCGTCATGAGCAAGCGCAACCCACACCGCTGGGGGTCTGGGCAGTTGCACAAAGCTGCAGCAGCAGAGCCGCTAACGCACCCAGTCGAAACCAGCGGGCCTTCCAGAAAAACGATCAAATCGTCCATTAGAATTTCCGAAGCTCTCCGAGACAGCGAGTATCCCCCGTGCTTGCCACGGGTACTGTTCAAAAAACCGCCCTGCCTCAAATTCAACAGAATTTGCTCCAAAAACGCCTGCGGAATCCTCTGCGCCTCTGCCAATGCCGCTAGCGAATGAAGACTGCGCCCTCGTTCCGCCGCCATCGCAAGGTCGAGTAACACTCGAATCGCATACTCCCCTCGCTTGGACAGGTTCATGACATGGACAACGCCAAACAAATTCCCCTCTACGCTAACGTCGACAGCACTGCGTTCACATCAGGCGTCGGATCCAGTTTTACACGCCTCAGATGTCGCTTTCCGTCCTTCATCAATACCGTGAGCTCAAGGTAATTACCCGAAACACCACTCCTCAATTCGTGCGAGTAGCCTTCCACCTTCTCCTTCTGTTGCGTCATCCACTGCCTCAGCGTCTCATCCGACACTGCGGATTCCGCCCAAAACATCTCGGGATCAAACTCCAACTCACGGAGACGACGAATCACAAATTCTCGGTCCAAATAAGCGAATAAATTGCCCGCTTTTGGTCCGGACTCCTTATCGAGCAGCACTCGATAGATCGCCTTGAATGCCACCGGTTGTTCAATCGGCGTCATGCGCGCCACTTCAAATACCGTCGCTTGGAGTGCATCTTCACCCCACGGAGCATTCTCCAATGCAACAGACAACTGATGCATGAAGGCTCTCTGCGTCGCCGTCAGCAAGGAGGCCCTCGCCGGCAGTTTCTCCTGAAGGCGCGTCTTTTCTTCCTCGGACGCATAGCTTTCCGCCCACAGACGCGCCGAGCGAATCCGTCGCTCCAGCGCCGTACGCTCCGTCCCGCTCAGGTCACGCCCCAAGCGCTTCTCCATCTCGCCCGCCGTATCCAAATGAGGCATCTGCGCCAGCGCACAAACCAACTGAAAGTTGCCCTGAAAGAAATCTCCCTGAGCCTCCCGCTCGGCCAATCGAAATACCGCAGCCTCATCAGGAGTTGCGTTTTTGTCGCGATACACCCGCGTCTGATACCGGTCAAATTCATTGAACAACTTGATAATCCCCTCTTCGTGTACGTCAAAGTTGACAGGTGAGTTCGGCTTTGTGCGGATCATCAAAAAGCGAAGCACTTCCGGAGGAAGAAGATCCGTCATATCCCGCGCGCTCGCCCCTAAACCTCGCGAGGAAGACATCTTTGCTCCACCAACCAGGAAAAACTCGTAAGGTACATTTAGCGGTGGCTCCTTTTCAAAAATCGCTCGCAAACAGGCCGCCGCCACGTCTCGAGATCCACCCTTAGTGGAATGATCCTTACCTGCCCCCTCAATGGACACGGGGAACGTCACCCACTTCGCAACCCATTCCAGTTTCCATGGCAGCTTTCCTCGACCATCAAACGGAGACACCTGCCCCTCATATCCGCATCCCTTCGCCCATTTCACTAGATCCGGACGACACCGGTAACTGACCTTTTCCCCGTCATAAGCATACACCTCCGTCGTCCCAATCCGTCCGCACTGCTCACACACTGTTTGAAAGGGGAACCACGTCGAAGGACGGTCCGAATTCGACACCTCCTTGTAAATCCGACGCACCACATCCGCCTTCCGCAAAATCGTATCAATGGCCCCGTTAAAACGCCCGGAGCGATAGATGTCTCGCATCCGATACCGCTCCACCTCGACTCCAAGCTCCTCAAAGACACCCCAAAATTCTCCCATGTAATGCTCCGCCATGTCCGATGCGGACGAACCATCGGGCGCAGGCACATTGCACAGGGGTTGACCAAGGTACTTCTCAAAATGCGCCCCCTTTCCGGCAGGAATTTCGTCCAGCGGATCGTAATCATCCACCCCGAAAAGGTACCGAGCCTCGATCCCCTTAGACTTGAGCGTCCGGAAAATGGCGTCGTGGATGAGAACCCCACGCAAGGCCCCCACATGCACACGCCCGGAGGGAGTCTTGGAATCATTTATGATTTGCGGTCCACGGCACTTGGCCGCCACTTCTTCACACCAGAACATAGGTCGATCGTTTAGAAATCAATTAAGCACATTTCCGCCAAAAGACGGGCAAGCGGGGAGTCTCCACGATTTGCGCCCGCCATCAAGCCCCACCCATTCCAACCCAAAGAACTCTCGGCAATCGCGGATTGTCTCCGGCACGTCCGGTTTCGTTTACTCAGCCTCCCCACTCATGGAATCCTCCCGCACCATCACCCAGCAGATCTCCGTCCACTGGGAGTTTCCCGTTGTCTTCACGCACCATCTGTTCGCCCCGCAAAACTCGACCCTTGTCCAGACCATCCAGCGCCTCGGAGAACCACGCCGACACCGCGCCATCGTCTACATCGACTCCCATCTCTTACAGGGCATGCCGCAGCTCCCGGATGCCGTAGAAGCTTACTTCACAACTCACTCCGAAAAGATTGAACTCGCCGCTCCTCCACAACCCGTCCCAGGCGGAGAAGCCTCCAAAAACGATTTTCGCTACTTCGAATCCGTCGTCCGCCAACTCCTCGAACTCCGCATAGATAGACAGTCCTACGTCCTAGTCATCGGCGGAGGCGCAGTTCTGGATGCCATCGGCTTTGCCGCTGCTCTCGTGCACCGAGGCCTCCGCCTCATCCGAATTCCGACCACCGTCCTCGCCCAGAATGACGCTGGGGTTGGTGTTAAAAATGCCGTCAATTACCTCGGGAAAAACGCCATTGGGACATTCGCTCCCCCTTTCGCAGTTCTCAATGACTTCGAGTTTCTGCGATCCCTCCCAGACCGCGACTGGCTTTGCGGGGTGGCTGAAGCCTTCAAAGTCGCCATCATCCGCGATAAATCTTTCTTTGATGACCTCTGCGCGGCCGCCTCGCGGTACCCAAAGAGAGACTTCGTCGCGATGACTGACCTAGTTGCCCGATGTGCCGAAATGCACCTCGAGCACATCCGTACCAACGGCGATCCCTTCGAATATGGAACCGCCCGACCGCTCGACTTCGGACACTGGTCCGCCCACAAACTGGAACTGCTCTCAAACTTCCGGGTCTCTCACGGCGAAGCAGTTGCCGCCGGCGTCCTTCTCGATTCCATCTACGCCTCGCACAAGGGCTGGATCTCTCAAAAGGAGTGCGATCGAATTGAAACGGGGCTCCGTCAAAGTGGCTTTGCCCTGTGGTTTGAGGAGTTCAACCTGAAGAACAGCGCCGGAAAATATCAAATCTTCGACGGATTGCGCGACTTTCAAGAACATTTAGGAGGCGATTTGTGTGTGACCTTCCCAAAAGGCATCGGATCCCGTTTTGAGGTCCATGACATTGACCTCGCCCTGATGGAGCAATCACTGCGCGAAATGGAGCTACGCAAATCACTGAATAACTGAAGCTTATAATCCATAAAATCCGCCACCCCTTTTGCCTCAGCAACCGAATCGAAGGCAAATCTGTCCGATTTGCTAAATATCAGCCTTCTAACGCGAAAGAATACGTGATTGTTCCCTCTAATGAGAAACTTCCGTTAGGGTAGTCCTGCTGAGGACCCAAAACCTCCTCATTTCTCCTTCCTCAACCAAATATCTGACGCCATGGACAATCACCAGTCACCCCTGTGGTCCTCCAAATCACACAATCCGCTTCTCCACTCCCGCCGTGATTTTCTGTATGCGGGTTTGGTTGGAGGCCTCGGCCTTCACCTTGGCGATTATGTGAAATTGCGTGCTGCAGAGGCCCAGGCCGAGTCCCCTCTGATCGCGAAGGCGGACTCACTGATTCACATCTTCCTCCCCGGTGGCGCTGCCGCCCAAGAAACTTGGGATCCTAAGCCTCTAGCCCCCGCCGAATACCGAGGACCGCTCTCAACCGTTCAAACGAACATCCCCGGCGTATTCTTCTCTCAGTTTATGAAGAAGACGGCCCAAATTGCCGATCGACTCACCGTAGTTCGCTCCATGACCCACGGGGAAGCAGCCCATGAGCGAGGGGTCCACAACATGTTCACGGGCTATCGCCCTTCTCCAGCCCTGCAGTACCCCTCCTTTGGTTCAGTCGTTTCCCACGAATTCGGATCGCGCAACCAATTGCCTCCATACGTTTGCGTTCCTAACGTCCCCAATGAATTTGCCGGCACGGGTTATCTTTCGACCTCCTTCGGCCCATTTGGCTTGGGAGCAGACCCCGCCACGGCCGGATTTAAAGTCCGCGACCTATCGCTTCCTAGCACCGTTAATAACGAGCGTTTTGATCGCCGCCGGTCCATGCTGGAGACCGTGGATTCCCACTTCAGAAACTTAGAAAAATCCGACGCACTCAATGCGATGGATTCCTTCTATCAGGCAGCCTACAACCTCATCAGTTCACAGTCCGCTCGCGAGGCCTTCAATCTCGAAGCCGAACCGGCCGCAATCCGAGAGGAATATGGCCGCAATGAAGCAGGTCAGCGTCTGCTCATGGCTCGTCGCCTCGTTGAAGGCGGCGTTCGGATGGTATCTGTGACGTACGGCGGCTGGGATCATCACGCAGGCATCGCCCGTAACATCGAAAAGAACTGCGTCCCCTTTGATCAGGCCTATGCCGCACTCATTCGCGACCTCGAGCGACGGGGAATGCTCGATCGTACCCTCGTCATGGTGAGCTCCGACTTCGGACGCACTCCAAAAATCAACAAGGACGGCGGACGCGACCACTGGCCTCGCGTTTTCTCCGTCGCCTTCGCAGGAGGCGGCTTTAAGCGCGGCCTTATCTACGGAAACTCCGACGCGACGGGTGCAGAGCCCGAGTCCAATCCTCTCACAGTCGAAAACATGGCAGCCACTGTGTACACTCAACTCGGGATCCGGCCAGAGAAGCCGCTTATGGCCCCAGGCAACCGTCCCGTGGCGATTGTCAAAGGAGGCGAGGTCGTCACCGATCTCATTGCCTAAACCCTCTTTCTCCATGATGTCCCAGACCTCCCCCTTCCGGTCTGGATCTCTCGGCAAGTCCATCTCCGGACCTGTTCTGGGAGCTTCAGCCCTTGCTTCCACCCTCCTGTTCAGTTCCCTCTCCCTGTGGGCTGGGACTCCCAGGGTCAGTTTCGTTTATCCCGCTGGCGGACAACGAGGCGCCGAAATAGAGGTCGTCTTCCGCGGCACTAATCTGGCTGATGCTCGGGACGTGCTTTTCGACGCCCCCGGTTTTCGAGTCAGCCCCGTCAAATCAGAGAACGGTCAGTTTACCGCTAAAGTCTTCGTTCCAGCGGACGCGGATCTTGGAGAACACCGTTGCCGAGTCATCACTCACTCAGGAGTGGCCGACCTTCGTACTTTCATGGTTTCGCCCTTCCCAATGGTAGAGG
This sequence comes from Chthoniobacteraceae bacterium, assembly GCA_947448395.1. GTDB lineage: Bacteria > Verrucomicrobiota > Verrucomicrobiia > Chthoniobacterales > Chthoniobacteraceae > Chth-196. Next base: position 14,597 of record CANFNA010000062.1, read on the forward strand.
AGTCAAAAACCAAGGCCACCGCCGAAGCGCCTCAGGTCATTCCTCCTAACACGACCGTTTTTGGGAAAACTCCCTCCGACGAGCTGGATCACTACGCCGTAGAACTAAAAAAAGGCCAGCACCTGAGCATCGAAGTGGCCGGCCTCCAGTTGCACACTCAAAACCCGTACGACCCTGAGGTTCTTATTCTCAAGCCAGACGGCTCGCAACTGGCCCTCGTGG
>CANFNA010000063.1 GCA_947448395.1 Chthoniobacteraceae bacterium
ATGCCTAAAGGAGGGCGGATTCGGATTTGCACAGCCGAGGTTGGGGGGCGCATTCAGATTCAGGTGCAAGATACTGGGGTTGGGATGAGTGAGGAGGAAAAGGCGCATTGTTTTGAGCCGTTTTTCACGACGAAGGGGGAGGATGGTACAGGGTTGGGACTTGCTGTGGTCTATGGATTTGTACAGCGACACGGGGGATCAGTAGCGGTGAGAAGTTCCAAGGGAGATGGGACTGTGATTACTCTGCTTTTGCCGGGGTCAGAACGTGTCTTCGAGGCGGAAAGCATGGGGTTGGGGCGAGGCGAGGAGTCGCTTAAAGTTCTCGTGGTGGATGACCAGGAGATCATCCGAGAACTGATCGCAGAAATGATCCGTGCGGAGGGGCATTTGGCAGAGGCCGTGGCGGATGGGCACGCGGCGCTCTGTGCGCTGGAAAGGGAGGGGTGGGATGTGGTGATTTCTGATCAGTCGATGCCGCTGATGACGGGTTGCGAACTGGCAGTGGAGATTCGCAAGCGATCTTATGAGATTCCTTTTATTCTTCTATCCGGTTTTGGGGACGAAATGCGTGCTCAGGGCGGCAACCCGACGGGAGTCGATTTAATTGTCAGCAAGCCGCTTACTACAGTCGGCCTGAGAGAGGCGCTTCGCTCGGTGCGCGCGGTCGGCGTCATTGCGGAGATTTCGGCCTAAAGTGAAAAATGAAGAGGGCAACAAAAAGCCCTTTCGCTGAGGGGCTTGTTTTGGGAGAAGTGAGGCGGTTACTGTAACATCAATATGTCCTCTTCACCGATTGAAATCTCTTCTGGCCGTAGGCTTGAATTGCTCGCGGCCACTCCAAGCTTTGAATGGTTGCCTGCCAAAGTTCTGAGTGAAATTAGTCTGAAGCTTCAAGTGGAGGCGTTTTCGGCCGGTGAGGTGATTGTGAAAGAGCGGGAAGAAGGGGATCGGATGTATTTTATCGAAAGTGGAGAGGTGCGTGTGTCGGTTCAGGGAGCGGCAGGAACCGTGCTTCTTGGATCGATGGGGGCTGGAGAAGTTTTTGGAGAGATCGCGCTGGTAAGCGAGGCGGGGAAACGTCGCGCCACGGTTACTGCCAATTCTTCAGTGGTGGTTTTGACCCTGATGTCCGCTGACTTTGAGCAGATTTCTGAGGCATTTCCAGAAGTGCGAATGGATTTGAGTAACTCGGCCGACGCGCTGATGATGAGCCGGTTGGAAGCCTTAATGAGCGCAAAGGCTCGTACTGAGGGCGCTTAGCTCCGTTCAGGCTTTTAGGTTTTAGGCTAGGTTGATCGGTTGGCGCAGCTGTTTGGCGGGGTGCCTAAAAAGGCACTTTTTTGGGAGTCATTGTTGGGATACGAGTGACCCACGGTGATTATTGCGTCTGTCTGTCTCTGTATCCAAACTCTTCGTTGTATGGTTGTTTCCCCCCTGTTTGTGCGATTCGCATCTCTTCTTGGCGCGGCTGTTTCAGTGTTTTCATGGACTGCTTTGGCGCTGAATCCCGGTAATGCGGGGCCGGAGAGTGTGGAGTTGAAATTTAAGATTCCGGCGCCGAAACCACTTTCCCCGGAGGAGGAGTTGGCGACTTTCAAGGTTGCGCCTGGATTTCGAGTCGAATTGGTAGCGGCGGAGCCGATGGTGGACAGCCCAGTGGCGGTGACTTGGGATGAGAAGGGGCGCATGTTTGTGTGTGAGATGCGGGGGTACATGCACGATGTGGAAGGGGGAGGAGAGGATGTGCCGAATGGTCGAGTGGTGATGCTTGAGGATACGGATGGGGATGGGAAAATGGACAAGCGCTCGGTATTCGCGGACGGTTTGTTGATGCCACGGGCGGTTGCCTGTGTGAACGGTGGGGTGTTAGTGGCGGAGCCCCCGAACCTTTGGTTCATGAAGGATACCGACGGGGATGGAGTCGCGGATACTCGCGAGTTGGTGGACACGACGTACGGGACGGCTGGGGGGCAGCCTGAGCACATGGCCAATTCGCCAACCTGGGCCATGGATAATTGGATTTACTCTGCGAACCATCCGAAGCGGTACCGTTTCAAAGATGGGAAGTTTATCGAGGAAGTTGCGGGTCAGCGGGGACAGTGGGGTTTAACGCAGGACAATTATGGCCGGCTATATTTCAATTCGAACTCTGACTTTTTGAGGACTAACGCCCTTCCAGAATCGCTGGCGAAGCGGAATCCGAATTACCCAACGCCTTCAGGATTGGGGGTGCAAGTGATGAAGGACCAGGTGACTTGGCCGTCGCATCCAACGCCTGGGGTGAATCGCGGGTATGATGAGAAGACCTTGAGGGCAGATGGCTCCCTCACGGCGTCGACGGCGACGTGCGGGCCGGCGATTTACCGTGGGCATCTATTTCCGAAGGAATATCAGGGGAACGCATTTATTCCGGAGCCGGCGGGGAACTTGGTAAAGCGGCTGATTTTATCGGAGAAAAACGGGATTGTTTCCGGGACAAATGCAGTTTCAGGAACCGAGTTTTGGACCTCGACGGACGAGCGGTTCCGGCCGGTGAATGCATTTTCGGGGCCGGATGGAGCGTTATATGTGGTGGATCAGTATCGTGGCGTGATTCAGCACAAGAGCTTTCTGACCCACTATTTGGTGGCAAACATTAAGGATCGAAACTTGGAGTCACCATTTGAGCAGGGGCGGATCTGGCGAGTGGTGCCTACGAAGGGGAAGTTAGAGCGCGCAAGTTTGCCGACTGAGAGTGGAAAGCTGGTCGCCATGCTTGGGCATCCGAATGGCTGGGTGAGAGATACCGCGCAGCGATTGTTGGTGGAAAGGAAGGATAGTTCGGTGACGCCAGCGCTGGAGGCTTTGGCGCGAGATGGAAAGACGGCGTTGGCAAAAATTCATGCGCTTTGGACGTTGGATGGGATGGGGTCTGTGGTTCCCGAGGTGATTTCCGCGTGCCTGAAGCAATCTGACTATCGGGTGCGATCGACTGCCGTGCGGCTTGCAGGGAGGGCGCAGTTGCCCGAGTTAGTCGGACTTTTGGGCGATTCGAGTCCCGAAGTGCAGGTTGAGTTGGCGTTCCAGTTTAGTGCATTTCCTGAAATGCAGGACGCTGCATTGACCTTGGCTGCGAAGGCGGGATCGCAGGACTTGGTTCGCGATGCGTTAATGTCGGGCCTGCGCGGAAGAGAGCTGGAGGTTTTGCAGTCACTACTCGAATCGAAGGGGAAAGGAGATGTTTTGAAACTTGGAATTTCACCTGCATTTACGAGCGCGCTGGCGCAGGCCGTGATGACGGAGCGGAAAAAGGATCGGGTGGGAGGTTTGTTGCGGTTGATTGCAGCGCAGCCGTCAAAAACTCCACCCCAGCTCGCGTTGCTTTCTGGGGCAGCGGGAAAATCTCCAAATCGAAAGGGAGCGCCTGCCGTGAAGCTTTTGTATTTGGACGCGGCGCCGCCAGAGTTGGCGGATTTGGCAGCGAAGTTGGAGGGTGCTGGAAAGGAGGATCTGAAAAATTTGGACGCGAGACTCGCCTGGCCTGGGAAGCCGGGGGTTCCGCCGCCGCCGGTTATCAAGCCTCTAACCGGCGAGGAGATGGCACTGTTTGACAAGGGCAAGGGAATTTACACCGCGTTATGTGCCGGTTGTCATCAGCCCTCGGGACTCGGGATGCAGGGTTTGGCTCCGGGTTTGGTGGACAGCGAATGGGTGCTGGCGGCTTCAGATATTCCGATCCGAATTCTTATGAACGGATTGGCTGGGCCGATCAAAGTGGGCCCCGTTTCGTGGAATCTTGAAATGCCTCCTTTGGGTGCTGCGCTTTCGGATGAACAGATTGCTGCTGTTTTGACCTATGTGCGGCGCGAATGGGAGCATAATGGATCTCCGGTATCGCTTGCTGCGGTCGCAAAATTACGTGGAGAACTTGGAGGGCGAACCAAGTCTTGGAGCGAGAGCGAATTGAAGGCGTTGATGCAGCCCAAAGGGCTGGACAAGAAGGTAAAGCCTGTGGAGTCGGGGCCGAAGGAAAAGCCAAAGCCGACTGTGCTCAACTGAGCTCCTTGAAGAGTGCTTAGATGTTCGGAAACGCGTCGAAGAAAATCTTTGTCATCCTTGCATGCATCGGAAGCCGATTTCCAGTGAAGCGCCCGCGTTCTCGATGCGGGTTGTCGCCCTGCGAACAGGGCTGACTCCATTCGTAATTCGGGCTTGGGAGAAGCGGTATCATTTGCTGGAGCCGGCCCGTTCCCCCGGGGGCCATCGACTCTATACCGAAGCGGATGTGCAGCGACTACAGCTGCTGGCTCGCGTGGTGCAAACTGGGATGCCGATTGGATCCGTGGCTCACCTCAGTGGAGAAAAACTGGAGGCCATTTTAGCGCGGGAAGAACAGGCCCGATTTGTCACGAATTCAGCGACTCTCGAACAGGATTCTGTGTCGTGTCTGATTAAGCTCGCGATGGAGGCCATCCGAGGGCTCGATGCGCGGGAGTTGAACCGGATTTTAGACCAAGGAAAAGTGGCCTTGGGTTGGCAGGGGTTAATTGAAAAGGTGATTTCTCCAATTGCAACGAAGCTTGGGCAGCTGTGGTTGGACGGAGAAATATCGGTTTCCCAGGAGCATTTTTTTACGGCGGCGGTGAAGTTTCACTTGGGGATGCGAGTTCAGGGTTTTTCTCAGGTGAAGAATGGGCCGCGCATTGTGGCGGCGACTCCAGTTGGACAATTGCACGAACTTGGAGCGGTCCTCGTTGCCAATGCGGCGGCGAATCTGGGCTGGGAGGTGGCCTATGTCGGAGCGGGACTTCCCTCGGAAGAGCTAGCTGGTGCGGTGGCTCGCTTTCGAGCGAGTGTATTGGTTATCAGCATTTTGTTTCCTGACAATGACCCAACGCTTCGTGAAGAACTGAAAAATTTGGGACGCTTGGTACCGGAGGGGACCAAAATTATCGTGGGAGGTCGCGCGGCGCAGAGTTACGAGGATGTTTTGAGCGGGATTGGCGCAATCCTAGTTGGGCCGCTATCGGAGTTTTGTTCTCTGCTCGACAGGATTCGAGAAGAGGGAATTCAGAGAATCCCGACTACAAAATCGCAGCCGCTTTGAGATTCCAGAAGTGTTCTGCAGGGGCTACTTCGCAAAAGACACGACGCCGGTGTCGAGGTCGTAAACTGCCGAGATGACACGCACCGATTTGGCTAGTTCGCCAAGATTGGATTCCTTACGGATTTTGTCTGCAACTAGCCTTGCGTTGGCATCAATCGCAACGTCGAGAGAGTCTCCGCCTTTTTCCTTGGCCGCCTGAATTGCGGGTTGGATGTCCCGCACGAGCGCATTGATATGGCCGGGAGCCGTGGCCGTTTGAGAGGCGGCCTTCACGGCGCCGCAACGTTCATGGCCGAGGACCACGACAAGTCGGGAGCCGAGGTGTTCTACTGCGTACTCGATGCTGCCGAGAGCATAGTCATCGACGAGATTTCCGGCAGTGCGAATGACAAATAGATCGCCGATGTTTTGATCAAAAACGAGTTCGGGCGATGTTCTGGAGTCTGCGCAACCGACAATAATGGCGAAAGGATGCTGCGACTGCGCGGTCTCGGTGCGTCGCGTTGCGGTCGGTTTACCCTCGGATTTGCGACTGGTAGAAAATCGTCTATTCCCCTCCTGAAGTTTAGAAAGGGCGTCGTCGGGAGATACGGTTTTGGCTGCATCGTTTGCGAGAGCCACAAAAGAGGCCGATAAGATGAAAGCCGTTGTGAGAGTGAGAGAGAGAAGGGTCTTCATGGCGGGGTGGCTGATTAAGTGAGGCGACAATAGCTGAGGAGAGGAGAAATGAAAAACCATAAGACTTCTTTTGGGGGACCTTCCTGCTGGGCGAGGGTCGTTCAGAGAATCCGGTCGCTGGGTTGGAGAAATTGGGGGATAGGCAAATCCGCGCAACTTTTGCCTCTGGGAGTGTTTATAACGAGACCATGCCCATCAAATTGACCCGCCTCTTGGTCGCCGGATTTGCTTCTGTAGCGACGCTTCAAGCCGCCGACCAAAAGAAGCCCAACGTGCTTTTCATCGCCGTTGATGACTTGCGTCCCGAGCTGAGTTGCTATGGTAACCCTGTCATTAAAACCCCGAATTTTGAGCGTCTTGCCCAGCGAGGCATGACTTTTAATCGTGCCTACTGCCAGCAGGCTGTTTGCAGTCCGTCACGCACATCGCTCATGACCGGCAAGAGGCCAGACGCCACGCGTGTCTGGGATTTGGAGACGCACTTTCGGGTGGCCTTGCCCAATGCGCAGACCGTTGCGCAGTACTTTAAGAACAACGGCTATTTTTCCCAAGGGATGGGGAAAATCTTTCATGGCGGATTTGATGACGAGCCGAGTTGGTCGACTCCTTGGGGCACGCCCAAGGCAGAGATCTACGCGAGGGCGTTGAGTCCGGAGGACACCGTAAAAGACGACCCGAAGAATAAGGGGAAAGGTCCTGCGTTTGAAGCGGGCGATGTGCCGGATGATTTTTACACGGATGGGAAGACGGTGCGGTTGGCTGCGAAGACGATTGCGGAACTAAAAAAGAAGGATCAACCCTTCTTCCTAGCCGTTGGGATTTCAAAACCGCATTTACCGTTCGTTTCGCCAAAAAAATACTGGAATCTCTACGATCCCAAGATGCTGCCTGACACCAGCAGCCCCTTTCCTGTGGGGACTCCGGCATATGTCGGTGACAATGATAGCGGTGAATTTCGCGCTTACTCAAACGTGCCGCCCAAGGACAAGTCAGTCGCCTTCACTCCATTGCCGACTGAGTTTGCTTCGAAAGTGCGGCACGGTTACTACGCTGCTGTTAGTTACACGGATGCCAACTTGGGTGTTCTCCTCGATGCGTTGGAGAAGGAAGGCGTGGCTGACAATACGGTGATTGTTCTTTGGGGTGACCATGGCTGGAAACTCGGGGACCACCAAGAGTGGGGCAAGCACACCAACTTCGAGGTCGATACACGCGTCCCTCTCATTGTGAGTGCGCCCGGAATGAAGGCTGCGGGGCAGAAGAGCAATTCACTCGTCGAGTTCGTGGATGTTTATCCGACCCTCGCCGAGCTTTGTGGACTCCCTAAACCCGACACAGACGGCATCAGTCTCAAGCCCATCTTGGAGAACCCTTCCGTTAGCGTGAAACCCGTTGCGATTAGCCAATATCCAAAGAGTGCTGGGATCGCCAAGAAAGGGGGCGCCAAAGGCACCGCGAAGCGTGATGTCATGGGGTACAGTATCCGCGACGAGCGTTGGCGGCTGACTCTCTGGCGAAGTCTCGCCGACAACACGATTGTGGACACCGAACTCTACGACGAAGTCAACGCGCCGACCGAACCTGAGAATCTGGCGAAGAAGTCTGAAAATCGGGAGGTGATCGCGCGGTTGAGTCAATATCTACCGCCGCCGATCCCGCCTGCGGATCCGAACGCGATCAAGATTCCGAAGGGTAAGAAGAAAATGATCGATGCCGGTGCGAAGGCGAGGGATGAGGATGCTACGGCACCGAATCTTGAAGCGCCTCAGGTGAGTCAGAGATCGTGATGGGCTTGGTCTGTTTGGACCGGAGCGGAAAGGGCGTGGCGGACGTGTTGGATGTCTGCAGTTGACGCGCCATTTGTGATAAAAACGGGCGTCTTTCTCTCTTTTTGTATTTCTGCATTAAGCTGAGGTGGCCCCTAGCGTTTTCTTTTAGAGGAAGATGGAATTGCGCCGCCCCCAACGAAGTTTAGGGACTTTGGCTTCTGCCTTATTGGTGGGAGTTTTGGGTTTGGGATTGTCGTGCAATCTGGTGAGTGGGGCGGCTGCGGTGTTGGAAGGGAAAGCCGAAGGCGGTGCGGCGAGGCCTCTGACTTTCGAGCGAGATATCCGGCCGATCCTCAAGCATCACTGCGTGCATTGTCATGGCGAGGGGGACAAGTTGAAGGGGGCATTGGATGTCCGACTAAGACGGTTTCTCGTTGAACCACACGGGAAGGATGGCTCGATGGCGGTGATTCCGGGGAAACCGCAGGAGAGTGAGCTGCTTAGTTTGGTGAGGGAGGGCGAGATGCCACCCAAAGGCAAAAAGCTGACGGCTTTGGAGATAGCAACCTTGGAGCGTTGGATTGGCGAGGGCGCTGTTACGGCGCGGCCGGAACCAACGGACGTGCCAAAGGTTTATTTAACGGAGGAGGACCGCGAGTATTGGGCGTTTCAGCCCATCCAACGGCCTGTGATTCCCTCGCTAGAGGGATTTGATAAATTGAAAAACCCGGTGGATCGGTTCATTGGGGCGCGGTTGCGGGAGGTGGGAGTGGAGTTTAATCCGGAGGCGAGCCGAGCGACATTAATACGAAGAGTCGCGTTTGATTTAACTGGTTTGACGCCCACGCAAGAGCAGGTTTTGGAGTTTGAGGCGGATACGGCTCCGGACGCCTATGAGCGGATGGTGGAGCGGTTTCTTGCCTCTCCGCATTATGGGGAGCGGTGGGCTCGGCATTGGTTGGATATTGCGGGATATGCGGATAGCGACGGATACAATGACGCCGACACAGTCCGGCCTTGGGCGTATCACTACCGAGATTATGTCATTCGCTCGCTGAATGCGGATAAGCCGATGAATCGGTTCATTCAAGAGCAGTTGGCGGGAGATGAAATGGTGACAGGGCCATTGAAAAATCTTTCTCAGGCTGACGTGGACCGATTGGCGGCCACTGGGTTTCTGAGAATGGTGCCGGACGGGACGGCAGGAACTCCGGCCTCGGAGCAAACGACGGCTCGTAACGCCGTGATCGCGGAGACGCTCAAGGTGGTGTCGACTTCCTTGTTGGGGATGAGCGTGGGGTGCGCCCAATGTCACGACCACAAGCATGACCCGATTCCGCAGCGTGATTACTATCAGATTCGCGCCATCTTCGAGCCAGGCTTTGATACGGAGCATTGGCGGAATGCGTCAGCGCGCCAGGTTTCTTTGATGACCGAAGCCGAGCGGACGCAATCGGCGGCGATTGAGGAGGAAGCCAAATTGATTGATGCGCGCCGGAAGAAGCGAGAGGAAGAATTGATCGATTTGGTGCTGGGTTGGGAGTTGAAGGCGAAGCCGGAGGAGGTGAGAGAGCTCCTGCGCTTGGCGTACCGCACGCCCCTTAAAGAGAGGACGCCAGAGCAATCGAAGCTTCTCAAGGAGCATCCAACGGTGAATCAGCTCAGTGGCAGTTCTTTGTATTTGTACGACCGGACCTACAATACCAAGCACGAGGCTGAGTTGAAAAAAATTGCGGACGAGGCCGCGGAGGTTCGCAAAAAGAAGCCTGTGGAGATTTTCCTCCCAGTTTTTAATGAAGCACCGGTCGCGATTAAGACGCCACCAAGCACGGCGCTTTTTCATCGGGGCGATCCGATGAATCCTAGGGAGAAGGTGGAGCCCGGTGAATTGTCGATTCTGGCAGCGTTTCAGCCCGCGTCTTTTGTGCCTGAGAGAACGTTGCCATCGGGCACGGGCCGCCGAACGGTGTTCGCGCAATATCTCACTTCGGGTCGGCACCCCTTGGTGAGCCGCGTGTTGGTGAACCGCGTTTGGCATCATTTGTTCGGACGCGGCATTGTCGCGACCCCGGCAGATTTTGGCCGACAGGGAGAGCGGCCCTCGCATCCGGAATTGTTAGACTGGCTGGCGTCTGAGTTTGTGGAGCGAGGTTGGAGTCTAAAGGAGTTGCATCGCTTAATGATGGGTTCCGCGACTTACAAACAGTCAGCGCTGCGGTCTGCAGAGAAAGACGGGAAAGATCCAGACAACCATTTATTTGCGCGCGCCATCGTGCGGCGAATGGATGCGGAGGCGCTTCGAGACTCGATGCTGCTGGTGAGTGGAAAACTCAATCGGAAGATGTTCGGAGCGCCTGTGCCGGTGATGCTGGATGTCGACGGGCAGGTTGTGCTTGGTGTGGACACGACCGATACGGCAGGGAGGCCGTCGGGCAAGGTAGTTCCTTTGAATGGGGAGGAGTATCGTCGGAGTCTTTATGTTCAAATGCGCCGCTCGCGGCCCTTGGGAATGTTGGAGACTTTTGATTTGCCGAAGATGGAGCCGAACTGCGAGGCCCGCTCGGCGTCAACGGTGGCTCCGCAATCGCTAAGCTTGATGAACAGTCAGTTTTCTCTCTCGCAGTCTCGATTGCTTGCGGAACGGGTGAGCCGAGAAGCGGGTGATGAATCCGAGGCTCGCGTGCGCATGGCGTGGCGCCTTGTTCTGGTGAGAGACGCCACGGAGGACGAGGTCCAGAAGTCTGTTGTGTTTTTGAAATCGCAAACCGCTACATTGCGGGCGGCGCTCGAGAAGCCGGTAGCAGTTTCTTCCTCGGCGGAAAAGCCTGCTGCGGCGGCCAAGGCGAGTGAACCACTCCATCCAGAGATTGCGGCTCTGGCAACGCTTTGTCAGGCGCTGTTTAGCTCAAACGGATTCCTTTACGTAGACTGAGATGATGAATCAAAACGGCTGCCATTCTCGGCGTCACTTTTTACAACGAAGCGCCTTTTGCCTGGGAGGCTTGGGCGCACTCTCGTTGCTTGAGCAAGATGGTCTTCTGGCAAAGCCGGTTGATTTCCAGAGCCAGCATTTTGACATGCTCCCGAAGGTTCCTGGAGTGCGTCCGCGGGCGCGTGCGATGATCTCCATGTTCATGCAGGGTGGACCGAGTCAGATCGACTTGTTTGAGCCGAAACCTGAATTAGATAAGCGCAACGGGCAAAAATTCGTTGGCGACATCAAGTATGATGACGCGGCACACGCGAGTACGACGCTGATGGCTAGCCCTTGGAAGTTTCAAAAACACGGACAGTGCGGCACGGAGGTCAGCGAGCTTTTGCCGCATTTCTCTCAGATCGTGGACGAAGTCACGTTGTTGCGCGGGATGCAGACTGGGGTGAGCAACCACGGACAAGGGATCTACGCGATGCAGACCGGTGGAATTCTTGCGGGGCGCCCGACCATTGGGAGTTGGCTATCGTATGCGTTGGGGTCGGAGACGCGCGATTTGCCCGCGTACGTTGCATTGACGGATCCGAGAGGCCTTCCCGTGTTGGGAGTGGCTAATTGGACGCAGGGTTGGCTTCCTTCTCTGTATCAAGGAACGGCGGTGCGTTCACAAGAGCCTAGGATGCCGAATCTGGACCCTGCCCCGCATCTCAAGGGAGAGGCGCAGGGGCGGTACTTGGATTTTTTAGGTGGATTAAATGCGGAGCATTTGTCGGCGCACCCCGGAGAGACCGATTTGGAGGCGCGGATAGCAAGTTACGAGTTGGCGGGCAGGATGCAACTGGCTGCGAAGGAAGCGCTGGATATCAGCGGCGAGTCTGAGGCGACCAAGAAGCTGTATGGAATCGACAATCCAGTTTCAGCGGAGTTTGGGACGCGCTGCTTGATCGCGCGGCGTTTGGTTGAGCGAGGGGTACGGTTTGTGCAGTTGTTCACGGCGAATCAGACGTGGGATCACCACAAAGGAATTATCGGAGGTTTGCCTGCGGCCTGCCAGTACGTGGATCAAGGGGCCGCAGCACTGGTGCTGGATCTCAAGCAGCGCGGGTTATTAGATTCGACGGTTGTGCATTGGGGCGGAGAGATGGGCCGTTTGCCCGTGATTCAGTATGATGGCGGGCGCGATGTGGTGGGACGGGATCACAACACGTATGGCTTTTCCATGTGGGTTGCAGGCGGTGGTTTCAAAGCGGGGCTTGCTTATGGAGAAACGGATGAGTTTGGACACAAGGCCGTGAAGGACATTGTGACGCATCGCGATTATCACGCGACGTTGCTGCATTTGTTTGGGTTCGACCATACGAAGCTCACCTTCCAGCGGAATGGAGTGCCGATGGCGCTCACCGATAATCAGGGTGGCCGCATCGTGCAGGAGATTTTGGCTTGAGCATTTGCATGAAGGAGCATGACAGAGATTTGACGAATTCTCTGGGGCTCGGATGGTTTGGAGCGATTTCACGACGGTTAAGCGGCCGTTCCATTTTAAGCTGCGTGCGAAGCAATTTGCAGGAGGCTTTCGGTCCCCAGTTCGTATTGGCGTGCTGTTTTGTCGTCGCTTTCGAAGAGAGCGCTCTATGGGCAGGGAGTGAGCAACCGCGCCGTGACGCCGCCATGGGACCGTTGGGATGGGCGGCGCAGACCAAGGGCGGTCGTGGGGGAAAAATTGTGCGAGTGACCACTTTAGCGCCAAATGGAGAAGGCTCATTCATGGAGGCAGTGAAGACCAAGGGGCCGCGTATTGTGGTGTTTGAGGTGGGGGGCGTGATTGATCTCAGCAAAGAGAAGGTGGTGATCACGGAGCCGTACATCACGATCGCCGGACAGACCGCGCCGTCTCCAGGAATCACCTTGATTCGCCAAGAGGTCCAAGTCCAAACGCACGACGTGATTATTCAGCATCTCCGCGTTCGTGTTGGAGAGGCTGGGCATGCAAAGAAAACTGGATGGGAGGCGGACGGGCTATCGACCCTCAGTGGCGCGTGTGACGTGATTGTGGACCACTGTTCGTTTGCTTGGGCAACCGATGAAAATCTGAGTGTCTCAGGAAAGCCTTTTGTGGGCGAGACGCCTGAAGAATGGCGCGAACATACTGCACACCGCGTCACCTACAGCCACAACATCATTGCGGAGGGTCTGAGCCATTCGACTCACAGGAGTGGAGAACACTCGAAAGGAACGCTGGTCATGGACAATGCGACGGGAGTCTTGCTGTATGGGAATCTTTACGCCAACAACTCTCAGCGGCATCCTTTGGTGAAAGGCGGCGCTTGGGTCACCGTGGTGAACAACCTCATTTATAATCCCGGAATTCAAGCCATCGGTTACCGACTGCCTGAAACGTTGTGGCATGGTCGCAAATTCGAGACTGGCAGGTTAGACATTGTTGGAAACTTCATGCGCGCTGGTCCAAACACGCAGAGAGGGCTTCCGTTGCTCACACTTGAGGGTGTGGGAGACTTGGAGACGTATCTTTCCGATAATATCAATTTGGATCGCGAGGGAAAGGCGGCGCCGATTTGCAGCAAGAATGGAGCTGCCAAGGGGGATTTACTGATTTGTCCTGCGCATGTGTATTGGCCGGAGGGACTGGTGGCTCTCCCTTCAGAACGGGTTGCAGAGTTTGTTTACAAGAACGCTGGGGCACGTCCGTGGGACCGTGACGTTGTTGACGAGCGGATCATTCGGCAGACTCGTGAATCCACGGGCCGGATTATCGACAGTGAACAGGAGGTTGGAGGTTACCCGATCGTAGAGGCTACTCGAGAGCGGTTTGATCCTGAGCAATGGGATCTAGAAAAGATGGTTCAGCATTGAGGCACTGCAGATCCGCTATCGATTAGTTGCGGTGGCTCTAGGGTCCCCTTCGTCGCTCAAAGAGCTTGGGAGTTATTTCCCAGCAGCCGCATAGGCCTTTCCACTGTCTGTTAGTTCGCCCTTTTGGTTGAACAGGGCGGATGTGCCGACGTGGGAGTCATGCCAAGCGTAACGCTGTACCCATGCTGTTTTCTCCATGAACTCCGTGGTCGCCGTGATGAAGGCATTGACCTGAGCTTGTGTAAATTTGCCGGGTTCCGCCTCAGCACTAGCAGCCGTTTGTGGTGCAAACTCAGTGATCCAGAGCGGCTTTTTAAAGTGGGTGTGGATCTCCTCGAGATCCTTTATGAACTTGCCTGCCTCGACTCCTTTGTACCAGTGCACTGCGATGCAGTCGACTTTTGGCTTCTCCTTCATGAAATCCTGGAGCCAGTCCTTCGCGATTGGATTGCCTGCCATGGCGGGGCTGATGACGGTTTTTCCATTCGAGGTCACCATATTCCAGTTCTTCAGCGCACCCTTGACGGAGATGTCGGATTGCTTGGTGTTGTCTGGTTCGTTGTAGCCGAGAATAAATTCATGGCTGCCACCCTTTGGCGCTCCCGTCTTTAGCGAGAAAATCATGGGCACGAATTGGGGGTGGTTGGACAGTTTTGTCTGTGGGCCCCAGTTGTAATACCAGCCAACTTTGAGGAGCTCTAGATTGTGGGCGTCCATTCCTTTTCGCTCCGCGAGACCGAATCCTTTTTTTGACACATTCGCTTTCCCTGACTGACTTTCTTCGTCAGCAAGAACTCCGGACGCCATCAGAATGCTAAAGGTGATAAGGAGTCGGAGGGGGGTGAGCTTCACCTCCGCGTTTTAACAGTCTACTGAGTCTGTCCAAGGACGAAAGGTGCCTTGGCGTGAAAGGGACTTAAATTCGGACTGGGGTTCCTTTTCGCTGTCTTTTGAAAGCGCCCTTAGGAAGCATTCTGGCGTGAGGTTTTTCCGGCACGGAATGGCCTTCCCCCCCCTCATGGCTACGATCCTTCGACTCCTTCTCGTGATTCTTTGCGCAATGGGCTCTTCGAGTCTGCTTGCACAATCCTCCACTCAACGGCTTAGCGCCGGCTGGGATTACTATCAGGGCTCACTCGGTAGCCCGTGGGAAATATGGCGGGCGGATGCTGCGAGTGACAACGTCGCTTGGACTTCAGTGACGCTTCCACATTGTTTCAACGGAAGGGATGCCGTGGATCCGGATGTTCGTTATTATCAGGGCCCTGGCTGGTACCGGACACGACTCAAAGTGGCTAATCCCTTTCCCAATGGGAGGACGCTTCTCCACTTCAACGGCGCGGGCCAGAAGTCCCAAGTTTTTATATATACCGAAAAAGTGGGAGAACACCTCGGGGGATATGACGAGTG
>CANFNA010000064.1 GCA_947448395.1 Chthoniobacteraceae bacterium
ATCGTAGATAGCCAAATTGGGGGACTGACTAGTTCGCAGTTTGGTGCGTTGACTGGATTGCAGATTGGAGCGCTTTCGACTTCTGGGATTGGAGGTCTTGGCTCTGTGCAGTTGATGGGGTTCAGTGCGGTGCAGATTGGAGGGCTTACATCAACGGGCTTGTCGAGCATGCGCTCGGATCAGATCGCCTCTTTGAGCAGCGCGCAGATATCGGCTTTGAGCTCTGCGGCGATTTCGGGGCTTGGATACCGGGGAGATTCGCCGTGGAACTATTTTGTTTGGGATCCATTTAGTGGAACGAATGTGCGTGATACGCAGCAGATGAGTTTTCTGACGACGCAGGTGTTGTCGAGTTTGAGCACGGCACAAGTGGCAGGGTTGGGGTGGTATGCGGTTGGAGGGTTGAGTGCGAATCAGGTTGGCTCATTTTCAATCGCGCAGATTGCGGCGTTGAATACGGATGCCGTCTGGTCTTTGAGGAGTTCCCAAATCGATTCGCTTTCGACTGCAGCCATTGTCTCATTGGGCTTCGCGCAAGTGGGTGCTCTCTCGAGTCAGGGAATTTTAGGTTTGAGCAATCAGCATATTGGCGCTTTGCGCAGTCATCAGTTGATGGCTCTGCCGGATGGGGCGCTCTCGTGGATGAGCGTTGCTCAACTAAGCGCTCTTGGATCTCAGCAGGCGTCAAATTTGAGGCCGCAACTTCTGGTGCAGCTTGGGATTCCCCAAGGGCATTATGAGGAGGGTTGGCATTGGGTGTATCAACCGGATGTCGCGCGCATTTCCGCCCTTCAGCCCGCCTTCCTGTCTGCGCTTTCTCCAGCGCAGTTGGGCGCTTTGAATGGTGGTTTTGTGGGGAGTCTGACGATGGAGCAGTTCAATGCGTTGTCTCCTTCCCAGCTGAAGAGCCTTTCCCCGAGTGCGATTGGGGGGCTTTCGAGCGGGCAATTTGCGACTCTTTCCAATGAGACGTTAGCCACTTTCGGGAATTTGGTCATGGGTTCCCACCAGCTGTCTGGATTGGCAGCAGGAACCCTTTCCGCCTTGAGTCCTTCACAGTTGGGCGCTTTCTCGGCGGATCAAATGAAAAGGATGAACCCAAGTGCCTTCGCTGGGCTGACGCCAGGTCAGATTAGCGCACTGAGGACGGAGCAATTGAGCGCTCTGCCCGGAGCGGCGGTTCAGTATCTTTCTCCCGAGTTGTTTTCGACATTTGGATCGGCCCAAGTTGCCCTTCTTTCTACAGAAGCATTCGCGATGTTGGACGCTTCCAAGCTTTCCGCGTTTTCCTTTAGCGGTCTGAGAGCGGTAAGCCGCAGTCAGATGGCGGCGATTGGACAGTCGGTGATTTCTCAACTAGAGCCTCAATGGTTTTCAGCCCTGGACTCAAGGCAAGTGGCAGCGATCACTCCCAACGCGTTTGCGGTTTGGGGAATACAAAACATTTTGCCGGTCTTGGCGACGGCTCAAGTTTCCGCGTTGCTGGCGACGCAGATCCAGAGGATCGGCCCCGATGGGTGGGCCTCTTTCGGAGATTCTCAGGTTGCGGCGCTTCGCGCGAGTCAGTGGAGGGGGCTATCTCCATGGGCTGTAGGAGGCATATCCTCATCGCAGGTGGCAACGGTTTCGACGAATAGTCTTCGTGCGTGGTCTTCGGAGCAGATTTCAGGAATCTCTCAGAGTGCGGCTTCTGGGCTGGCGATTGCTCAGATTTCTTCTTTAGACAGTTCTCAGGTTCGTGGGCTTTCGAGTTCGACCATCAGCGGGTTGAGCGCCTCTCAAATTGGAGGAATGAGCTCCCAGATATTCTTGTCTTTGGGCAGTTCCCAATTGTTGGGGTTGGGTCAATCCGTGATTGGAGTTTCGATGGATCGTCTCTTGGCTTTAAGTCCAACGCAGGTGATGGGGCTTGGAACCGCTGCGATTGGGTCATTGAGCAGTGGTCAATGGGCGGCTTTCCCAACGCAGTTCATCTCGTCGTTGAGTTCGTTGCAAATCTCGGGGTTGTCTTTTGAATCCGTGTCCCTGTTGTCACCGCAACAGGTTGGTGCGATTCGAGGAGATGCCATGCGTGGATTGAGTTCCGCGGGCATCGGCGCGCTTTCAACGGCCAAGTTGAGCATCTTAACCTCTGTGCAAGTGGCGTCGCTGACGACTCTGCAGATTCAGACCCTGAGCGGAGTGCAGATTGGTGCATTGCGGAGTAACCAAATGTTGGGGTTGAGCCCGATGCAGATTGGGAGCATTGGATACCAGCAAGAATACGAGCCATGGAGTTGGAGCTATTCCAGCTACTTCAATGACGATCCAGCTGTGAATGTTGAGCAGTTTGGTGCCATTCAAACTGGAATACTCATGGCTTTGAGCTCTGCGCAAATAGGAGCGCTGCGATGGTTCCAGATCCGAGCGATGACAGCGGATCAGTTGAGGGTGCTATCGACATCGCAAGTGAGCGTTTTAAATACCGAAGCGATCCATGGGCTTCGACCTTCGCAGATAGGCGCTTTTTCCACGAATGCGATTAGCGCATTGAGCGGTGTGCAGTTGAACGCGCTGGAGCCGATGGTTCTCTCGGAGGGAATCACGAATGAGCAGATCTCAGTCCTTCAGGGGATGCAGGTTGCGGGTCTGAGTACGGGTGCATTGATGATGCTGAGCCCCAGTCAAGTGGATGCGTTTTCGACCCCAGCGTTTTTAGCGTTGAGCACCCAGCAGCTGACGGCGTTGGAGCCGAATGACTTTTCCATTTTGACGACGCTCGAGATCGCGTCGCTTTCTGCCTCCCAGATTTCTGTTTTGGCGCCGGAGGTGATCTCGGCCTTGCGCACGGATCAGATCGCCTCGCTGACGACGATGGAGATTATGGCGCTCACTTCTCTTCAGTTATCCGCTCTAAATCCGATCGAGCAGGAATATGCTTTGAGCTCCGTTCAGATCCGTGCGCTCACAACGCAGCAGATCACCCAGTTGACGCCATTCTTTGTGGCTGGCCTTACGACGATGGCCATTCAGGGACTGAGCACGCTCCAGATCCGCGCTTTGCAGACGGGTGAGATTGAGGCGATGGCGCCTGAACAATTGGCCGCTTTGGCTTATTTGGGCTCTCGTCAGTTGGCTGCGTTTACCTCAGGCCAAGTCAATGCGATGACGGGCAAGGTCTTTACTGAAGTGCAAACTCAAGCCATCGCGGGTCTCCCTTCGCCGTACCTCAACAACGCGCTGAGCGCGCGACAGGCCAACCCCTTCCTCTGGTAAACGTGATCTATTGCGCTATGAAACGCTCCCGTCTTCTTTCTACTTTCTTATTGAGCCTCCTCTGGATGGCGAATCCAAGCGGCCAAGCCGTTGCTCAGTCGGTCTCCAACGTCAACGTAACCACGATTGCTGATCAATTCGGGAAAGTGAGGGTGACCTACGATCTTGTTAGTTCGGGCAGTTCCAGTATGGCGGTGGGGGTGGCGGTTTCGAGTGACGGGGGAACCAATTACGACGTTCCTGTTCAGTCGGTGAGAGGAGCTGTGGGTGCGAATGTTTCCCAGGGCAGTAATCTGGAGATCCTTTGGGACGCGCTGTTGGATTGGCCGCGTCAGTTCACCAGTGCGATGAAGGTGAAGGTCATTGCGTGGGACAAGCGCATGAGCGGGGATATTTTCGCGCCGATCGCGCCGGGCCGTTACACCATTGGAAATCAGTCAAACGAAGCGGATCTGTCGGTAGAGGCGCCCGTGACGTCTGTAGCTTTGAGCGGTTTTTTCATGCAAACGGTCGATGTCACTTTGAGTCAGTGGACCAATATTCGAGCGAGCATGGGTTCTAAAGGATACGCAGGGCTCAGCGCAGGAATGGGGAAAGGAGCTGACCATCCGGTGCATTCCGTTTCATGGTATCAGGTGATCACGTGGGCTAACTTGGCAAGCGAGGTGGAGGGGCTGCGTCCTTGTTATATGAGCAATGGGAACGTGATTCGGAACCCTGCGGATGCGCAAAGCAGTCCGGGCGGGGTGGTGTGCGATTGGACGGCGAACGGATACCGGTTGCCCACGGAGGCTGAGTGGGAGGTGGCGGCTCGAGGAGGGCAAACAGGGCGTCGGTTCCCTTGGGGAGGGGACAATCAGATTTCAAGTGATCTAGCGAATTACACGGGAGACACGCTGGCATTCTCTTTCGATCAGGGATTTGACGGCCCGAATGGGGCTTACGACGACGGGGTGCGTCCGTTGACGAGTCCGGTGGGGAGTTTCGCGCCCAACGGATATGGATTGTTTGATATGTCGGGGAATGTGTCCCAATGGTGCTGGGACGTTTTTGCTTCCGGTTACATGGGTGGAAGCAACCCGGTCGGGCCGGGTGGGAGCGGCCAGCGCGTGTTGCGCGGAGGAAATTGGGAGCAATCAGCTGGACTGGCTCGATGTGCTGCGCGCGGAAAATCCGACCCTGCGCTTGGATCAGACACGATTGGGTTCCGGTTGGTCCGGGGCCGTCCCTAACACGCTTCGACTATGAATTTTTCAAACCTTGAAGATTCCTCAGATTTAAACCGGGTTATGCAAATCCAGCCGTCTTTTCGATCAAGCCAAGGCCTCGACGTCAGGTTCACTGAACGGGTCCGTGCGAGCGTCTTTTTTTGTTGGATGATATTGGCGTTGCTCGCGCTGGTTGGGCGTGGCCATGCGCTAACGGTTTCCAGCGAGTCGCCGATTTTGAGTTTGGAAACGCGATTGGTGCGGAATGTAAGCATGGGTTTTCAGCCCGGCTCGAATTCACTGTTGGATGTGACTTACGATTTGGGCGTGGGGCCCTCGCAGGTTTCTCTCTGGATATCAGTCGACAACGGATTGAATTGGACGCAGCGCACCCCTGTGAGTGGTGATTTTGGAGCATCGGTTTCGGCGGGAAGTGGTCGCAAAATGAAAGTGGATGTGACCGGCTTGGCTAATTTTAAGGTGCGGGTGCAGGCAAACGTTCCGATGGCTTTAGGCGGCTCCATTTCCTCAATTTCAGGAGGTTCATTTACGGTGGGCGATCCTAACCAAGGCGCCCCTGACGCCATCTCGGATGCAGTGCCAGTAACGGTGTCTGTGACCCCATACTGGATAGCGGCTACTGATGTGACCAAAGGTCAGTGGGAGACGGTGCGGGCATGGGCGTGGGCGCACGGGTATTCAGATTTGGCTATGGGAGTAGGGCTCGACTGGAACCATCCAGTGCAATCGGTCTCTTGGTATGATGTGGTGAAATGGATCAATGCAGCGAGTGAGCGGGATGGTCTGAGCGCTTGCTATCGCCTCTCGGATAATTCCGTTTATCGCATGGGAGAAGTCGATGCGGTCAGTTGTGATTGGAGCGCGAGTGGCTATCGCCTTCCGACCGAAGTGGAATGGGAAGTGGCTGCCCGCGGTGGTTTGGCTGGGAAACGTTTTCCGTGGGGAGACACGATTTCACGGACTCAGGCGAACTACGCGACCTCGGCTGATTTTGTTTATGACTTGGGGGGATCGCCCGCTCCGTCTCTAGAAGGGCTCGCAAATGGGTTGCAGGCGTGGCTTGGTTTTGAAGGGAACTTAAACGATCAATCTTCCGTGGGGACTCATGCTGGCACGTGGCTGAGTACAGGCTCGCTCCAGTCCAGCGCGCCTCCCCTAGCGGGGGCTGGAAGTTCATCGGCTTATTTTGATGGATTCAATAGTCGGCTGAATTTGGCAAGCGGTTCGGATCTGAATGTAAACGGCGGCAAGACGTTTTCGATGTCGGCGTGGATTCGCACGGATTTTTTCGATGGCCAACGCGTGATTCTGGCGAAGGCTGATGGTGGTGGAGGGAATCCACCGGCTTTCTTCGTTGATTCAGAGGGGAAGCTCCGCTTCGACAACTACGGGATCAATGTGGTCACTTCGAGCGCATCGGTGAGGACTGGAAATTGGGTTCACGTGGGAGCCACCTATGACGGCACGACTTATCGGCTTTATATCAATGGGTCCCCGGACGGTGTGAATTCTTTCGGAGGAAGCAGTGAGCCTCCGGGAACGTGGACTTTCTCCGTGGGGCAATCTTTGAACGCCGGTTTTCCGGGCGGTACATTCAAAGGAAATATCGACGAAGTGGCTTTCTGGAACCGCACATTGACGGCGGCGGAAATGTCGGAGGTGGCTGCGTTTGGCGTTCTTGGGAAACAGTCGAATTTCGGTACGAGTCCGGTCGGTAGTTTAGGAAGTGCCGGGATGAATGGTTATGGCCTTTCGGATATGGCGGGTAATGTCTTCCAGTGGTGCTGGGATTGGTATCAACCCTCTTACGTATCGGGGGCGAATCCGCGAGGCCCTTCTCTCGGTGAGGAGCGTGTGATTCGAGGCGGGAATTTTTACGACTCCGCAGACGTGGCGCGTGTTGCGAGCAGAAGCAATCTGGATCCTGGTCTCTCGAATGAAGGCATTGGCTTTCGAATGGCCATGGGATCGCTGCCGGTTGAGTCGGTCGAGGCATCGGATTTTCGTTTCGACCTTTCTGGGTTTACAGCATCCCAGCTCACTTCCCTGAGTCCGGAGGAGGTCGCGGCGTTCACGCCTGTTCAGCTTTCGACGCTCTCAGTTGCTCAACTTGCTGTTTTGACGCCGTATCAGCTTTCGATGCTTTCTCTGACTCAAGACTCGGCTTTCTCGAGTGCCCAGCGTGACTCTTTCACGACCGCTCAGAGGACCGTTTTGCCGAGCGCTCGTCTCGTTTGGGATTCGGACTCGGCAGCCAGTGGAATCCAACTTGGCGGAGGAACCTGGACGGCGGCAGGGAACAATTGGGTGAATAGCAACGGAATAAACCAAACGTGGAATGGCACTTCGACCGCCGTATTCGCGTCTGGCGGCTCGGGCTCTCTTTCTGTCGATCAACCTCAAGTTGCGGGTGCGATTCGTTTTGAATCTAACTCGAACTATGTGATTGGGGCGGGGCAGTTGCAGTTGAATGAGCCTGCGCTGATTACCGTGTCGTCTCAATCGGCTCGGATTGATGCGTCTTTGGGAGGCGGTTCGGGTTTGGTGAAGAGCGGGTCTGGGATGTTGACGCTCGCTTCCTCTTCAAATGCCTACACCGGAAAGACATTCGTCTTAGGTGGGTCGTTGGTGTTCCAGCAGGACGCCGCGGTGCACAACTTTCAGGGAAGTGCGGAAGTGGCGAAGGGTGCTTCGCTTGAATTTTCGTTTGAGGGAAACGTGGATATGTCAGGTGCTTTTACGATTGAAGGGACGGGGAGAGTGGTGAAAAGCGGGAACGGACTTTGGCGTGTCGGAGATGGCGCTGGTCACGGCACCTTTAAATTAGGGGTCGGCGGGTTTATCGACATTCAAGGTGGGAAGGTTGTGGCGAACAATGTGGGCACCAGTTTCGAGGAGAACTTCGCGGCGATCCATGTGGCGGCTGGAGCGGTTTTGGATTTTTACGCGGAAGATGGTCAGATGGATGCGCTCACGGGTGAGGGGACCGTCCAGAACGCATACACTGGACTGAAGCATGATGTTCGGATCGGGGTGGCCGGTGGGTCTGGGGTGTTTGCGGGAACGCTGATGAACGGGACGGGAAATTCTTTGCCGTTGAATGTCATTAAAATGGGTGAGGGACGACAGACGTTGACGGGTGTCAACACTTACACGGGATTTACTCGGATTGATGCTGGGACACTTCGGATCGGGGATGCGGCGAATGGTGGGGTAAACGGGTCGATTGCGAATACGTCCTCCATTGAAAACAAAGGGGTTCTTGAATGGTTTGTCTATGGCGAGCAAACACTCGCGACAGCGATTTCTGGGACGGGCTCCTTTGTGAAGGACGGAACTGGGAAAGGCACTTTGGAGGGGCTCAACAGCTACACCGGAACAACGACGGTCGCTGGCGGGACTCTGGTGGTACGTGCGACGAATCGCGATGGTACGCCAAGTTCTTCTTTGCCGCAGGGCCAAAAGGTGAATGTGCTTTCAGGGGCTAGCCTTCTGTTTGATGGATTCGCCGCGAATACCACCTTGGACTTGAATATCATCGGAGGTGGGCAGGTGAGCGTATCGACTCCAGGAGTGACGGTTTCGTGGATCGGCGGAAGCGCGACAGGCGGAGTGAATCCTGCTCCGCTCGGTGTCCAGAGTCTGACGTGGGATGGGATTCCCTCGACGATTGGAGTTGCCGACGAGGGTGGCGGAACATGGAATTCCACGGGGGCCAACTGGGTTTCGGGCGGAAGTTCCATGCTCTGGAATTCGTCCAACCTGGCGGTGTTTGGAACGCTCACGAGCGGCGTTGTCTCCTCGATCAGTCGGGACGTGGTCGTGAGTGGTAATGTAACCGCTGCTGGGATACAGATTAATCCTTCTGGTTCGGCGGGCTACATTCTGAGTGGTGGGTCAGGAACCCTCACGCTGACTTCGGGAACCGTCGAGGTGAACGCCTCTCAGGCATACTTGGGCGCTGAATTGAAGGGCAACAACGGGCTCACTAAAACTGGCCCGGGAATTTTATATCTAGTTGGAAACCAGAATGTGTCTGGCAAGCCATGGGTCACAAACTCTTATCAAGGGCCGACAAAAATCAACCAAGGCACTTTACAGGTCACTGTCTCTGGGAATATTCCGTCGGGATCGAACATCGAGATGGCTTCCGGAGCTTCGCTGGCTTGGGCGGTCGGTGCAGGAACTTACACGACGATCCCAAATTCGATTTCAGGGATGGGTTCTTTTACCAAGGTGAACTCCGGAATGCTCTTGTTATCCGGAACCAACAACTACCAAGGAGGAACGAAGGTTTCCGCTGGAACCTTGATTGTGAAGCCCTCCTCGCTCCCATCGATTGGGACGATCACGGTATCGACGGGCGCAACCTTGCTGTTCGATGGTTTTGCGGGCGCGATGGATCTCAGTGGAGTGAATATCGTTTCGAGCGGGACCATCCAGATGACAAATCCCGCTGCAAACCAGTCTAGTTTGACATGGAGCGATCGGGGGATGTTTGTTCTTCAAATAACGGGCCAGGCAGGGGTTTCTAAGACGGAATCGCTTTCTGTCGTGACGGGAAACAAGTGGGGCGCTCTCAGCTATCAATTTGTAGCAGGTTCAGCGGTGCCTTCTTGGATCTCGCTGTCGGGAGGGAATCTGAACTTTAGCCCTCCTACGACCCAGTCTGCGGGAATAACGCAATTATTGATAACCGCCGCTGACAGCAGAGGGATACAGCGATACTCGGGAATGGTGCAGTTCGCGATCGGCTTGCCGCCGAGCTTGATTGGGACTCGCACTCTGGGCGACGGTGCGACGCTGGGCTTGTCGATTGGGATCAGTTTTCCTCCTGATAGCACGGTTGAGTGGTACCGAAATAGCGTGCGGATTCCGAGCGCTGGTGGGGCGACTTACACAAAAAGGGGAGTCACAGCTGCGAATGACGGAGGGGCTTATTATGCGGTGATCAAAAATGGCGCGGATCAATTACAAACGGAGACCGTTTCCATCAGCATCTCAGCTCCAGAGGTCCCGCAGCCGCCAGTGGCCGTTGGTCCAATTTCTGCGACGTTGAGCGCTGTCACTGGAGGGCAGCAGACCATAGACCTCGCTTCAATTTCGGGACTGGCTGACTTGTCGAAGCCGTTGCAAATCGGTTCAGTTTCGGGCCTTCCCAGTTTTGTTACACGGAATGGCTCGCAGTTCACAGCGGCGGTTCCTGCGTTGGAACCTCCGTCCGCGCCGAGTGTCTTCTCGGTGACCGTGAGGGATGCTTCGGCAAATAACGAAAGACAGGTGAATGTGACGGTGGCCGTGACCGACGGAGGCGCACGTGGCATCCGCACGCAGCCACTGAGTCTGAATTCTATGCTCAACATAGACGTGGCCGCTGGAGATGCGCTCACGCTTGCTGGGCCGGTACAAGGCTCTGGCGGTATTGATAAGAGAGGACCTGGGGTTTTGGAGTTGTCGGCTCCGAACAATTACAGCGGCTCTACGTCGGTTTTGGGTGGAACCCTTGTTTTGAAGGGCAGTAACTCGGGACTGGGCAGTTGGTCTGTGAATACGCCGGGAATCCTCTTGGTGAGGGCTCCACAGACGATTAGCGCTCTCGCGGGGAATGGCACGGTCATCTTGGACAACGCGACGCTTCGTATCATTCAGGGCAATAATGCTGCCTTTAATGGTCAGATCACGGGCCCCGGCGCTCTCGTGAAGGATGGACTCGGAGAGTTAGTGTTGGCTGGGCCCAACAATTACATGGGTGGAACCACGGTCGTGGCTGGCACGCTGCGGATTCCAAACGCAGGTTCACTGCCTACCGGGCCGGTAACCGTGAATCCGGGTGCGGTTCTGTTGTTTGACAACCTCACCGCGAATCTGATTCTTTCGAATCCAATTACGGGAGGGGGCCAGGTGCTCTCCACAAATCCGAATTTCACCGTGACTTGGAGTGGCGGCTCTACGGAATTGCCACCGATCTCCTTGTCCCTATCCGTTCCTGCGGGGACGCTTCAAAGTCAGGACATTGCGGCGTTATCAGATTTCGCCTCCTTGGTGAAGCCGCTGACCGTGGGCGGGCAACCCCTGTTGCCTGAGTGGATCAAGTTGGAGGGAACAAAGCTGACCGTTGCACCTGGAATTCTAGAGCAGGCTCCGCAGAACGCGAGTTTTCCGCTGACGGTGACGGATAGCGCATCGAGTAAGGTCACTCGGAAGATTTCGGTTTCGGTAAATTTGACGCCTGCATCTCTCAAAGGAGTGAGTAATGCACCGTTGACGATCAACTCCCCGCGCGAAGTGAACATTGCGGCAGGCGACGTGCTCACGCTGACTGGTTCGGTTCAAGGCCCGGGCAGTGTGAAAAAAACAGGTCTCGGACAGTTGGTTTTGTCTGGGCCGAATAATTTCCAGGGCACGCTTTCCGTCGTCTCTGGTTCCGTGCTGGTGTCCGGAATGAATGATGCGCCGGCTCCCTTGGAAGTGATGTCAGGTGCCTCCGTCAGAATTACGGCGCCGCTGCGGCTTGGTGGGTTGAGTGGCAATGGTTCCGTGGTGGTCGACGCCCCTGCGCTTAGCGTGGATCTGTTTAATAGCACGCGTTTTGACGGAACACTCGCTGGGGCTGGAGCTTTGGTGAAGTCGGGTCCGGGCGTTTTGTCGCTTGGGGGCGCAAACAACTACTCAGGCGGCACCATCGTGAAACAAGGCGTGCTTCAAGTGGCTCGCTCTAACGCCATTGCCTCAGGAAGCGATTTGTCCATTGATGGAGGTGCCATCGACTTGCTTCCGGGCGTGACTCAATCTTTTGGGCAGGTCGCGATGAGTAATGGATCGGTCAATGGCGGTGCGATCGTCGCCAATGGATACTCTTTCCAATCGGGCATGGTGAGCGCTTCGCTTGGCGGCAATGGCGGTCTCTTCAAGACTGGAACTGGCGTTTTGACTTTGACGGGAAACAACACCTACGGCGGTGGAACCAACGTCCAATCGGGAGAGTTGCGAGTGAATCCCAACAGCCTGCCTCCGAGTGGGACGGTGACTCTCAACGCAGGTGCGCGCCTTGTGTTCGACGGGGTCACGGCTCCTGTAAACCTAAACAACCTCACTATCAATGGCCCTGGGCAAGTGGTCGTGGCGGGTGGAGGTGGATTCCCTGTGACGTGGAAGAATGGGTCTGCTGGCGGGTCGCTTCCGAGCATCTTGAAGCTCCCAGTTGGAGGTGTCTTTGAGTTTGGTCAACCCATCCGACTATTTGTCGAAGCGTCTGCCGCACCTGGAGCAGCCTTGGCTTATCAGTGGAAGAAAAATGGCGTGATTTTGCCGGGTGAAACACGCTCGGACATTCAGATTCAAAAAGCGCAACCGACGGATGCCGGGCGTTACAGCGTGGTGGTTTCGAACCCAGCTACTCCTGCGACAGGCGCTCAAGAAACCATTCCGGTGGATGTGGTGGTGAAAGTAGTGCCGGTGTTGGTTGATCAGCCTGCGGATGCGGTGTTGCCGCTGGGAGCCACGATTGGGTCTTTGAATGTTTCTGTAGTGGGAGTGCCGATGGACTCGGTGAAAATCCAGTGGTTCAAGGATGGCGTTCCTCTTCCTGGGGCGACGATGCCGAACTATGCAAAAGCGGCATTTAGCGCCGAGGACGCGGGGTTCTACTATGCCAAGGTGAATATCAACGTGGCCGGATCTGCCACGACCTTGGAAACTCGGAAGGCGGAACTGCGTCTCGGGACGCCGCAGCTTCGGATGAACCCGTTGAGTTCCACATCGATTCCGGGAGGAACCGCGGTGTTTACGGCTCTATCGACCAATAATGGCAGTGATGGAGTAGCGAGGGTTTATGAATGGAGTTTCAACGGGGTTCCGTTGAAGGATACTAAAATCACGAACTACCAAATTTCGCCCGTCGGCGACGTGCTGACGCTGACGAATGTGGACCCCTCGAACATTGGTTCTTACGATGTTCGTGTGAGCGCTGGGAGTTTTGGATTTGCCTCGGCGCGTGGTACGCTTCGCGTGGCGAGTGTGAGTATTCGCACGCAGCCACAGGCCAACGTTCAACTAAAGGCGGGGGAGCCTTTAATGCTCTCGGTTGGCGCTGACGGTGCCACTTCCAATTTAACCTATCAGTGGCGCCGAGATGGGAAGCCAGTTGGCGAAGCTTCGGCTTCTCCAAGTCTGTTGATTCCTCCGACTCCTGGCGTTTCGTTGGCCGGTGTTTACGATGTCGTAGTCAGCGGTGTGCTAGACGGCAAAACGGTTTCGACGACCAGCCAGTCGGCTCTTGTTTCTGTGTTCATCGCGGCGCAGATCGATCCAAAGTTTGCGCAGCAGAATCGGAAGTTGGATCCGGGTCAGCGGCTGGTGCTGGATTCTTTCGCAACGGGAACTGGTCCGCTTGTTTTCCAGTGGTTTCGAGATTCATCCCCTGTGCCTTTGGAAAACGGAGGAACGCAGCCAGTCTATTCGGTTTCAAGGGTGACGAGTGCGGATGCAGGTTCGTATAGCGTACGAGTTTCGCAGCAGGATGGAACTCAGGTGACGAGCGGCACCGCACAGGTGGTCGTGAACCAACCGTTGGAGTTGCCGCAGCTGCGTGTGCTGGTGAAACAGCAGCCAGTGCCGTCAAATCCCCAAGGGACAGTGTTGGTGGATATCAATGCAGACGTTGAGTTCTCGTTGCCCTTGCCGACCCCAACTCCTGGGGACATCACCTTCCAGTGGAGACGCAATGGGATTCCGATTGCGAGTGCGAAGGGGGCTTCGTTCAAATTAAAGGCCAGCTCCCGTGACCAAGAAGGACGGTACGATGTGGTGGTGACCAATACGGCAGGGAACGCCGTTTCTGCGCCCGTTCAATTGGGATTGGGCCAACCGCCTGTCGCCGTCGACTCGGCGCTTTCCGATCTCACCGTATTAGCAGGTCCGATGACGGTGGTTAAATGGAGCGGATTCCGCGCGAGCGAAGCGACAGATTACAAATGGAGTTTCAACGGCACTCCGATTCCCGGACAGAACACCGCAACGCTTCAGCTCAATGGGATTTCAGCCAAGGATGCTGGTGTTTATACAGTCACGGCCTCGAATGCGCTCACGAGCGTCTCGAGCACCGCGCGTTTAAATGTGATTGCGCCTGTGGATGTGCCTAAGGTCACTGGAGATTCCGTGGCGAATCCCGGGGCAGCATTAAATTTTCGGGCAACGCTGCCAAACGAGGACAAGGAAGTGCGTTACCAGTGGTTGCTGGATGGTCAACCGGTCGTCGGGGCGAATGCGTCGACCTACAAGCTTTCTGCGGACGCATTGAGTGATGGAGCCCAACACTCGATTGGCGTTCGGGTTTATAATCAAGACCCGAGCGGACGTATTTTGAGTCGGAACGAAAGCGCGCCGCAGCCAGTGCGGGTGCGCATGCCGGTTTCACTGGTATCCGTGACGCCTTCAGGCAGCAGGATCATTAATCCAAATGAAGTCGTAAAAATCGAAGCGCAGGTGAAGGGGGATCTGGAGGGAATCAGTTACCAGTGGACTCGGAACGGAGAACCGATTTCTGGAGGGACGTCAACTGCCTATGCAGCCTCTGGCTCGGGGAATTACAGCGTCACCATTAGCAATAAGGTGAACACGGTCTTGAGCGAGCCTGTCACGTTGACGGTGAAGACGCCGGTCAAGATCACGCAGCAGCCGATTGGTCGCACCGTGAATACGGGAAAACCGGTGAAGCTGACAGTGAGCGCGGTGGGAACCGGTGCCCTCACGTATCAGTGGAGAAAGGATGGGAATGAGATTCTGGGCGCTGTAGACGCTGAGTACTCGTTCCCGATGAGCTTGGAAACTGAGGGTTTTTACGATGTGAAGGTCACAGCAACGGTAAATGGGGAGTCCACCCAAGAGCTGAGTTTGCCAGCCAACGTATTTTTGAATGATGCAGTGACGATTAACTCGTTTTCGGTCGACTCACCTCTGCTCGCTTTGGGAGGAACAGCTCGGTTCACTGTCAACGTAGCGGTGAGTGACATTTCAAAAGTGCGCTTCCAGTGGCGTCGCAACGGCATTCCCATTCCGGGGGGGATGACTTTTGGAGTTCAACAAAGCGACAAGACGGTGGGGTCTTCCTTCGTAGTTTCGAGTGCGAAGCCCGCCGATTCTGGGGATTATGATGTGCTTGTGAATGTGGGCGGTCTTTCGGTGACGAGCCCCGTCGCCCGAGTGGATGTTCTGGGC
>CANFNA010000065.1 GCA_947448395.1 Chthoniobacteraceae bacterium
AGTACGTCGGCGGTATCGCGATTGATTTCGGAAAATGCGAGATCTTGAACGCACCCGGTGAGAAGGGCCACCCGATGGCGGACGCCCGCCTTTGGCGTCTCCTCTTCTGCAATCAGGGCGTTGGAAAAATGTGGAGACATCCGTGGGGTCTGCGGCTCCAGTCGGCGTAGGTCTCGTGGTAAAAACCGCGTAAGTCCAAATTTTCGAACGATTGCTTCAAGTCCGGAAGCTTGATAGGCGCGCAACAATCGACCCACAACTCGAAGTACCCTCGGCCTCATAAACAGGAACCGCAGGGTCAGGGCGCGCCAGAGAATGCGGGAAGGCTTTTGATGGATTCCTGAGTGTTCTACGTGTGCGCGGGCCGTTTCAAATAGTGCCGCGTAGTCGACTCCCGCTGGGCATGCGGTTTGACAGGCGAGGCATCCCAAACAGTAGCTCATCTCCTTCGCAAACTCGTTGCCCGCTTGAAGTTCGCCATCCGCAACTGCCCTCATGAGCGCGATCCGTCCTCGGGGACTGTTACGTTCTCGATGCGTGGCATCGAACGTGGGGCAAGTGGGAAGACACATTCCGCAATGCATGCACTGCTGAAGCAGGGAGTAATCAATCTGCTTGAGAGAATGAGACATGATGGTGTGCGGCTTTCGTAGGAACGGGCTCTCTCTTGTGCCGGCTAATCAAAGAGTTTTCCGGGATTTAGAAGTCCTTTTGGATCCAATGCCTGCCGAACCTGTTTCATCAGATCATGACTGGCCTCGCCGAGTTGCTGGCGCAGCCACGGTTTTTTGGCAAGGCCGACACCGTGTTCCCCCGTGATGGTCCCGCCTAACTCAAGGGTCTTGGCTACAATCTCATCCAAGGCGAGATGCACCCGACGCATTTCCTCGGAATCCCTTTCATCGGTGAGAAAGGTGGGATGTAGGTTGCCATCTCCCATGTGTCCGAAGGTGCCGACCTGCAAGTGGTGTCTCGCTGCGGTCTCTGCAATATAGGCGACCATCCGAGCCAATTCACTGCGAGGCACTGTGACATCTTCCAGAATGGTCGTTGGGCGCATCCGCGCGAGGGCTGAAAATGCGCTTCGCCGTGCAGTCGCAAGCTTCATTGCCTCATCGGTACTGGCAGCCACTTTGACCTCTCTCGCTCCATGCGCCTTGGCGATAGACTCCATTTGAGTAGCCTCGTCAAAAACCGCAGCGGGGTGGCCGTCGGTCTCCATCAGGAGAAGCGCTGCGCAATCGGTCGGCAGGCCTATTTTTGCGAATGCTTCGACGCAACGGATGGTCATCTGATCGAGGAACTCTAATGTGCATGGGATGATTCTGGCCGCAATGATAGCGGACACTGTTTCAGCCGCATCTTCCATGTGCTCGTAGATTGCGAGCATGGTCCGCCGAGCGGCAGGGCGCGGTAGAAGCTTAAGGAGAACTTCCGTGACTACTCCAAGCGTGCCTTCCGAGCCAATGAACAAATCCTTCATGGAATAGCCCGCAACATCCTTCACGCACGCATTCCCCAGACGAACCACTCTGCCGTCCGCAAGGACGACCTCCAGACCCATCACATAATCCCGAGTGACGCCATATTTGAGTCCACGGAGGCCGCCGGAGTTTTCCGCAACATTGCCGCCGATTGTGCTGATCTTCATCGAGCCCGGGTCCGGCGGATAAAAGAGGCCGTGTTCCGCTGCTGCCTCGTCAATTTTGAGAGTCACTGCTCCGGCCTGTGCGCGCAAGGTGAGGTTGCGTGGATCCACTTGCAAAATGGTGTCCATGCGAACCAGACACAGCACAATACAGTCCTCCGATGGCACGCTTCCTCCGCTCAGTCCTGTCCCAGAACCCCTGGTAACGACCGGAGTTCCCGTCGATCGAGCGAACCGAACCACTTCCGCAACCTCAGCAGTCGTGGCTGGGAACACAACAGCACCAGGTAACTGCCGGAGAACAGCTGTCCCATCGAAAGAGTAAGGCACCAGATCCTCAGGTCGAAAGAGGACATTAGAGTTGCCTACAATTTCGGAGAGTCGGGTGACGGCACTTTTGGATAAGGACATGACAGTGAGGTGAGCCGGATAGCCCGTTTTGAGGGAGGGCTGGATTAGATCATTTTGAGGGCATCATCGACTCCAGCGCTGTCATGCACCATCGCCATGAGGGCGCGGGTGATGCCTTTTGGATTTGGGTGTTGAATGACGTTTCGACCATAAACAATGCCGGAGGCACCCTGCTGGAGCAACGCCTCCGTACGCACGAGAATCTCGCGGTCCGAAACGCGACCGCCGCCCCGAACCAGAACGGGCACGCCTGCGGCAGTTTCAATGACCTGGTGGTAGAGACTCACGTCGTCGGTGGGATCCGCTTTGATCACGTCTGCGCCGAGTTCTACGGCTTGCCGAACCAAATGCATGATCTTGGTTAGATCGCCGTCGACCATATAGCCGCCTGCCTTCTCGTTTGGCTGAAAGACCAGAGGCTCGACCATCATCGGCATTCCGTAATAGTCCGACTGCGGCTTGAGATGGAGAATATTCTCGATGCATTGCTCGTGCACCTCCGGTGCCCCTGGAATCTGGAATAGGTTCACACAAACACAGGCTGCATCGGCTCGAACTGCCTGCAGCATCGCGTCTTCAATCATCAGACTAAATCGAGATGCCGGTAACTCGCGTCCATACACGTTGGCTACATCAGTTCGTAGAACCAGACTCGGCTTTTGACGGCCTTGGATCTCCTGCAGATGCTTTGCCTGTCCGGTAGTCAGTTGGATGGCATCGGGGCCTGCCTCTACAAGAGTACGCACCACTTTACGCATGTCCTCTATGCCCTGCAGGAAACCGGGTTGATTGAAAAAGCCGTGGTCTACGGCGACGTCGAAACAGCGCTTTGAATGCGCATTAAAGAGTCTGTTAAGTCGGAAGGATTTCATACGGTTCAATGGTTACTTTACTCCCAGAAGATGCTTGAGGACATGGCATTCTAAAGCCTCGTAATCCCGAGCATCTCGGTACTGCTGCACTAGTTTCTGGTCTAGGGAACGCGATTTTTCCACGAGATGCAGAAAGACCTCGCGGCTGTTTTGCAGATGTTCGGTGACGGGTGTGCCCTGCTGCGTGCGCATTGTTTTCACGTCTAAACCGATAAATTCGCCGCGACTGCCATATCCCGCATCTTCAAGAACCCGAACCTGATTGAAGGCGACGCGCAGGTTGGCTCCCCCGAAATTCTTGTCCTGATCGTATTTCAATCCGTTTTGATCATTCAGATGAACGGACGCTAGTTTGTCGTGAGCAAGCGCGAAGGCCATTTCATCGCTAGGATCGAGCCCCGCTAGTAGCGCGTGCGCACTCTCGATCAGACCTTTGACTCGGGTGTGATCCTTGGATGCGTAGGCTAGCGCGACAGCGTGCCCAATGGTAGGGACGTAAGCCTGATCTGTGGGTTCGTTGGGTTTGGGTTCGATCCAGATTTCAATATCGCGGTCGTATTCCAGCATCGCATTAATCGTGTCCAAGAGCCGGTGGTAAGCGAGGCGCGCATCTTTGGCTTCACGGATGTAGGTTCCTTCCCGGGAGAGCCAAAGAACAATAGCCTTGCAGTCGATCGCTCGGGCGATATCGATACACTTTTTTGTCCGGTCTAACGCATAGGCACGGTCTGTTGCGCTGTTGGAAGTATAGGCGCCGTCGACGGTCTGAGAAGCGAACCAGAGCCGCGGAGCCACGAACTCGGGCGTCAGTCCGTGATTTGCCAACATGGCTTTTACCTGCGCTGCTTTTGAGAGGAATTGAGCGGGGGAGA
Organism: Chthoniobacteraceae bacterium; assembly: GCA_947448395.1. Taxonomy (GTDB): domain Bacteria; phylum Verrucomicrobiota; class Verrucomicrobiia; order Chthoniobacterales; family Chthoniobacteraceae; genus Chth-196. The sequence goes on from CANFNA010000065.1 coordinate 3,804, forward strand.
GTTCATCCAACCCTGGCACCACGTCGTCGTCGTGAAACTGAACCCCTTCAAAGCCCAGGGGGCGATAGAGGGCGAATTTTTCCTCGTGCGGAAAAGGCGCTCGGACCTCTGGGCCGAATGGGTCAGATCCCTCGGAGATGTTCCAAGGACCGAAGGAGAAACGGTAGGGGATCGGATTGCTCATGGAAAAAGAGTACGCGCATGAATCCTATGCCTTCTACGTCCGCAGTCTCTTGACCTGCGACTATCGTATCACACGTGGCTTTACCCAAATCGGATTCTCACGATAGGATCATCGTCCGTGCGAGGTGAGCGCGAAAAGATTGAAGTTCCAAACGGACACTCCTTCCGAGTGCTTCGATGGGGGCGGAGTGTCGATTCAGTGGAATGCGTTTTGGAACCCGGACGGGTTGCGCACTTGCCGGGAGAGGGGAGTCACTGGCACTTCCATCTGGCTATGGAGTTAACGTGGTTTGGAAGCGGTGAAGGGACTCGTTTCGTGGGGGATCACATTGGACCATTTCGTGCTGGAGACCTTGTGTTGCTTGGCGAAAAGCTTCCGCATTACTGGTACACTCGTGGATCGTCTAGCGGCCTCTCTTTGCAATGGCACTTTCCTGAAAGTCATCCGTTTTGGGCATTTCCGGAAAACCTTCCACTGGAGGGCCTTTTCCGTCGAGCCGGACGCGGGATGCGCATTACAGGCGGCACTGCCGTGGAGGTAGTTGAGTTGTTACAGGAGTTTCCGAGGAGCACTGGCGCGAGACAATTGGGGCTTTTGCTCACAGTGCTCTCCAAACTGGCGGGATTGCCAGAATCAGAAAGAGAATACCTCTCTCGCCGGTCGTTCGCGCTCAGTGATGCGTCGAACTATCAGTCGGCAATTGCGAGGGCCGTGAAGCACATGATTGCAAATTTCCGTGATGAGGTGCGGCTCGAGGATTTGCTTTTAGAGACCGACATGAGCCGGGCCACTTTCGCTCGGCAGTTTAAAAAGCACTCAGGGAAAACGTTTAGCGAGTTCCTCAACCAACTCCGCTTACAAGCTGCCTGCCAAGAGTTGCGTGAGAGCGACCTGAGCGTTCTGGATCTTTCAGTAGCCTCGGGATTCTCTCAAGTGTCCTTCTTCAATCGACTCTTCCGCCGGGAATTCGGATGTAGTCCGACGGATTATCGGCGAAAGAAAGGAAAACGCCTGCCTACTTAATTCAAGGGTTTTCCTGGGGATTGCTCTATCTCCTCCAGCTTGCCAAACATGATACGATCGGTGCTCCCACCAGTACCTTGGGTGACTGTGAACCAGATGCTGCGTTCGTGGAGTCGGAAGGTTGGATACTGAAAGGATTCCGGCGACTCAAAGCGGTATTTACGTTCCCATTGGACGCCATCGCGCGAGACCTCGATATTAAAAATCGAGCGACCGACCCCATGGCCATCAGCAATGCGTGTGGCCTCCTGCCATCCGAGGTAATAGGTGGAATTAAATTTGTCGAAGGTTGGCTTTGAATTGCTTCCGTTCGCAACAAACTCACGCGGTTCACCGGAGCTCCAAGTTTTTCCGTCTTTGCTGGTGGTGAAGACATAGTTGCGATCCCCGCTTTCGGTTCGGCAGATCGCCATCCACGATCCATCAGGAAGGCGATTGACGGAAGACTCCGTCAGCCTGCGCTCGGCGGGATCATTATAGTGCCCGATGATTTCAATGGTGTTGCGTGCGTCGTTTATCATGGCCAGAGCGTTTTGAGCTCCGGGGAAATTATTGATGGCGAGATACGTTTTTCCGCCGATGGCCTTAAAAGAATCGAGGAGGTATAATCCGAATGCCTTCGCAGGTTGCTTGAAGCCGTTCTTGGCGGCGTCAGCGTGGAAGTACTGCGGCTGCATATCAAAAGTCCCGTCGCTGGTCTTCAGTTTTACACGGTGGATTTGCGGCTCAAACGTGAGCGAGTGGACATCGAAGTCACGGAACCAAGTCTGTGATTGGCTTTTACCGCTTTGATCCTCACAAGCAAAGAAGCAGCGGAGTGTGGAGTCGTTCACTTGAAGGATGCGTGGAACGAAGCAAGCCCCTTCCGGCAACTTCTCATTCGAAAATGTCTGAGCAGATGCAGCCATGGGCACGACGTGATCGACACTCATGGTCTTCAAGTTAATAACGCTGAGGACACAATACTGAGCCTTCCCTGCGCCATGCCCCGGCTTGATGTCATTGTCGTGTTCAACGACGAATGCGCGTTCGCCAATCAGAGCAAGGTCCGCGTCATGAGCTCCCTTCACCTGCGGTGCCGTGACTTTGATGATTTTGCGAAGGATCTCATCGCCAGCGCGTTTCGGATTCCAGTCGGATGGCAGGATTTTTGACGCATCCGCGGCGTGAGATGTTTGGAATGAAATGATGAAGTGGGCGGTGATGGTGAGAATGCGCTTCATAGATTGGGTTTGAGAGTAAACTTTCCGAAGGGGATCGAGCAACGGTGAGGTTTTGTATCGCCGCCGTCCCAGACGGCGCGCAATTCCCCCGGTGAGGTTTCGATTAGCGTGGGGTAAGAGTTGTGAATCCCCGCGTCGAAGAACGTCCTTTCTTCGCTCCACAACGCCGTGACCGATTTGATCTTATATCGCAGCGCCATTCGGCCTAAGGCGGGGGCGTGGCTAGAAACGTATAACTGTGCTCCAGCGCTGGACTGTGCGAACGAAGCCTCTGATATGCAGTTCTAGCGATCAGGCTGCTCCTGCGCTATGGTCCAGGTTCTTCCGCCGTCTGCGGTTCGTTTCACGCGAACAGCCAGGGCGATTGACCGCTCTTTACCGGCCTGTTTCTTGCCACCATTAATCCCATGTCGAGAAGGAAGACGCAGAGCATTTCTTTGAAGACGTCTCCGGAAAACGGTTTCATCGCAGCCTTCCCTGCGTCTCCTGTTAAAAATCCAACGACCAACGCTCCGAGTACGAGTCGTTGTGCGTCGACTGTGAATGATTCATGAAGTATCTTTCCCAGCGCGCCGCTTTAGTGTTGAGCGCTAGAAGATGGGCCTTCAAGAGCGGCTAACGATCCGCCAACCCGAGAAAAAGCGCATACAGTCGATTGGCGAGCGACACGCTTTTCGAAGAGCGGGGATTCGCACCAAATGTGAGATCGGAATTTGGAAGCAACGAGGCAATCAAGCAGGCCGTTGTCGGCGGAATTGGTAATGCGATTTTATCCCAGTACGCATTGGGACTTCCAGCCGCAAAGGTTGGGGCTAAGGTCTTGGGTGTGGGCGGATTTCCGATTCATTCATAATGGTTCACGGTTCACCCAAAAGGAAAGCGACTATCGCCTACAGCTGAAGCAGTTCTGTTTTTTCTCAGCATTGAAGCACGCAAAACTGATCCGCTGTAGCTTTTGAAAAAGAGCGATCTGCAAAAGCTTCTCCAACAATCCACATCAATTTCTCTGCTGGAAAACTGGGCTAGCCGAAAACAGGTTTGTTCCACTCAAGGGCGTGTCCCTTTGCCGAAGCCTCACATAAATGAAATCCACCCCAGCTCTATTCCAATCCGAATCTCGTAGAGTTTATCCAGGCTCAGGCGCGCTAAATCACGCTTTGGAAAAGCCAACTCGGTTTCTGTTTCTATGGTCCATTCGACTGCTTGTATTCTCGCTTCTTTTCTTGCTCTTGCCTGTCCCAAAAATCCGCGCGGCTCTTGGCGAAATGACTGTGGCAGTGACTCGGGATGAAATTCAATTTCGATGGAACCCAGAAATTCAAGGGTCGCTCGTAATCTCGCTTCTGCCGCTTGCAACCAATCAAATGACAAGAGATGCGGCGGAACCTCAGGAGGTTCCTGGTGTTGAGGTTTGGAGAGGGGATGCCTCTGCGCTTAAAGCGGTGATTCCTCGATTCGATGGCACGAGTGACAGGATGTTTGCAAAGTATCGGTTGAGGGTTGCGAGTGCCAAGGAATCGAAAGAAATCCCGCAGCATGTGACTGACTTCAGCGGGCTCGAGCGGCGCCATCAATCGTTGGGTTCAACAAAATCCAAGAAGGGGATTACTTGTCTGTTGGATGTTGCAGATGGACTGGCGGTGGGGTGCGCTCAGTTAAATGAGAATATAGTGATTGAAGGGTTGCTTGATCTTCAAAGCAAAGATCCTAAGGCAAGCTTCGTGTATGAGGGACGAACCATCGGTTTGAGGCAAGGCGGTGTCGCTGCTTTGGATAGCCATTTGAAGACGGCCTATAAAAATGGACAGCGTGTTACAGGAATTCTCCTTAACAACGTGCGAGCGGACACGCCGGCGTCATCTCCGTTGGTGCATCCATTGACGGATCCCGAGCGTGTTCCGATAGGGCCTTCGGCATTCAACACGGCCACGGAGGAAGGGATGTTCTATTACCGCGCAATTCTGCATTGGTTGGTGGAACGGTATACTCGGCCGGATGCTGCTTATGGGACTTTGAGTGGGTTGGTTATTGGGAATGAAATGCAGAGTCACTGGTCTTGGTATCACCTTGGGAATGTAGAACCCAAAATTGTGATCCGCGAATACGCGGCGGCGCTACGGGTGGCGGACCTTGTTGCGCGTTCAATACACGCGGACTTTAGGATCTACGTCTCGCTCGAGCATCACTGGACGATGTCTCCATCAGAGGATCCCACCAAGGCATTTCCAGGGCTGGAGGCCTTGGACGGAATTCGTCGTATTTCCGCTATGGGAGGGAACTTTCCATGGTGTCTGGCGTTTCATCCGTATCCTGAAAATCTGTTAAAGCCGGAGTTTTGGAAGGACCGCTCTGCGCCGTTGCGTTTTGATGCGCCTCGGATCACTTTTCAGAACCTTGAGGTGCTCCCTGCCTTTCTCAAACAACCGGAATATCTCTTTGATGGCAAAACGCGTTCGATAGCGTTGACAGAGCAAGGATTCAATTGTCCGGATGGAGAGAACGGTGAGGTTTTGCAGGCTGCTGCTTATGCGTTTGGGTGGAAGAAAGTGCAGGCCATTCCCGAAATAGAATCTTTTCTGTATCACAGACACGTGGATCACCCCCATGAATACGGTTTGCATTGTGGCATGCGAGCCCACGACGGAAGTAGCAACGTCAATGGAGTTGGTAAAGAGCGCGCCATTTGGCGAGTTTTCAAAAGCGCTGGAACTGATCAGGAAGACGGGGCTTGTGCCTTTGCGCTGCCCATTATCGGGCGGTCCGATTGGAGTAATTTGGTTTCCACAAAGTTTGAACCGCCGCGCAGACAGATATTGGAGGAGGGGAGGGTGTTTTATGATTTTGTCCAGAAGCGCGATGAGGCGCTCAATGAAAATATCCAGAACTTGGCTCGCAAGCTCGTTGGCCCAGTGGATGAGGTGCAGCGCGTAGGTTTATTAGAACATCCAATGCCAAAGGGGCTTGGTCGGCTTTCTTTCAAGGTGGAGATCCCTGCAGAAACTGAGGGCGACGCATTCCTTGTTTTCGAAGCGTTGCTCAATCATGAAAAAAGTTCGGGTGCAGCGTTCCAAGTTGAAGTGGATGGACGCGAAGTTTTCTCGCGCATCCTGAGGGGAGGGGAGAGCTTCCCAAGCGAAATTTCGCTGAACGCATATCGCGGGCGCGAAGTCTGGATAAGCTGGAATGTGGACGCATTAAAGGATCCCGCATACGATTGGGCCACGTGGGTTGCGCCACGAGTCGTTGTGAGAGCTGGGGTTCGAAGGTAAGGGCTCGGAAGACAAAGTAGGATTCCATTCGGCGGAAGTTTGTTCGACGAGGTCAGTTTCGCGCAGCATTTAGGCGCCCGATTTTTGACCGTTGCTAGGTCGGCTTTCCGTGCGCTATACGCTGCTTCGGCGACTTGCCTTTGGATTTGCAGCTGAGCCTGTTTACGAGGCCTATCCCCCCAATTACATCCGCACTCCCATCCCCCTGATGGCACCCCTGCACATCATCTATTCAACTCACTATTTTGTCGGAGTTTTTGCATGGATGCTGTGGTTTGTGCCGTTCCATTCCGGCTTTTGTGGTGACACTGCTGCCAAAAGCTCCGTTGGAGCCCCTGCTTCGATAGCGCCGGGGATGACGGTGGAACTGATTCGAAACGAACCCCTTCGGTTTCTTGATAAGACTCTTCGAATTGCTTCGGAGGGTGAGGCCTTTCGTGTGCTTGAGGTTCGGAATGCGACGCAGCAGATTTTTGTGGGAGTCGAGCAAAGCGGCCGATTGATTGCGGTTTGGGTCCCGATTGAATCGGTCGAGATTCAGAAGAAAGCGGCTACGCCAAGGGATTTCGAGAAGGAGGACTTGTTATTTGCGGGACTGATTCCTGTGCTGAAAATTCGGATCAGCGACGATGGGATCGAAAAGCTGCGAAAGGAGCCGAGGGAATACGTGAAAGCCACGATCGAAGAAGCGGGTGGCGGGACGATTGAGAGTGTGGGAGTGAAACTGAAGGGCTCTGTGGGCAGCTTTAAGCCCATCGATGAGCGTCCTGGATTTTCGATAAATACATCCAAGTTCAAGGGAACTGATCGTTTTCATGGGCTTTCGAAATTTCAGCTCAACAACTGCAATCAAGACGACACAGCTCTTAATGAAATTATTAGCGGACGTATTGCTCGGAAAGCGGGCGTTCCAGCTTCTCGGTGCACGCATGCGATTGTGACTCTTAACGGCCGGTTTCTTGGAACTTACGTTTTGAAGGAGGGATTTCGAGATGAGTTGATTGGGGCGTTCTTCATTCGCACGGACGGGAATCTGTACGACGGCGGTTTTTGTGCGGATATTCGGAAGGAAATGGAGTTGGATCGAGGGGACGAGGACCATCAGGAACGTTTGAAGGAGCTTGTCAATGCGATCGCAGATTCGGATCCTGCGCGTCAACTTGCGAGGGTTGAGAAGGCGGTAGATGTGGATGCCTATATTCGCTACGTGGCGCTCGAGAACATCCTCTGTCATTGGGATGGTTATTCATTCAATCGGAACAACTATCGGCTCTACGAAAATCCCGACACTGGGCGATTTCACTTTTTTCTTCACGGCATGGATCAGATGTTTGGGACGTCTAACTGGAACCTGTGGCGGTCGCCCCAAGCATCGGTTGGATCAATTCTGTGGCGGAAACCTGAGGTGCGTATTCGGTATGAAGCGGTGATTCGTGAAGTGTGCGAAAATGTTGTTTTAAAAGGGGAGTGGCCTGAAAAGGCAGAGGCAACCGGTCAGCGTCTTAAGAAGGCGCTTGGAGCTGTGAGCTCGCAGACTGCCAAATCTTATGAACCTCATATCCTAGAGGCTAAGAACCGCATTCGTGAGCGTGTTGATGCGATTAGAAAGCAACTCAAGGCGGGTAATCCCTTCAAGAAATTTGAGAACGCATCTTTGGTAGACCTCGCTCCGTTTGAATGGGTCGCCCAGACAGAGAATTCAGACGCAAATGAAGTCACGTTTGAAAATAGGCAGTGTCTACACGTAAAGGCGAATGGAGAGGCCAAAGGATCGTGGCGACTGCCTGTCTTTCTTCCGAAAGGGATGTTTCGTTTCGAAGCCGAAATCCGCGCAAGTGGTGTTGAAAAGATCACAGATCCTTCCGGTGCCGGGGTCGGTCTGCGGATTTCTGGAATGAGCCGTGAGGGCAAAAATGCCTTCGAAGGAGATCTGCGTTGGAGCAAAGTGGGTTTTGATTTTGAATCACAAGGAACTGAGCAAACTCTTGTCGCTGAGATTCGCGCCAAATCTGGAGAGCTTTGGATAGATCGCAAAACATTACGCCTCACCCGTATCCGATAGCCCATGGAAAAAGCCGACCGGTTCGAGTTCAAATTTCTCCTCGATCAATTTCAAAGTGAGGACTTCTTGGAGAGCTTTAGAACCCACCTGAAACCTGACACGCAAGGTAGTCCGACTGGGGTTTATCCGGTTGTGAGTCTCTACTACGATACACCTGATCTGGATTGCTATTGGGAAACGTGGAGACGGCTTCCGAGTCGGCGAAAGTTACGCGTGCGTATTTATGGATCCAAGGATGGGAGCATCCCGGTTGCTGCCTTCGTTGAGATTAAAAGCAAGGTGGATGGACGTGGCATCAAGCAGAGGTTCCAAACGGACCTTCGAAACGCGCTGCTGCTTGGATCTGGAGGAGACTCCGAAACGCCAATCCCTGGCGAGGCGCGGCAAGTGGTAGATCAAATTCGACAGATGGTTTGCTGTGAAAAGTTTCATCCTCGCTGTGTGATTCGGTACCAACGGACCGCATTCACGATGTCCTCTTTACCAAACGATCCAACCCCTCTGGAGGAGCCTTTACGGATTACTTTCGATGAGACCATTCAGTACCGATTTGAGTCATTGAACCCCGAAGCGGACGATTCTCGCTTCTCCGATTTTCTGCTGCCCCATGGCTTGGGTATTCTCGAAATTAAAGGCTCTGGGGGTGTTCCATTTTTGCTTTCGACCTTCCTAGGGAAGAGATCGATTCAGGCCACGAGCTTTAGCAAATATTGCCATGCGATGGCTTTTTCTCCGGGGATTCGGGCGTTGATGTCGTAAATAAACCTTACTCTGAATTCCGATGGACTCCCAATCTCCGAGTGACTTTCTCCAAAGCCTTTTCAAAGAGCTCACGCTTCCTGAAGTGACTCATTCCTCGACTTATGAAGTGGGTTTTGCGATGGCACTCAGCTTCGTCTTAAACTGCCTCATTGCATATACCTATAAGCGCACGTACCGCGGCACCAAGTATTCTCAAGACTACGTTCACACGCTCCTTCTCTTGGGCACTATCGTGACTGTCGTTATCATGGTGGTGCGGGGGAGTCAGTCGACGGCCTTTGGAATGTTTGCGGCTTTTTCTATTATCCGCTTTCGAAGTTCTGTGGGACAGGCTCGCGACATTGGCTTTATCTTTATGGCCATGGCGACTGGACTCGCCGTTGGAGCCCGCGCTTACGCCTTGGCGTCGATGACTACTCCGATGCTTTGCGCCCTGATTGGTCTGCTTTCGAAACTTGACGCATTTGCTGCGAGACGAGTTTCGCATCTGCTTCGCGTACGTGTGAACAACCACATCGATTACTCCCGAGCATTTAGCTCGGCGTTTGACGAGTTTCTTTCCTTCCACCAACTCGATTCGGTTGAAACGGTCCAAGCGGGGTTGATGACCGAGCTTCGCTTCGCGATCATCCTTCGAGACCCAAGCCAGATCAGTTTGTTTCTGCAAAAACTGCAGTCGCTCAACGGGAATAACCGCATTTTGCTTACCCCAGCCGGAAACAATTTCGTGGCGGATTAGCGGGAGGTGAGGCGTTTCTTTGGGTTGTTTTCGCGGATGCAGACTTTTCCTGGAGACCTTTGATTTCTCCCCTCTGGCAGGGATCCTTTAGCGCACCCAGCGACAATGCCGCGCGTGCGCGTTGCTTAATATTGAAGTGGTGAGTCCCCGCTGAGGGGGCGTCCTTGATTTCCCCCGTTTACGTCAACCCAGGAATGGGGTGTCCCTGATAGAGCGAATGGGGACGTTGCAGCGGATCGGTCCACTCGATTGTATGCGGCAGACCGAGCGCTTCGTAGATCGTTGCTGCGAGGTTTTCCGGCTTTTGCGGGTCATTTATGGGATAGGCCCCCTTTTTATCCGTGGCGCCGATGACCGTACCTCCACGCACGCCTCCCCCGGCGAGAAGAACCGTCTGGGCAGCGCCCCAGTGGTCGCGGCCTGGAAGCTTTGCGCTTGGCAATGTCGAAATTTTTGGAGTGCGTCCGAACTCACTGCCCATGACCACAAGGGTTTCTGATAGAAGACCTGAAGCTTCGAGGTCGTCGAGGAACGCCGAAACGGCACGGTCCATCGGAGGGAGAAGGAAGTTCTTTAGGTTTGGAAACGCCGCCTGGTGGGTGTCCCACGACTCGTTGTTGCCAAGGTTCACCTGAAGCAAGAGGACTCCCGACTCGAGAAGTCGCCGTGCCATGAGCAGGGACCAGCCAAAGCTGTTGTTTCCATAGCGATCAACAACGCTGCGCGGAATCTTTGAAAGATCGAATGCTGCACGCACTTCGTCGCTGGTGATCAGCGATACGGCGGCCTGGCGATAGCGGTCGAACGCGCTGTCTTCGATACAATTCGCTAGCATGCGAGACTGTCCTTCAATCGCGTTACGAAGGGCGATGCGGTCAAGAAAACGCTCGCGAGTGAGGTTCTCTGGCAGGGAGAGGTGGGGTGCCTGAAACTTTAATGCTTGGTCCTGCAGTGCTCCTTTTTCGTGGTGAAACAGGTATTCCGGAAATGCCCCGTAATGCAGCGGATGGTAAGGAGACATTTCCAAGAACCACGGCTCATGCTGTCTGCCGAGTTGGCCTGCAAACTGGCCCGGAATGAAGCGTCCCTCGCGGTGCTGCAGTTTGTCAGGCAGGGAGAGGGCGGGCGGGAGATTGTTGCCAGAGGGCAGGAGCCTATTTGCCAATGCCACCATGCTGGGCCAGTTGCTCTCCCTCGGCTTGCTGGGATCAAATCCAATCGGAATTTCCGTTCTGCCGGTCAACATAATGTGATGAGCGGCGGAATGGTCGTTACTTGGGTGGGTGAGTGAACGCACCAGCGCGTATCGGTGGGCTCGGCGTGCTAGAAGAGGAAGGTGCTCGCAAACCTGGATGCCATCGGCGCTTGTTGCGATTGGGTTGAACTCCCCTCGAAACTCCATTGGAGCATCAGGCTTCATGTCGAAGGTCTCGTGTTGTGCAAGGCCTCCAGAAAGAAAGATGTACACCACCGCCTTCGCTTTGCCGCTTGAACGCGATCCTTGCCGTATCTCCGAGGTGGCTCCCAAAGATTGAAGTGCCGCGAGATGATTCATGCCCAAGCCGAGCAAGCTGATTGCTCCAGCTTGAATGGCGGTTCGCCGCGAGATGTCGTTGGGGGGGGACGACTTCACC
>CANFNA010000066.1 GCA_947448395.1 Chthoniobacteraceae bacterium
ATGATGCCCGACGAGACACGAGGCAATCGCCACGCAAGAATGAGCGCCGCATGGATGGCTGCAGCAATTACAGCGCTAATCCAGAGATGGTGCCGCGTAGTTGTATGCTCCGAGTCAGTCACGATTTTAACGGGAGGACTTTGGACGGGTTTCGAAGGCGACCTTCGAGAGTCCGATTTCACGGGCTTTGTCCAGAATCTGGAGGGCGGCTCCTAGTCGCGCGTTTTGGTCTCCATTAATGAACAGGCGGAGCTCGGGATTCTTGAATTTTAATTGCTGCAACGCTTCCCAGAGGCGCTCTTCTGGCATCTCGACTTTGTCGAGGTAAAGCAGGCCAGTGTCAGTGATGCTAATGGTTGCATGATCCTCACGGTCTTGTGCAGAGGCGGTAGAGGCCTGAGGAAGGACGACTGCGATTCCGCTGTTTTTAACCATGGAAAGAGACACCATTGCAAAGGTCGCCAGCAGGAAGAACATGATGTCGATCAGCGGGATGATCTCAATCCTAGCGTTTCGTTTTGGGCGCAGGGATGGGATTTGCATGAGCCGGTGTTATTTTCGCAGGGAGAGTTCTGCTTTAGACGCGGCCTCTTCTAGATCGAATCTGGCCGATTCTTGTCGCGAATGGAGGTAGTTAAATGGAATTAGGGAGCTGATCGCGACCCCGAGGCCGAAAGCGGTGGCGATGAGGGCCTCTGCAATTCCTCCTGTGAGGGCTGCAGGGGCTCCTAGTTCAGCGCCCCCGAGCATCCCAAAACTTCCGATCATCCCGGTGACTGTGCCGAGGAGGCCAAGGAGCGGAGCGAGTGTGATGACGGTGTCGAGCAGGGTTAAACCACGATTGTATCGCCTAAGCTCGCGGTTTGCGGCGGCCAGCATGGCCTCGTTGAATCCATGTTCTTGAGTGAGGGAGTTCAATAGGGCGCGTACGATGAAGTCAGAACTTCCGGTTCCGATTTGGGATGCTGTCTTTCGATCGCCTCGTTCTAAGAGGGTGAGAATCTGTTCGACCAAATGACGGTTTCGGCGAGAAGACTCGAGGATCAGAAATAAGACCCGTTCCAACGTGACTGTGAGTGAGAGGATGGAGCACAGAAGTAATGGCCACATGAGTGGGCCGCCTTTTATAAAGAGATCGAGCATGCGGGGTGTTTTGGAGTCTGACGTTTGGAGACGTTGCCTGGAGACCGCTTAAGCCGCCTCAGAGGCCGGTTAGGAAATTGGTTTAGACTTACCAGTGAATTTCCATGCCGCCGTAAAAGGTCCGAGGTAGTCCGGGGGCGTAGACGGCTGTTCCGCTGGAGATTTGAGCGCCATCGGCGTAGCGCGTATCGGCAATATTCATGACTCTGCCAAAGATGCTTGCGCCTTTGCAGATTTGATAACTCGCGCGGAAGTTGAAGAGGTGGTGGCCATTATATTTTGATACGCCCTGATCAACCCCCGAGGTGCTTCCATTGTTTGAGTCTTGTAAAAAATAGCTACCGATGCGGACCCATTCGAGTTGAGCTGTGACGGCGTCTGTTGGAGTCCAAGTAAGACGTGTGTTTCCAACAAACCGAGGCGCTGCGGCCATTTCATTTCCGGCGTAATCAAAGGCGTTGCCCGATGTATCTTTTCCCTTCCACTGGCGGTACTCATGTTTTGAGTAGGAGAGCGCAGATTCGAGTTTGAGAGATTTTAGGAGATTCCTCCCAATAGAGGCTTCCAATCCACGGCTCTCTGTTTTGCCCGCATTTTGACTAATGCTTGCGTTGGTAATCGGATCGCGTTGGAGGACGAGGTCATCCCGTTTCCGCAATACGTAGGCAGCGAGCGTGTAGTCGAATCCGGCGAGTTTGCCTCGAACCCCGAGTTCAAATTCATCGGCTTTGATGGGTTTGAGCCGCAGTGCGTTTTCAGCCCGGCTTCGAGCGATCGTGGCATTTGCATTTCCGCCCCCTCGGAATAATTGACTTTCGGATGGAATCCGAAAGCCCTGATTGTAAGAGCCATAAACGCTGTGATCGGGAGTCAGCTCATAGGTGGCGCCCAGTTTCGGGCTGAGTCGATGGAATGATTTAGAGTCCGAAGCAGCCTGGCCAAAAGAGGTGCCGACGCTTGAGCTGACGCTTGAGCTGATATTGTTTTCGAACTCGTATTTAAGTAGGTCGTATCGCGCTCCTGCGGTGACGCGGAGTTTTTCGATTGGAGAGATTTCCGTATGCAGATAGGGCGAGGCGCTTCGGAAGGTGACGTCATAGTCGTAGATACGATTTCCGACGATGTACCCCGCATAGTCTGTGTATGCGCCCGCAGTTGTCGAAAGGGCGCCGGTGCGGATGTCTCGTTTGAATGCGTTTACCCCTGCAGAAGAGAAGGTTAATGCGTCCTCAGTGCGCTTTCCTGGACTGTTTTCGAGATCGAGGCCGAGGATGATGCGGGAGCGTAAAAACTCGGGAAAATCTTGTCTCCATTTTGAGAGAAGACCGATGGAGTAACTCTGCGTTTTTTCGATGCGGGGGTCGCTGCTGAAATTGTAGGACCCATTGAGATCCATCTGGTTGTCTCGGAAATAGGGAGTCAACGCGAGGAGTCCGTCGCCGAAACGTTTTTCAAATTCTGAGGAGATTCTGAGGGCCTGAACTTTTCTATAGGCAGGGCTCAACAAATTGATTGTTGGCCGGCTCTGGTAGAAGTTTTGAGGCAAAGGTGAGTTGGCGCCGGTTTGCTGATCAATATTGGTGAATCCGATGATCGTTTTGATTTTAGTGTCATCATCGAGACGCCAATCCCATCGGAAGTTTCCGCTTTGTCTGTCGTAGGCGGTGGCATCTCGCCAGCCATCGGTGTGTGTGAGATTCAGGTCGCCATGGAATGCTCCAATGCATGTGTCTCCACTGCTCAGCGAGACGAGGCCACGCAGCCAACCGAAGCTTCCGACTTCTGCGGAGATTGAGCCGGAAGGTGTGGGCCCGGAGCTTTTGGTTAAGACGTTTACAATGCCACCGATTGCGTCGGATCCGTAAAGCGCCGAGCCTGGGCCCCGAGTGACTTCGATGCCACCTGCCATGGGAATATTCACTTCATAGAGTGAGTTATGGTTAAAGAATCCCGTCGGACGAACGGGGATCCCATCCTCCAAAAAAAGGTAGAGAGGGCTGGTCGTGAATGGTTGTCTGATGGAGGTGGTGTGGCCTTCGCCATTGGTGACGGAAATGGCGACACCAGGAACTTGCCCGAGGATTTGCTGAGGATGTGCGGGTGCGGCGAGTTTGACTGAATCACTGCTGACCACTGAGATTGACGCTGGGGTTTCCTTGAGCGGCTCGGCCTCGCGGGTGGCAGTCACAACAAATTCCTCGAGTTGCTGGGTTGGCTGAGCTGCTGGTGAGGGCTTCTCGGCGATGGCGTGGAGAGTGAGTGCAGTGAGGCTGAGCGCTGTGAGGGAAAGAGGGTTGGAGGATTTTGAATTCATAGAAGATTGGGAGGGGGAATTGATGGTTTAAAAAAAGACCGAAGGGACTCAGGGTTCTAAGGGAATGCTGGTCCATGTCGCTGGGTGATCTGGAACTTCTGAGGTCCAAAATACGCGGAAGCCTTTTTTTGCGCAGACTACACGCGGGAAAGAGGCGGGTTTGCCTTCCGCAGAGAGGCGTGCTGGAGCGCCCCAAGTTTCGCCTGCATCTGTTGAAACAGCGCACCAGACTTCCCCGGAGACAGCCGCCATGGTGTCCCAAACGGCGACGATACGACCTTGAGAGTCGGACGCGAGATGAGGGTGCCATGCCATGGGGACGTTCATTTTGTGGGGTGGCGACCATGTTTTTCCGGCGTCATCGGAACGGAGGTGGTATAGGCCTGAGAGCCCTGATGCGCCTGTCCAAACGGCTGCGTGGAGGCGTTGGCCGTACGGGCCGGAGCACGTGGAGAGGGCGCCCCCGACGTGAGGGCATGCGTTCAAGCTCCACTGGAAATTGCCAACCACGGCGGGTTGTTTCCACGACGTCCCCTCGTCATCGGAGGTCACGAGGTGCATGTCACGCGGATGACGTCCTCGGTAGAGGACCGCGATGGCGCCGTGATCGAGCGGGGCGAGACTGTTCCAGCAACACTCGCATGTTTTGGGCGCCGCAGTAACGTTCGGGATCCAGTGTGCTCCGGCGTCTTTGGAGAGACTGTAGCGAAGGCCTCGATCGCCATCGCGATTATCGAGCCAAGCGAGGTGGAAAACTCCCGATGGAGCGGCGCTCAGCGCCATGAAATTATGCCCGTCGGTGCGCTGATCGTCTGCTGGATTGGGGCCTGGTCGCCAAGTCTTCCCGCCATCACTCGAGAGCACAGTCACGATCGGACCGCTTCCCCATTTGTCGCTGCCGGCGCTGGTCCATGCGACCACGATATTTTCGCCGTGCGCCGCAATTCGGGCATCAGAACCTCGGTGCAGGCCGTGGGGTTGAATAACGTCGCGATTAACCTGAACCGGAGTGGACCATGAGGATCCACCGTCTGCTGAGACTTGGTGGGTGATGATCGGGGTATCGTTGGACTCCGTAAATTGGCCGAGCAGAAGATGGATGCGCGCGCCGTCCGCGGTGACCTCTAGAGAGCGGATTCCAATAGGGTAAGTCTTCGGCTTTTTTGAATCACGGTATTGAGTCGCGTCTTCCCTTTCGGGTTGGGCCAAAAGAGGCCGTGTCGCGATAACGAGAAAGGAGAGGAGGGTGAAGAGAAGTTGCATGGAGCCGTTGTTGAGGGGGGATTCCCGGTGTTGCTTGTCCTCGCGGAGGCAACACCGGGTGTCTTTCCGGTGAAACGCCCCCACTCAGGGGCGGTAGAGCATCACCTTTTGAGACAGTCGTGAAAAAAACCGGTGGGTTGAAACTCGCCTTGACGGAAGCGGGGGCGAGCGCAGCCCAGGCTTTTTGGGCTGCTGAAAGAGGCAGAGATGACCAGCGTGCAGGGTTGGCGTGATAGTCTGAAATTGATTCAGCAACGCTCAGCCAGAAAACAGAACCGCAGCAAGTGGCGGTTGAAAGATTCCCTTGAGTGAGGGAACTGGGAGGTGGGAGCCCTGCGCGGTTGGCCCGTCAGACTAACGGAGGCTGGGTCGGAGGGGACTGCGGTCGAGCGGGGTACCCGAAATGGATACTGGTGAACTCGAGGAGAGTGAACCAAGGGACAGGGGCGGCGATCACTTTCGCCAGAATGGCCTCCGTTTTGAGTCCGATTTTGACCGTGGCTTCGCGTTGTTCCTCCGTTTGGCCTTTCTTCACGGCTGTGCAAATCTTGCACGGATGTTGGCCGTCAAAAGTTTTGGACAGTGCGGTCGAGATGGATTCTTCCTTCGAAAACTCAACGGTCATTCCGACCCATGCAGCGGTCTGCAAAACAACCCAGTGGCCACCCAGCAGTTGGAGGGCGGCGACGAGCGCAAGAACTCGAGTGAGGAAGGACACAGTCGCTATCGGTACTCCCGCGCGCCTCAAAGTGTCAAGTTTTCCAGCACCAAGGTTGCTCCGGCTAGGCGTTCTTTTTGAGTTGTTCGCCCCAGCCGAGAACCCGTGCTTTTGCAGCAGCCGCTTCTGCTTCTGGAATTTGTTCGTTACGCACGTAGAAGAGCGAGAGACTGGACCATGCCAGTTGGTCTTTTGGATTCAATTCGACGGATTTCAATCCGGCTGCGATCGCCTCGGGGTAAAGTCCTACCTTCATTCGAGCCATTCCAAGCGCATGCCAGCCCTCAAAAAAATCGGGCGCCAGCTCGACACACCGTTCGTATTTGGGGACCGCAGCGGCCAAATCGCCCAAGGCCAGATCTCCATTTGCTTCGTCGAATAGCGATTCGACTTCTGGAAGAAGCATTTTTGAGGTGGGAAAGGGGGCCTTGGGTGATGAACTGGAGGGAAACTTAGCGGCCCTGAGCGAGCTGTAAGCCGGCTGCAGCGCGTTGCCTGTCGATCCATTCTGCGAGCAATCCATCCGTTCTCTGAGTCTCGAGCATTGGAGTGATGGAGGCGCGCTGTTTTTCAACATCGGCCGGATCGATGGGGAGGCGTTTTTCAACGTGGATGAGTAGTGTTTCTGCGACGCCTTCAACTGGGGTGCTCAGTTGACCATCTTTGAGATCTGCCGCTGCGTTTTGGATGAGGCTCGCGCTCTCTCCTGTCAGCTTGGATTCCGCTCTGGAGAATGGCTCTGGAGATTCGACTTTGAGACCAGCTTCTTTTGCGGCATCTGCGAAGGATTTTCCCGACTTGATCGATTCCTCAATTTTCTTTCGCGCCTCCGACACTTTGATAGAGAGGGCTTCCCGGGTTCGATCAGCTTTGAGGCTTCCTGTGAGCTTTTCCTTTGATTCCTCGAGGGACAGCGGCCGGGCAGCTTCTGTGTCTTTGAGATGGAAAATGAAATAGCCTGAAGAGGATCCGATTGCTTCGGAAGAGGGTTTGTCCTTCGAGAGTTGGAAGGCCGCGGCTGCGATCCGAGGGTCGCTTCCGAGTTCCTTCACCGTGTCGCCCAATTCGAAGAATCCCGTCGATTTGATTTCTGCCTCAAATTTTTTAGCGACATCTTCAAATTTGGCATTTGGTTCCATCACAGCGCCTGCAAAGTCCGCGGCCCGGTCGGCGAGTTTCTGCATGGCCTCGGCCTCTGGTCGTTTGCCGTCTTTATCGGGTGTTGGGAGGGGGAACTGGACAAAGTCGACTTTGCGTTTCTCCTTGGTTTTGAGGGTTTCCTTCCGAGCATCATACTCTTTTTTGAGGTCTTCGTCGGAGATCTGAATGGTTTTTTCCATGTCGGCCTTGGCGAAGCGAAGCAAGCCAGTCTGGATTTTTTGATACTGTTGGCGGTAGGCGGTATCAATTTCGTCCGGGGCGGGAGTGTAGCTTGCTGCGAGGGCATTCCGGACGGCTTTGAGACGTAGAGAATCCGCGACGATTTGCTCGAATCGTTTATCATCGATTCCACGCGGGCGCAGATACATTTCGAGGAATTGAGTTTGGCGGGTGTTGTCGAACTGGCCGCGCGTCTGGAAGGCCGGAATTTGTTGGATCGCTTCGAGGATTTGACTGTCCGAAGGGAGTATCCCAAGGGCATCCGCTTCATGCCGAAGAACGAGAGTATTCCAGACGTAATTATCCATGGCGTCCTGCATGGAGCGGGCGTTTTGGGCCAGATGGATGACGACGTCGATCATGCCTAGGGTTCTGAGAACGTCGAATTGGATCATCACGTTTCGATACTCCAAGGAAGAGATATCTCGTCCGTAGAGTGTTCCAACGCTGTCGGAATTCATTCTTTGGAGGCGGCTTCCCGGTCCCGCATACATGATGACAAAGGAAACGATGACGAGGAAGGTGAGGATCGCGAGGAGGGACTTTTGGAAGCGGCGGAAAATGTTGACCATAACGCAGGGCTGGGAAGGGAAACCTAGGGTTTTCGGTAATTTGAAGAGTGGAGGAACCTAAAAGTGCCGGGACCCTGTCGCAACTTGTTTCTCTGAACCGATTAATTCGTCGATTTTATTGGGGGCGTATTGGAGGACGAGGCGTGGTGTGGCTGAGCTGGAGTTTTTTTGGGCAAGTGGCACAATCAACGGGTGAAGAGGCCCCCTCGCCGCGACCGTCATCTCGGAGATTTTCTACAGCATCTCGAATTTGAACGGCAGGTGTCTCCCAGGACGCTGCTGAACTATCGGCATGCGCTGGAGCGATTTGCGGAATTTCGTTCAGAAAAAGGGGCGTGGATAGAGATGACTCCGGATCATTTTCGGCTCTACTTGGTTCAAATGTCCCGGGAAGGGCTTGCAAAACCGACTATTCGTCTCCACTTTGCAGCCTTCCGGACCTTTTATCGCTTTCTGACGGAGCGCTTTGGGCTGAAGGATAATCCCTTGAAAGTCGTGCAACTTCCAAAGCTGGGGCGAAAATTGCCGGTGGTACTGAGTGTGTCTCAGATGGATGAAATTCTAAGCGCTCCTCTCCGTGTTCCGAAGCAAAAGCAGGCTCCTGTGTGGATGCCGCTGCGGGATGCGGCGATTCTGGAGCTTTTCTATTCCAGCGGTTTGCGGATTTCAGAATTGGCCGGCCTGAATGTGGCTGAAGTTGACGTGTTTTCAGAGAGTGTTCGCGTTCTTGGCAAGGGGAGAAAGGAACGGGTCGTTCCGGTTGGGGAGCCTGCTTTACAAGCGATTCAGCGGTATCGACATGCGGCAAAAGTTGAGGTTGGGCCCCTGTTTATTAACAAGCTCCGCAAGCGGATGCGTTCGGGCGGTATTTGGGAGTTGCTGAAGCGGTATGTGAAGCACACGAGCGTAGCTTTGGCTGTGAGTCCCCATAAGCTGAGGCACTCCTTCGCCACGCACTTGCTCGATGCAGGGGCCGATTTGCGCAGTGTCCAATCGCTTTTGGGGCATGCCAGTCTCTCCACAACGCAGATTTACACGCATGTGACTGTGGAGCGTCTTCGTGCCGCTTACGATCAAGCTCATCCGAGAGCTTGATCCCTCGACGGCCTTTTTGAACTCACTTTCGCTTCTAATTTAACTCCCAGAGTTGGGTCGTCTGAGCATTCACCCCATGCGTATTATCCCCCTTCTCGTGCTCGTGGCTGTTTTAGCCATTTTCAACCGGATAAACGCCGCTCCGCCTGAGCCTCTCTTTAGAGTTCAAGAGATCGATTCAAACATCCAGATTGGCTACGGGATTGCGGTCGCGGACGTCGATGGTGACGGCAAATTGGACATCCTTCTAGCCGACCAACGTTCCGTTCAGTGGTACCAAAATCCGACGTGGAAAAGGCACCTCATCTGCGAGAATCTGACAGAGAGAGACAATGTTTGTATCGCTGCCCGCGATCTGGATGGCGATGGGAAGGCGGAGATTGCGATTGGGGCGCAGTGGAACCCGGGGGAGACGGATGACCCCGCGAAGAGCGGCGGCGTATTTTATCTGATTCCGCAGAAGGATAGAACGCAGCCTTGGGAGGCGGTGAAGTTGCACCATGAACCGACGGTGCACCGGATGCATTGGGTTCATGCTTCCTCAGGGGCTTGGGATTTGATTGTGAAACCGTTGCATGGGAGGGGGAATCGCAATAATGCTGGCGACGGAAGCCGCGTTTATGCGTATCGCAAGCCTGCGAATCCGCGGGACTCATGGGCGTTGGCGCTGGTGAGTGACTTTACGCATGCGAGCCACAATTTTCACCCGATCCGCTGGAGTGATTCGCCTGAGCACGAAATTTTAACGGCAGCGAAGGAAGGGGTTTTTCGTTTCGGCCGTGAGGGTGAGGCGTGGAAGAAAAGCCAAATTTCGGATGTTTGGACCGGAGAAATTCGCGATGGGCGGTTGCCAAACGGGGGACGGTTACTTGGAACGATTGAGCCAATGCATGGCGGGACGGTTTCAATCTACACTGGGTCGAAAAGTGGGGATGGGCCGTGGAAACGGCAGGTCCTAGATGACACATTGAAGGACGGGCATGCCGTTGTCATGGGCGACTTTTTGGGGACTGGCAGCGACCAGATTGTGGCAGGCTGGCGAGCGATGAATCCTAAAGGATCGCCTGGAGTGCGCCTTTATACGCCGCTGGATCCAGAGGGCTTAAATTGGAGGACCTCGCAGATATCTGGCGACTCGGTTGCCATTGAGGACATTAAATCTGCGGACTTAGACGGGGACGGAAAACCTGATCTGATTCTTGCGGGTAGGCAGACGCATAACCTTCAAATTCTTTGGAATCAGACGTCCAGTTCGCGTTGAGTCTGGAGCTGGTAATAGGTGAGGCCATGAAACGTTCTTTTCTGGAGATCGCTGCGATACTTTTCGCAGTGATAATGGCGCTCCCTGAGTCAGCTCTAGCGGAGGTGGGGGTTGATTTTGAAAAGGAGGTAAGCCCGATTTTTCAGGAGCATTGCATTGCTTGCCATGGGCCTGAAAAACAGAAGAGCGGTTACCGGTTGGACGGATCTGAAGACGCATTGAAAGGCGGTGAATCTGGGCAAGTTGCAATTTTGCCCGGAAATCCTGAGGGCAGCCCGCTTCTGCGGTTTGTGAGTGGGGAGGATAAGGAGATGGTGATGCCACCTGAGAAGAGCTCTCAAGCGCGACTGAAGGTGGAGCAGATCGCGATTTTACGACGGTGGATTGAGCAAGGGGCCAGGTGGGGGAAGGCTGAGAAGACTGCAAAAAAGGATCCTCTAGATTGGTGGTCGTTTAGAGTGATGAGTCGTCCGGTCGTTCCGGTTGTGGGGGATGGAGGCATCAACCCGATTGATGCGTTTGTGATCTCCGAGTTGAAAAAAAAGGGGTTGGAGCATTCGCCGGAAGCGGACCGTGAGACGCTTTTGAGGCGAGTGTTTTTTGATTTGATTGGGCTGCCTCCCACCGCATCTGAGACTGCATCTTTTGTGGCAGATCCTTCAGCGAATGCTTTTGAAAAGGTGGTGGATCGTCTGCTTGCGTCTCCGCGATATGGAGAACGCTGGGCTCGGCATTGGTTGGATGTCGTTCATTACGGGGACACTCACGGGTACGACAAGGACAAGCCCCGTCCGAATGCGTGGCCTTACCGAGACTACGTGATTCGGGCGTTCAACGAGGATAAGCCATACAGCAAGTTTGTTCAGGAGCAGATTGCTGGTGATGTGCTTTTCCCAGGAACGCGAGATGGGATTGAGGCGTTGGGATTCTTGTCGGCAGGGCCTTGGGACCTCATTGGACACCAAGAAGTTTCGGAGACAAAAACCGATGGAAAAATCGCGAGGCACCTCGATCGCGATGACATGGTTTCCAATACCATCGGGACTTTTTGCAGTGTGACAATTCACTGCGCGCAATGTCATAACCATAAGTTCGATCCATTCACGCAGGAGGATTACTATAGCTTGCAGGCGACATTCGCTGCCGTAGACCGCGCTGATAAGAAGTATTTTCCGGATCCTCAGCTCTCCTCAAAGTACAACGAGATTGAGAGGCAAATGACTTTGCTTGGAGAGAAAAAGAGCGAGTTGGAGAAACGGCTTTCTGGTTTGGCGGGGAAGCCATTGGCGGACTTAGACAAAGAGATTGAGGTGGAGTCGAAAAAGACCGGAGGCAACCCCCGCCCAGAGTATGGATATCACAGTGCGATTTCGGCCAATCAAGATGAGGTGAAATGGGTGCAGGTCGATTTGGGATCGAGCGTGCCGCTGGAAAGGATCGTCCTGCATCCATGCTATGACACTTTCAACAACATTGGGGCCGGGTTTGGATTTCCGCTGCGATACAAAGTTGAGGTCTGTGAAGAAGGGGCGTTCAGGCAGGGTGTGATTGTGATTGCTGATCAGACGAAGGCTGACAGACCTAAAGTGGTAAAGCAGCCGCAGACCTTTTCTGCTCAAGGCGCGACGGCTCGATACGTTCGAGTGACTGCGACAAAGTTGGCTCCGAGGAAGGACGACTTTATTTTCGCGCTCGCGGAGTTGGAAGTTTACGATTCGACGGCGCACAACGTGGCGCTGAACAAGGGAGTGAGTGCGCTGGATTCGATTGAAGCGCCACCTCGCTGGCGAAGGGCAAATTTGGTGGACTCGGCAATGCCTGAGGAGCCGGCGGCGGTTTTGTCGGTATTAAAATCGCGGCGCGAGTTGTTATTGTTGGGAGCTGGGAGTTCTGAAGACCGTGATGTTCATGCGGACGTGTCGCGCTTGCTCGCCGAGGCGACTGATGCGCGTGCGAGGTTGCCGAAACCGGATGTTGTTTATGCGGCGACGGTGCATACGGGGTCGGGCAACTTTCGCGGGACGGGAGCTTCTGGTGGAAAGCCTCGGCCTATTTTTCTTTTGGCACGAGGGCAGGTGACGGCGCCTCGGGCGGAAATGGGCCCTGGGGCGCTTTCTGCTTTCACTTTTCAACCCAGCAGATTTTTGCTGCCCGCTGATGCTTCCGAGGGTGAGCGACGTGCGGCACTTGCACGGTGGATCGTGGATCCCAACAATCCGCTGACTTGGAGGAGTATTGTAAATCGAGTCTGGCACTACCATTTTGGCCGCGGGCTTGTGGATACCCCCAATGACTTTGGGAAAAACGGCGGGCAGCCCTCGCATCCGGAGCTTCTGGAATGGTTGGCTACGGCGTTTCGGGATCGGGGCGGTTCTTTGAAGGAATTACACCGGATGATTGTGACAAGTAGGACCTACCGGCAGATTTCGAAGGGGAATTCGCGAGCTCAATTGATTGATGCGAATAATACGATGCTGTGGCGCCAGAATCGTCGAAAGCTGGAGGCGGAGGCTTTGAGAGACACGGTTCTTTTTGTGAGCGGCAAGTTGGATCTGAGCATGGGAGGACCGGGATGGCAGGATTTCGTGATTGAGCACCCAGCGCACTCTCCTCACTACGAGTATCAGTTGGCAAATCCGGAGGATCCTAAAACGTGGAGACGCGCTGTTTATCGATTTCTTGTGCGGTCGCAGACGCAGCCTTGGATGAGTGCTTTAGATTGTGCGGATCCATCGATGCGTGTGGATAAGAGGAACGAGACCTTATCAGCACCTCAAGCGCTGGCGTTGCTCAACAATGGTTTCATGGTGACGCAAGCAGTGCATTTTTCTGATCGGATTTTAAAGGAGGTTGGGAGCGAGGCGTTGGAGCAGCAGGTGAAGCACGCGTATCGTTTGGCTTTGGGGCACCCACCATCGAGTCAGGCGTCGGAAAAACTGACTGAATTTACGCGTGTAAACGGACTTCCCAGCCTGAGTCGTCTTCTTTTCAACCTGAACGAGTTTGCCTTTGTGGATTGAGCTGTCGAGCGCATGAAAAACGAGTCGCCCTATCATTTATTATCGGCATCGCAGCCGATTTCTCGGCGTGATTTCCTTTGGAGTTCGGGTGGAGGGCTGGGTGGCATTGCGCTTGCCTCATTACTTGGAGCGGAGGTGTGTGTGGGTGCGGATGCGCCAAAAGAAAGCAGCGTGCTTCACCATGCACCGAAGGCGAAAAGGGTGGTTCAATTTTTTATGGCGGGCGCAGCTAGCCACTTGGATCTGTTCGACTATAAGCCGGAGCTTGTGAAGAGGCATGGGCAACCGAGTGATTTTGGGGAACCGGTCGAGGCTTTTCAAAATGGACTGGGGCCTTGGCTTGGGCCTGTTTGGGATTTCAAGCGGTACGGTGAGAGCGGGAAGTTGCTGAGCGAGGTGGTTTCACCGTTGGGCTCGGTCGTGGATGAAATGGCGTTTATTCACAACATGGTTGGGAAATCCGGGGTTCATTCGGCTGCGACGCTGCTTCAGGCGACGGGATTTCAGCTTCCTGGTTTTCCTGGGGCAGGCTGCTGGGTGAGTTATGGACTGGGTTCGTTGAACGACAATTTGCCGAGCTTTGTGGTGCTTCCGGACCACAGAGGTTTTGCATCCAATGGAGTAAAGAATTGGGAATCGGCATTTTTGCCGACGCACCATAGCGGGACGACGATTTATCCGGGGAGGGAGAATCCGGTTGCAGATTTGTTTCCGCACAAGTCTGGAAAGTATCTTACCGAGCGGGGAGAGCTGGCGACGCAGAGACTTCTGGCGGAGTTAAACCGCCAGCATTTGGCGGACCGGGAGGAAGATCCTCGCTTGGAAGGCCGGATCCGGAGTTACGAACTGGCTGCCAAAATGCAATTAAGTGCACCGGAAGCCTTGGATTTGAAGGCTGAGCCCGAGCACGTTTTGAAGTTGTATGGGTTAGAGCGAGGCGCGCAGGGTTGGGCGACGGAGATCAATACGGATGAAGAAACGTTTCATTTCTCGCAGAAATGCTTGGCTGCTCGGCGACTTTTGGAACGAGGTGTGAGATTCGTTCAGGTTTGGAGTGGCAATGACAATGGGTTTCCGCGTCGAAATTGGGATTCGCACGAGGATATCCGTCGTGACCATGGACCGCTGGCCATGGGCATGGCGCGGGGAGCGGCGGCCTTAATCCAGGATCTCCGTCAGCGAGGCATGCTGGAGGACACCGTCATTTTATGGACCACGGAATTTGGCAGGATGCCGTCCTCCCAAGGAATGAAGGGACGCGATCACAATCCTTACGTGTTCACGAACTGGCTTTGCGGCGGCGGGATTAAGGGAGGGGTGACGCATGGTGAAAGCGATGCGTGGGGGTATAAGCCTCTGGACCGGAAGAATCCGACGGAGGTGTATGATGTGCACGCGACGATTCTTCATTTATTGGGAATAGACCACACGAAGTTGAGTTTCCGGCACAACGGGATCGACCGGCGTTTGACCGATGTTCATGGGCACGTGATCCGTGAAATTGTTGGGTGACCGTTTTGAGGAAACGCATCTTTGCGCTGAATTAGGATTTTCAGGGACTAAGGAAGGAGGCTTTATAAGGTCCACCTGCGGGGCTTATGGTTGCTCCCGAAAAATCGTCCGAGTTCTATGCGTCTCCTCCCTTCGACTTCTCTTTGTGCATTTGCCTTTTCTGCTCTCACTTTCCTGCCGCTCAAATGGGATGCCAAAGGGGCTGGGGAATCCTCTGCTAAAGCACCTGCCGGGCGTGCGAAGTGGGACATGGACTACGGTCCGTTTTTGAATCTCTCGGTACAACTGCCTGGCGAAAATCCGGGGTCGACGCCAAAGGGCATCGCGGTTCGTGTCGGCGATGACAAGGGAGGGACCCTTGTATTCGACTCCGATTTGTTACGCTGCACGGGTGGATGGATTGGGGGA
>CANFNA010000067.1 GCA_947448395.1 Chthoniobacteraceae bacterium
GGCCTTATTGAAGAACCCAACCCCCTTGGGCCAGATCTCATTGAATAGCACCCGGCCTACGGTTGTCTCGATCACCCTCAAAGACGAATCCCCATACACAGTTTTTTGTCCAAAATCCGGATTCTTGAAACGAATGCGATCGTGAACCTTCACTGACTTCTCAGACAGAGCAAACTCAACCTCAGCAGCCGAAGCAAACAGGGACAAGCGTGCCGATTTATTCTCTCCAACCTTCCGGGGATTCTGAGTCAAATAGTAGCATCCCAAAACGATGTCCTGCGAGGGCGTTGTCACAGGCTTCCCGCTCGAAGGCGAAAAGATGTTATTGGAAGCGAGCATCAGCATACGCGCCTCCATCTGAGCCTCCACAGAAAGAGGAACATGCACTGCCATCTGGTCGCCATCGAAGTCAGCGTTGTAAGCTGTACAAACAAGAGGGTGAATGCGAAGTGCCTCGCCCTCGATTAGCTGAGGCTCAAAGGCTTGAATAGAAAGCCGATGCAAAGTAGGAGCCCGATTCAGGAGAACAGGATGCCCCTTAGTAACTTGCTCGAGGATATCCCAAACTTCCGGCGTTTGACGATCGATCATCTTTTTGGCACTACGCACAGTATGAACGTAGCCGCGCTCCTTAAGCACTCGAATGATGAAAGGCTCAAATAACACCAAGGCCATCTTCTTCGGAAGACCGCACTGATGAAGCTTCAATTCTGGTCCGATAACGATCACTGAACGACCGGAGTAATCTACGCGCTTGCCGAGCAGATTCTGACGAAAACGCCCACCCTTGCCCTTCAGCATGTCAGACAGCGACTTAAGCGGACGATTGCCAGCTCCTGTCACCGCTCGCCCATGACGACCATTGTCGAACAAAGCGTCCACAGCTTCTTGCAGCATCCGTTTTTCATTGCGAATAATCACGTCGGGAGTCTTCAGCTGAAGAAGATTCCGCAACCGATTATTACGGTTAATGACGCGGCGATAGAGGTCATTCAAATCCGACGTAGCAAAGCGACCGCCCTCTAGAGGAACCAACGGACGCAAATCAGGAGGAATCACCGGTAAAACTTCCAGCACCATCCATTCCGGGCGGGTCTTGCTAGAGGAGAAGCCCTGAACCAATTTAAGCCGCTTGGCTATTTTCTTCCGTACCTGCTTTGACTTGGTAGAGCCCATCTCTTCCTCGAGCTCGCGCTGCATTTCATCCAACTTGGCCCTCGCTAACAGCTCGCGAATCGCCTCGGCCCCCATTCCAGCAGTAAAATTGCCTTCCCCAAAGTTGTCCAATGCATCGCGATACTCTGTCTCAGTCAACAATTGCCCCTTCTCCAAAGTGGTACTGCCAGGATCAATTACGAGATAATCCTCATAATAAATTACCCGCTCAAGTTGTCTGCCAGACATGTCCAGCATTAGTCCAATACGAGAAGGCATGCACTTGTAGAACCAAATGTGCGTCACCGGGACAGACAACTCGATGTGACCCATCCGCTCACGCCTTACACGCGCCAAAGTCACCTCAACACCACAACGATCGCAAATAACACCCTTGTGTTTAATCCTTTTATATTTTCCGCAGGAACACTCCCAGTCCCGAGTAGGACCAAAAATCCGTTCACAAAATAAACCACCCTTTTCAGGTTTAAAAGTGCGATAGTTGATCGTTTCTGGATTTTTAACCTCACCGTGACTCCACGAACGAATAGTGTCTGGGGCAGCAACTGTGATGCCCACTTGGTCAAAACCAACGGCGCGCTCCTCGCCAACAAGCTCGCGAAAAGAAGGGGTATCGATCATAAGAAAAGGTTCCGTCTATTATTTAGGAAAGGGGCCCCCGCCGATCTAAGCGACGGGAGCCGGGATTTTTGTGGTAAGAACTCTGTTAAACGCCGGATGGCGGCAAAGCAACGGGAACGGCTGGGAGTCCCTGCGGAGGACGTCCACCAACTTTCACGTCCAAACCAAGGGACTGCATTTCCTTGATTAAAACGTTGAACGACTCGGGAGTCCCCGCTTCCAGCGAATTATCTCCCTTGACAATCGCCTCGTAAATCCTCGTCCTTCCTTGAACATCATCAGACTTCACCGTCAGCAACTCTTGGAGAGTATAAGCGGCCCCGTAAGCTTCCAAGGCCCAAACCTCCATCTCCCCAAAACGCTGACCGCCGTACTGGGCCTTACCACCCAACGGTTGCTGCGTTACTAAGGAGTAAGGACCAACCGCGCGAGCATGGATTTTATCCGCAACCAAATGCCCCAATTTGAGCATGTAGATATAACCCACCACGATTTGTTGATCAAAAGCATCACCGGTCCGACCATCGTAGACAGTCGATTTACCCGTATCTGTAACCCAGGTGAAACCCTCCTTTTGCTTTGCCTGGCTCAAGAATTCGAACACCTGCTCCTCCTTAATTCCGTCAAAAACAGGTGTTGCCACTTTAAAATTTAGAGCCTTAGCAGCAATTCCGAGGTGGGTCTCCAAAACCTGACCAACATTCATACGGGACGGCACCCCAAGCGGATTTAAGCAAATGTCGACCGGTGTCCCATCCGCTAGGAAAGGCATATCCTCTTCTGGAACGATTCGAGCAACAACCCCTTTATTCCCGTGCCGACCGGCCATCTTATCCCCAACGGACAGCTTCCGCTTGGACGCGACGTACACCTTAACCTGTTTGATAATTCCAGGATCGATATCATCGCCGCTTTCAAGCTTATCCATCGAAGCCTCATGCTCCTGTTCTAACTCCTGGAACCTAGGCTCGAATTCACCGATTATCTCACGAATCTTATTTCGGATAGGAGAAGGATCAATATCAACATGATCGTAAACCTGAGCCAATTTTCGAAGCAAGGTCTTGGTAATTTTACGATTTGCCGGAATTATAATCTCACCGGTCTGGGCATTGACCACATCCAACGGAATTTTTTCGCCAAGAAGTATGTTGGCGAGCGCTTCGGTTAACTCATCGAAGAGCTCCTCTTTCTTTTTGAGATACTCCTCTTCAGCCTGCTTCTGCTGTCGCTTGGATTCGCCTGGACTCAGTTTAACTCGAGCCACCTCTTTACGGCTTGAAACTTTCACATCCATCACTATCCCGTAAGTCCCAGATGGCACAGTGAGGGAAGTGTCCTTGACGTCAGCAGCCTTCTCACCGAAGATTGCACGCAGGAGACGCTCTTCGGGCGCCAACTCGGTCTCGCTCTTCGGGGTAATCTTGCCAACGAGAATATCACCTGGCTTAATTTCCGCACCCACACGAACAACGCCGTCAGGCCCAAGATTCCTCAGGGCCTCTTCTGAAACATTCGGAATATCCCGGGTGATTTCCTCAGGGCCGAGTTTGGTGTCGCGAGCGCCAATTTCGAATTCGTCAATGTGGATGGATGTGTAAATATCCTCCTTGACGACCCTCTCCGAGATTGTGATCGCGTCCTCAAAGTTATACCCATTCCAAGGCATAAAGGCAACTAGAACATTGCGTCCGAGAGCTAATTCTCCCTTATCACAATTAGGGCCATCGGCAATGACCTGTCCTTTCTTTACTTTTTGACCCTTTTTCACGATCGGGCGCTGATTGACACATGTCCCAGCGTTTGACCGCATAAACTTGCGCAAGTCGTAGACACAGACTCCCTCAGAGGGGTCATGCCGAAGCTTCTTTTTCCCATCTGGTAATTCGCCGTCTGTAGAAACTATCAACTGATCGGCAGTCACGCTCGCGACTATACCGTCGCCCTCCGCAACAATTACAGCTTTGGAATCCCGAGCAACTTTACCTTCCATTCCCGTTCCAACAAACGGAGCCTCAGAAACAAGCAGCGGAACACCCTGCCGTTGCATGTTAGAACCCATAAGTGCGCGATTGGCATCATCATGTTCCAAGAAAGGAATCAAAGACGCTGCAACAGACACTAACTGCTTCGGTGAAATATCCTGATAATGCACCTGACTTGGGTCGACCTCGAGGAAGTCGCCGCCAGAACGAACTGCGACCTTCGGCTCCTTGAACTTACCCTTATCGTCTGTCGGTGCACTAGCCTGAGCTACCAAGAAGTTTTCTTCTCGATCTCCGGTGAGATATTCGATCTCTCCAGTCACACGCCCGTTCTCAACCTTCCGATAGGGAGTCTCTATGAATCCGAAATCATTGATTCGAGCATAAGTTGACATGGAAGATATCAACCCAATGTTAGGACCTTCCGGAGTCTCGATTGGACAAATCCGACCATAATGAGAAGGATGAACGTCTCGAACCTCGAAGCCCGCTCGATCTCTACTCAAACCACCTGGTCCAAGAGCGGAGAGACGCCGCTTATGAGTGAGCTCAGCAAGCGGGTTCGTTTGATCCATAAACTGACTCAATTGAGAGCGCCCGAAGAAATCACGTATAACAGCGGATAAAGCCTTCGGATTAATTAGCTTTTGAGGGGTCATCCCTTCGATATTCACATCAAATAAGGTCATCCGCTCTTTCACCAACCGCTCTGTTCTAGCCAATCCGACTCGGCACTGATTTGCTAGCAACTCTCCAACCGTCCTAACGCGGCGGGAACCTAAATGATCAATATCGTCCAAACGCCCATCACCAACCCGAAGCAGAATGAGGTACTTCATTGCGGCTATGAAATCTTCTTTGGTGAGCACGCGCTCATCCAAACTGACGTCGATGCCGAGTTTCAGATTTATTTTGTGCCTTCCAACGCGCCCCAGATCATATTTTTTGGGGTCGAAAAACAACCGCTTCAACAAACCTCGAGCATTGGGAACGGTAGGCGGATCGCCAGGACGTAGTCTGCGATAGATTTCTTTTAGAGCCTCCTCTTCACTATCAACAGGATCCTTTTTAAGGGCCTTAATGATAGTGTCGTCCCCGCGAAGGTCCACAACATGGACGGTCTTTACACCGATGGACAGGATCTCAGAGATTGTATTCTTCGTTAAATTTTCGAAAGCCTTTGCCACCGGACGCTCACCGTCCATTACATCAGCAACAAGAACCTTGGAAGAAAACGCGTCCTCCTCCAAACTCTCACTAAGCTTCAATGTTTCAAGCTTATAGAAGAGTTTAATAATCTCCTCGTCACTCCCATACCCAAAGGCCCTTAGAAGAGTCGTTGCGAGAAATTTTCGGCGACGCTTGCGACGATCTAGATATACGTACAGCAAATCATTGGTATCATACTGAACTTCAAGCCAAGAACCACGATCGGGAATGATTCGGAACGAGTACAAAACCTTTCCGTTTAGATGAATCGAAGATTCGAACGCAATTCCCGGTGACCGGTGTAATTGGGAAACCACCACACGCTCCGCACCATTCACAACAAAAGTTCCCTGCGGCGTCATGAGGGGAATTTCCCCCATGTACACTTTCTCCTCTTTCGTTCCCCGCTCTTCTTTGAGAGAGAAAGTTACATACAAGGGAGCTGAAAATGTCTGCCCCTCCCGCATACACTCTCTTACGCTCATTTTTGGATCTCCTATTTCATAGGATTCAAAGTGAAGAACGACTTTTTCATCGTAACTCGGAATTGGGAAAACTTCCCTAAATACCGACTGCAATCCGACGTCTTTCCGTTTACTCGGAGACAGGTCTTTTTGCAGAAACTCGACATACGAGTTTAACTGGATTTCGATAAGGTTGGGCGGTTCAACGCCTTCCTTAATTTTGCCGAAGTTGATACGCTCAGACATGAGAGGAGACTGTTTCAGAAGCTGCGGGCAAAAAACCGCAGAGTCGCAGGCACGATTAAAAACAGGGAAACAACCCTGCTCACCACGCACGCGACTCTACGGTATGTTGAGTTTTGAACAAAAATTTTTGAAAATTACCTACTGATATAAACGAGCGCCCGGCAAGCTTTTATACTAACCGGACGCCGAGAGAGGTGGTGCATCTTAGTCCACCACCACCCTTTAAAAGAAACTACTTAACCTCAACCTTGGCGCCAGCCGCTTCGATCTTCTTCTTGATCTCTTCAGCCTCTTCCTTGGTAACACCTTCCTTGATTGCCTTTGGCGCGCTTTCAACCAAGGCCTTCGCTTCAGCCAATCCAAGACCTGCCACAGCCGCACGAACTTCCTTAATTACTCCGATCTTATTGGCTCCCGCTTCTTTCAAAATAACATCAAAAGAAGTCTTCTCTTCAACTGGAGCTGCGGCGGCGGCGCCCCCCCCAGCAGCGGCTACCGCGACAGGCGCTGCAGCGCTAACACCCCACTTTTCTTCGAGGCTTTTTACGAGTTCGGCAACCTGAAGGACAGTTAATCCGCTTAGTTGCTCAACGAGTGCTTGTGTGTCTGACATATTATTTTTTGGTATCGTCGCCAATCAGAGCTCTGACTGATTTAAGAAAGAGGGCCCTCTCTCCGACAAGGAACCGATGATTAGGTTTGTTTTGATAAGACCTCAGAACAACTAAGATCTATTTTTTCAGCGACTGGCACCGCCGAAATTTATTCAGTAACATTGGAGGCCAGCAGTCCAATGTGTCTAGAGAGGACGAATCTATGCCGCAGCATCGGAACCCGACTGATCAACCTTTGCCTGAAGAACTCGAGCAAGAGAGGATGCGGGCTCATTAAGAACGCGAACCAACTGTGTTGCAGGAGCCTGCAGGACCCCAAGAAGAGTCGCCAAGAGAACCTCACGAGAAGGAAGATCAGCAATTGCCTCAACTTGGGCGGCAGAAATCGCAAGACGGTCCACGATCCCCGCCCTCAACGTCGGCCTCTTAAATTCGGACGCAAAGGTCTTAACTACTTTGGCCGCCGCCGCCATATCGCGATCGCCCACCACAATTGCCGTCTGACCCGTCAACTCACCCAACTCGGGCAAGCCCGCATCGGAGACCGCACGGCGCAAAAAGGTGTTTTTAACGACATGGAATCGAGCACCAACAGCATACAACCGATCGCGCAATTCGGAAAACTGATCCACTCGGAGTCCCGAATAGTCAGCAACAAAGAGAAATGGCGAGGCATTCAGACGCCCAACAATTTCCTCAACAATAGTCGCTTTTGCAGGATGCATAATCTAGTGTCCCTTTCTTTAAAATTTGAGGAATGGAGCCGCGTCCACACGAATCCCTGGAGACATCGTAGCAGCTAAAGTAATATTCTCAACGAAACGCCCCTTTGCCGAAGCTGGACGAGCCTTGACTACCGCATCGATAACGGCGGCGCCATTTTCACCGAGATTCTGCTCTGAGAACGAAAACTTCCCAACGGGAACGGCAATATTTCCATTTTTATCGAGTTTAAACTCAACGCGCCCGGCTTTTACTTCGCGAACAGCCTTTGCCGTATCATCAGTAACCGTGCCTGTCTTTGGATTGGGCATCAATCCGCGAGGCCCAAGAACCTTACCCAACTTCCGAACCTCCGCCATACAAGCAGGCGTTGCAATTGCCACATCAAACGCCTGAAAACCCTGCACGCACTTATCCACCATATCCTTATATCCCACAAACTCAGCCCCAGCTTCGCGTGCGGCCTCCGCAGCAGCCCCTTCCGCAAAGACAAGGACTCGAACAGACTTCCCTGAGCCGTGAGGCAAAGGGCAAGTTCCACGAACCATCTGATCAGACTGCCGAGGATCCACACCAAGACGGAAAGACAAGGTTACCGTTTGGTCAAACTTGGTTACAGGCAAGTTCTTGAGAGTGGTGATTGCCTCTGACAATGAATAAGCACGATCCACGGAAACCTTGGATGCCGCGTCACGATAGCGTTTTGATCTTTTTAATGACATATAGTTATGCAGTCCAACCGAGGGGCTAAAAGCCAATCCTCTCCTGCGCTTTTAATTCAAACGAGCCGGCAAGTTTGCTGCTTACCTTACAGAAAGCAACTTGATTTTTCAAAAAAGACTCACAAATCGGATCCGATCCGAAGATCGCCGCCGCCTTTCTGGGCGCCCTCGCGAGTACTTGCGACTGAGAGGGATCTGGGAGAGGAAGTGCCAAGGGGGAGAATTGAACTCCCGACCAAGGGCTTATGAGTCCCCTGCTCTACCTCTGAGCTACCTTGGCTTCAAAAATGGGCGGGAATACTGGCTGATAGGCTTCGAAGCTGGCAAGCAGAGAAATTTCCATTTTCCTAGATGCTGAAATGAAGATCGCGATCCTACACTACTCTGCCCCTCCATTAGTTGGAGGGGTTGAACGCGTTGTTGAGGAACAAATTCAAATTTTCCGAACGGAGGGACACCATGTGACGTTGGCCTGCCTTGAGGGCGGCCAAGAGACTCGCGCCCACTGCTTTATTCCACTTAGCAAAGAGACTCTTCGTCACGATTTCATCACATATCTCTCCGCCGCGCTCAGCGGGGTGGATGTCGTTATTTTTCACAACATTGGAACGATGCCCTTCAGCATCGAACTCACCGCAGCTCTGCGTTCTTTGGCCAGCACTGTTCATTCTGCACGCTGGATCTGCTGGGTTCACGATTTGGCGGCTGCAAATCCAGAATACGCAGCGCTCCAAAGCTCGGACGCGATGGCCATTATTGCTTCTAAATGCCCAGACTGGGAGTACGTCGCGGTTTCCGAAGATCGAGCACAGCAAGTGCGCCACCTCCTTAGGGTGCCCTGCATCGCAATCCCAAATGGGATATGCCTCTCAGACACTCTCAATCTCTGCCCTCAAGTGGCTGACCTCGCAGAATCAGCAGGCTGGTGGGATGCGGACCTGGTGCTGTTTCATCCCACCCGAATTGTGCGAAGAAAAGCGATCGAGACTGGAGTTCGGATCACCGCAGAATTAATCCGATTGGGCTGGAATGCGAATTACGTGGTCTCAGGGCAAACGGATCCGCATCGAACAGATTCGGCGCTTTACCGAGAAGAACTAAACACCGTCATTCAGGACGAAAAAGTCGAATCGGCCGTTTGGTTTCTAGCGGACAAGCTATCAATCGGCGCTCTGCAACTGGCCAGTCTTTACTCCGTATCGGACGCCCTCCTATTTCCGAGCCTTCAAGAAGGATTCGGCCTACCCATTCTTGAAGCTGGAGCTTTTCGGATCCCAGCTTTTTGCCCAAACCGTAGCCCATTAAACGCGCTACCTGGCGTCATTACATGGAATCCGGATTGGGCGCCTCGAGAAATTGCCGCATGGTTAGTACGGCAAATTGAAGCTCGAGGTGCGATTCATGCGCGCAAAACCTTGGTGCGGAACTATCGGTGGAAATCCATCTATCGCAATTTCCTCGCCCCACTCTTGCAGCAACCCCAAACTCTTAATCGATGAATCAACCCGTCCTACCCGACAACCCGACCCTAGACTCGGGGGCGCTGTACTCACT
Source organism: Chthoniobacteraceae bacterium (assembly GCA_947448395.1). GTDB lineage: Bacteria > Verrucomicrobiota > Verrucomicrobiia > Chthoniobacterales > Chthoniobacteraceae > Chth-196. Next base: position 9,315 of record CANFNA010000067.1, read on the forward strand.
GTTAGCAGCTCAGCATGGAGATCCCTTCTCGTTATTAGGCTTTCATCATAACGAGAAAAAGGGAGTTCTCCGCGTTCTTCGTCCCGATGCAACTTCGGTAAGGATGGTGCCGAAAGAAGCAAGCTTTGGATCCCCCACACTTCTTTCGAAAACACATCCAGACGGACTCTTTGAAGTCCTGTTCGAGGGGGTAACAGAAAAGATTAACTACCATTTGGAAATCACCTTCCATTCTGGGGAAAAGCAGGTTTTAGAGGACCCTTACCGCTTTGAGCGTCTATTAAGCAGCTTCGATACTCACCTTTTTTCGGAAGGCCAGCACTGGAGTCTTTATGAAAGGATGGGAGCGCACCTGTGCCGCGTCGACGGCGTAGACGGGTGCAGTTTTCACGTGTGGGCCCCGAATGCCCGCCGAGTCTCCGTGGTGGGAGATTTTAATAAATGGGATGGCCGAATTCATACGATGCGCAAGTTGGCAGAATGCGGGATTTGGGAGATTTTCATCCCGCATCTTGTCGAAGGCACTCACTACAAGTTTGAAGTGCTTAACGCAGAAGGGCACGTGGTGCTCAAAAGCGACCCATTCGCATTCTTCTCTCAGAATGGAATTCAAACGGCCTCGCTGGTCTTTAATCTCGATCGTTTTCGGTGGCATGACAACGAGTGGATGGAGGCCCGACGCCACCGCGAACTTTTAAAGGAACCGATCTCCGTATACGAAGTCCACTTGGGATCTTGGAAAAGGAAACCAGAAGATCAGAATCGACCACTCTCGTACCATGAATTGGCCGACGAGCTGATACCCTACGTCAAAAAAATGGGGTATACGCACCTGGAATTGATGCCGGTTGCGGAGCACCCTTTTGAAGGATCTTGGGGATACCAAATCACGGGGTTTTATTGCCCGACCAGCCGGCACGGAAATCCAGACGATTTTCGATACTTCGTCGATAAGGCGCATCAAGCTGGCCTCGGGATTATTCTAGACTGGGTGCCCGGACACTTTCCGAAGGACCTTCACGGACTCTCAAACTTCGACGGCACGAGTCTTTACGAACACGCCGACCCGCGGCAGGGAGAACATAACGATTGGGGAACTCTCATCTTTAATTACGGCCGAAATGAGGTTCGTAATTTCCTGATCGCAAACGCATTGTTCTGGCTGGATCAGTATCACATTGACGGTCTTCGAGTGGACGCTGTCGCGTCGATGCTTTACCTCGATTACTCTCGGAAACCTGGAGAATGGATTCCTAATGCTCATGGCGGACGAGAAAACTTGGACGCAATCTACTTTTTGAAGCGTTTTAACGAAATTTGTTACGAACGTTTTCCCGGCATCATGACAATCGCCGAAGAGTCCACTGCGTGGCCAAGCGTTTCACGCCCGACCTACCTCGGAGGCCTCGGCTTCGGATTCAAGTGGAACATGGGATGGATGCACGACTTCCTCAAATACATGAGCAAGGAGCCCGTGTTCCGTCGCTATCATCAGGGAGACATCACGTTTTCTCTTATCTACGCGTTCCACGAACACTTCATGCTCGTACTCAGCCATGACGAAGTGGTTCACGGAAAGGGATCTCTTCTGAACAAGATGCCTGGGGACGTTTGGCAAAAATTTGCAAACCTCCGCCTTTTTTACGCCTGGATGTACGCACATCCCGGAAAAAAATTGCTCTTCATGGGCGGGGAGTTTGGACAATGGGCCGAGTGGAATCACAACCAATCATTGGATTGGCACTTACTCGCGAGCGAATCGCACGATGGGCTCAGTCGCCTCGTGCAGCATCTGAACTGGCTTTATCGCTCTGAACCCGCCCTCTTCGACCAAGACGACTCCTATGCAGGATTTCAGTGGATTGATTTCCACGACGCCGACCATTCCGTTGTGGCGTTTCAGCGAATCAGCGCTCAGGGACGCGTTGTTGTGTTTGTAATTAACGCAACCCCCGTAGTTCGTGAGGGCTATCGTGTTGGCGTTGATTCAGAAGGATTCTATGAGGAGATTCTCAATACGGACGCTCAAACTTACGGTGGATCGAACTGCGGAAACTGCGGAGGAGTTTGGGCAGATGGTCAGTCATGGCAAGGACGCGCCAAATCTCTTGTACTCAGGCTCCCGCCTCTTGCGGTAGTTGGGCTGCGCTGGTCACCGCCAACTCCCGCATCACAAGTCCAAGAAGAACTTGATGCTCTCGCAAAAACGCCTACCTATTAGTACATCGCTGAAGGATTGATCCGATTTTTAGTTCGCGTCTCTACAGCATCTTCGAACTCCACCCTTCTCACCCTTAGCTTCCCAGACTCCTGACCTTAAAATGAAAAGAACCATCCAACTGCGCTCCGGCTTTACGCTAATCGAGTTGCTCGTCGTCATCACAATCATTGGAATTCTGGCAACCCTGGCACCGTCGGCCATTACGAACGTCATCAACGCCGCGAACCAAACCAAGGCACTCAGCAATGCTCGGAACATTGGGATGGCACTGAAAACGTACGCAACCGATAACGACGGAGCGTTTCCAGCCGGCGAAACCGCCAGCGCGGCGTTTTCAAAGCTTCTTCCAAAAGAGGCAGGCGCAAGTGGATATGGGGTGAACAAGAAGCAGTTCTTCGTAAAAGGCTCCGCATACACCCCTGCAAGCAAGCAGCAGGATTCGAACACCGGCGATCAAAAGACTATCACTGAAGGTGAAAACCATTGGGCAATGATGGGGGCTCTCGATGATGTCGGCAGTGGTCGTTGGCCCCTCATTTTTGATGGTCCCTCCTCAGCAGAAGGAAAATACAGCACCAAGAAGGGTGAAAAAGGGGGCGTCTGGGAAGGAAAGACCGCCATTTTGGTTCGCCTCGATGGCTCCGCGACCAAAGAAAAGCTTTCAGACAATCTCACCATCCAAACCGACGGTCAGGATAACGTTCTTAAGCCTGGTGATAGTTGGGCGACCGGCGGAAAAGTTCTGATGCCCTAAGCCTCGCTTTTCTCCTATTTTCCGTGCACCTTGAAGGGCCCCGGTTTTCCGGGGCTTTTTCATTTTCAGCGAGACGCACTTCGCCGCTGGAAAGCCTATTTTAAATCTATTTCAAGCGTTTTCTCCCTTCGTCGAATGATCGAAAAGCACATCCTCAAAATCACTCAGGAACTGGGCCTCCAACCCCGCCAAGTTGCTGCCACCGCCATCCTCCTCGAAGAAGGAGCAACCGTCCCTTTCATTGCTCGATATCGAAAGGAAAAAACCGGCGAACTCGACGAAGTCAAAATCACCTCAATCCGCGATCGCATCGAGCAACTCGAAGAACTCGATAAACGCCGCGAATCCATCCTGCAGTCGCTCGTTGAACGCAATCTGTTGACCGAACCGCTCAAGATCAAAATCGACGCAGCAGAAGCACTTGCCACCCTCGAAGATATTTACCTCCCCTTCCGTCCCAAAAAGCGCACACGCGCAACCATCGCAAAGGAAAAGGGATTGGAGCCCTTAGCCGACATCTTGTGGACGCAAAATCCCCAAACCGTGCCGGTGACAGAGGCCTCAGCTTTCGTCGACCCCGCGAAAGAGGTTGCCGATACGACCGTGGCGCTCGCAGGGGCAAGAGACATCCTTGCCGAACGCGTAAACGACGATGCAGAAGCGCGCTCTAAACTTCGCGAACTCTATGTCGCCCAAGGCGTGATCCGATCAAAAGTAGTGTCTGGCAAGGAGGAAGAGGGTGCAAAATTCAAAGACTATTTCGACTGGAGCGAACCCGCTTCCAAAGCACCATCTCATCGAATTCTCGCCATGAGACGTGGCGAGGAGGAAGGCTTCTTATTTACCCGACTCACGCCTCCCGAAGAGCAGGCCCTGGGCATTTTGGAGGCCCAATTCGTCAAAAACAACAGCGCCTGCGGCCAAGAGGTTCGTCTCGCCGTTCAAGATTGCTACAAACGGCTCCTCGGCTTCGCAATGGAAGGTGAAGCTCGAGTCCACTTCAAAAAGCGCGCTGACGAAGAAGCCGTACGCGTATTTGCAGACAATCTCCGAGAATTGCTGCTGGCTGCTCCACTAGGCCAAAAAACCGTCCTCGCAATCGACCCTGGCTTTCGCACCGGCTGCAAAGTTGTCCTTCTGGACCAGCAAGGAAAGCTGTTGGCCAACGATGTCATCTATCCCGAAAAGAGCATCCGCGAGCAGGCGGAGGCCGCTGAAATGGTCAAAGCAGTTGTGAAACGATTCAACGTTGAGGCGATCGCAATCGGAAACGGCACAGCTTCACGCGAAACCGAGACTTTCATCCGCAAACTCGGCCTGCCCGCATCGATTCCCATCGTTATGGTCAATGAGAGCGGCGCATCCATTTACTCCGCAAGCGAGGTGGCTCGTGAAGAGTTTCCAAACCACGACATTACCGTGCGGGGCGCGGTCTCTATCGGCCGCCGTCTCATGGATCCTCTAGCAGAGCTTGTGAAGCTGGATCCAAAATCGATTGGAGTCGGCCAGTACCAACACGACGTCGATCAAAACGCGCTGAAACGCTCACTCGACGATGTCGTCGTCTCTTGCGTGAACAGCGTCGGGGTTGAATTAAACACCGCCAGTAAAAACCTGCTCTCCTACGTGTCGGGACTCAATGCGCGAACCGCCGCCAGCATTGTGACATACCGCGATGAGAACGGACCATTTCAGTCACGCAAAGACCTTCTCAAAGTGCCGGGAATGGGGCCTAAGACTTTCGAACAGGCAGCCGGATTCCTTCGAATAAGGGGAGGCGCGCATCCCTTGGATGAAAGCGCGGTCCACCCTGAACGCTACGAGTTGGTCGACAAAATGGCAGCGGACCTCAGCTGCGGCATTGTTGACCTGCTAAAAGACTCTTCGCGCCGCTCTAAAATCAATCCGCAGAAATATGTCTCCGCAGACGTCGGGCTTCCGACTCTGCAAGACATTCTTGCCGAGTTAGCGAAACCTGGACGCGATCCACGTCAGGGATTTGAAGCCTTCTCGTTCGCGGAAGGCGTTGAAAAAGTGGAAGACTTGCAGCCCGGATTAAAACTCCCAGGAATTGTCACCAATGTGACGGCCTTTGGCGCTTTCGTGGATATCGGAGTCCATCAGGATGGGTTGGTCCACATCTCGCAGATCGCCGATACATTCATCAAAAATCCGGCTGAAATCTTGAAGGTAGGACAACGCGTTCAAGCCACGGTTCTCGAAGTTGATCTTCCCCGCAAACGCATCTCTCTTTCGCTGAAAACAAATCCTGAATTGGGCCCTCGCGCCCCCAAGGGATCACGCACTGAAGGCGATCGTCGCGATGTCCAACGCTTCA